>NZ_CAJUBK010000003.1 GCF_910584465.1 uncultured Oscillibacter sp.
CGCGATATCCAAAAGACGCTTGATATGTCGCCGATACATCGTCTCCTCCTATCCTTTCGCCCTGCTCCCGGCGGTCCGCTTTTTCGACAGGAATGATGCGGACATCTCCACCAAAACATGATTTCCTGGTATATCGAACATCTAACTCAACTAGAAGAAGCAGGGGCCTACGATAAACATATCCCCTTTTAAGATGTTCCACAACTCTAGAATCTCATCTAAGCTTGTAGACTGCAGGGCCCGTTCAAACTTCGTTGGGCGCATCGTGTTTAGACGTAACTCGCAATTTTTGCCCCGTGTTTCTTTTACTAAAAGGAATTTATAAAGCTTGAAAATCCTCCGATTCCCTTTAAATCGCTACTGGCAGGATATATAGGGTCCACAGTTTCACTCGGACCAACACCACGACAATCAGCAGAATTAGGACAACACTATCAATACATAGGCGGACAAAACAATATCAAAAAGCCCTTGTAAAAATTTCTAGTGCATTTTGACATACGTAAACTAGTACCAAGCTTTTTTAATCGCCTCCCCGTCGTCGCTGAGGAGCATCCCTCCGCCGGAAGAGGTGATGATCTTGTTCCCATTGAAGGAGACCGCGTTATAGGCCCCAAAGGTCCCCGTCATGCGGCCTCGATACGACGCGCCCAAGCTCTCGGCGGCGTCTTCGATCAGCACCGCGCCGTGTGCATCGCAGATCTCTCGGATCTCATCCAGCTTCGCCGGCGTGCCGTACAGGTTCGCGGCTATGACGCACCTGCAGTCCGGATATTTCCCGAAGGCCCGCTCCAGGGCCCGGGGGTCCATGTTCCAGGTCTCCCGCTCGCTCTCGATGAAGACCTGTTCCCCGCCCTCGTAGCTCACCGGGTTCACCGTCGCCGAGAAGGTCAGGTCCGAGCAGAACACCCGGTCCCCCCGGCCTACGCCCGCCAGCTTCACCGCCAGGTGCAATGCCGCCGTCCCTGCCGTCAGCGCCGCCGCGTGGCCTACGCCGATATACGCCGCCATCTCCTTTTCGAACTCATTGACGTTCTTCCCCAGGGGCGCTACCCAGTTGGTGTCGAACGCCTCCTTCACATACATCTGCTCCTCGCCGTGGATCGTCGGCGAGGACAAAAAGATCCTCCCGCTCATCAGAACGGCCTCCCTCCTCGATCAAGGTCTCTTCCGTGTCCTCATGCTCCCTCCAGGTCCTTCACCACGGCTTGTCCACAGGACAGATGGGTCCCCGCCGGGAGGACGACCCCCCGGTCGATGGTACAGCCGCTGCTGATGATGCTGCCGCAGCCCACGCTCACCCCGCTGCCCACGGTGGCCCGGGCACAGATCACGGTGCCATAGCCCAGCTTGGCACTGGGCGAGACCACGGCCGTGGGATGGACCAGCACCGGGAGCACGAACCCCGCCTGGGCCAGCTCCTCCAGCCAGCGCATACGCAGGGCCCGATCCCCGACGGCGGGGATGGCGGCCGGGTAAGTCTCCCTGTATTGGGCATACCCTTCACAGGGGCCGATCGCCAAGGGGTTCGACGGGTCGTCATCCAAGAACGCGACCTCCTGGAAGATCCGGAGGCACTCGGCCAGCTCCCGGACCTCTCGTCCGTGGCTCCCCGCACCCAGGATCAAGAGCCGCATCTCCCGGACCACGACGGAACGGCGGCGGGCTTCCTGCCTCTTCGCCGCGGCTTCCTCATAGGTCTTGCCGTAGCAATAGCCATAGACGATCCGCCCCCGGCTGTCCCGGCTCTTGGCATAACGCGCTTCGTAACGCCCGTCCGCCCGCAGCCGCACATTGTCCCCGGTCCGCATACCTGCCGCTCCTTCCTTTCGTGGTCAGTCGTGGTCGATTTGACTTGGTACTTGCCTGAAACTTTTGTTATATTAGCACGATCCCTATGCCGCCGCAAGAGTTTTTGCGAAATTCCAGAAACTTTTTTGCCGATCCTCCGGCATCCTACCACGATCGTCGTGGTCAAACTGGCAAAAAGAGGACGGAGGGGGGAGCCCCTTCCGTCCTCTCCTTGTTTATCCTGCTATCTGCGCGCTCCCGAAGACCGTGATGAAAAGCAGCGCCGCCGCACCCGTCAGGCCCTGCTCCCGGGCCGAGGCCACCTGATCTACGAACGCCTGGTTCGCTTCCGTCAGCCGGATCTCCTCATAACGGCCCTCGCTGAAGGACTCCAGGTCCGCCCGGAGGGCCAGGACGCCGTCCATGAAGACCTCCATGTCGTCCGCGGTCATCTTCGCCAGCACTTCCATCCGGTAGAAGTCGAACTGCTGGTTCCACGCGTCGGCGACGGACGCCTCCTGGAACACGCCCTCCCGGGAACAGGCGAACATCTCTTCATACTCGCCCTGGGGCAGGTAGTAATACTCCGCGAGGCCCGAGCAGGCGGTATAGGTGCCGGAGGCCCGCAGCTGCCCGGCGTAGAGCTCCATGTCCTGCGTATAGCGGCCATCATCCAGCAGCACCGCGTTGCCGACGAAATTCAGCTGCTCCTGCTCGTGGTCGAAGACGTCCATCTTCACCCATTTCCGGGTCTGCTCCATGAAGGTCGCCACGCTGTCCGTGGAAAAGCCCTCCATCTCCCGGGCGGCCATCCGGCGGCACTCCAGCAGCCCGCCGAAGACCAGCAGGTACATCCACATGAACAGCGCCGCGAAGAAGCCGCCCATCTGCACCAGCCGCTCCGAGGAGAGCGGCTTCGTATACAGCACCACCGGCAGCAGCAGCAGCAGCCACGCCATGCACTGGAAGGCCCGGATCGAGAAGTTGATCTCCATCAGGCCGTGGATCACCATCAGCGACCAGCAGCCCAGCAGCACCGACGCCAGGGGGTCCTTCGCCCGCAAGATCTGCCGGATCAGCAGCCACAACGATCCGCCCAGGAACGCCAGCCAAAACACCAGCCCGATCACGCCCATGTCGCACAGGACCTGGAGGATGTGGTTATGGAGGTAGAGGGACTCGTAGAAACAGGGCTGGAGCGAGGTCAGCCACGTCTCCGAGCTGCCCAGGCCGAAGCCGATCAAGGGACTGCGCTGGAAGAGCTTCCAACCGTCGATGTCATACTGCGCACGGAGGAGATAGCTGCTCCCGTAGAACAGGCCGTCCTGAAGACGGGAGGAGATCATCCCGGGGAGCAGCCGGTATTTCAGCGGGATCTTCGTCCCGTCCGAGAAGGACGCGGAACGGATCTCCTTGCCGGCCTCGCCGGAGAAGGAGACGTACAGCCGGAACGCATCCTCAGGGACCACGAAGGACGCCCCGTCCACCGGGCCGTTATACAGGCCGATGTTCGCGTCCGCGCGGATGGCCTGGACCCACGTGCGGTAATAGACGTCGACCTTGACGCCCTCGTCCCAATCCCCCTCGATCGTATGCTCCCCAGGGACCGGGGCCATGCCCCGGGTGATGCCGCCCTCCGAAAACGGATGGGGCACCGTCCAGGTCAGCGCCAGGACCACCACGCCGCACAACACCAGCACCAGCACCCCGCAGCCCGCCACGACCGCTTTCCCGTGGCCCCGCAGGACGCCGACCAGGCGCGTGTTCACCCCCTGCTCCAGCAGGAAGATCGCCGCGCCGCAGAGCACGCACATCACGTCCGGCAGGAAGGAGCCTTCCTCCATGTGGAGCAGGGCCACCGCACTGCACAGGACCATCCCTACCGCCGTGGCGCACAGCGTGAAGAACAGGCCCAGCCGGTCCTCCCGCTCCGCCGCCAGGTAGATCAGCGCCGCCAGGGCGAAGCACAAGATCGCGCCCCGGCTCACCGCCGTCAGGAACGCCACCGAGCAGATCCCCAGCAGGACACTCCCCAGCGCCTTCTCCCACAGCTTCTTCGACGTGCGCAGGAGATAGACGCAGACGAAGACCGCCACACCCATCATCACACCGGTGATGTTCGCGTCGTTATAGATGCCGTTGAGCCGCGCGCCCTGGCTGGCCTCCAGCGTTTCGGTGAAGTCCATCCCAAGGAGCTGCATCCCGCCGTTGAACGCCCCGAAGAGCTTCGCCGAACAGCCCATGTCCACGCAGATCAGGCCGATCAGCGCCAGCACCGCCGCAAGCCCCCAGAGCAGGCCCCGGACGTGCTTACGGTCGAAGCGGGCCAGGAAGATCACGGCCAGGGAAAAGGACGCGATGAACTTATTGAACTCCGCCACCGCGTACGCCCCCTGGGACGCGTAGACCGCCGCGAAGCCGTACATCAAGGCGAAGAGCAAAAAGCCCAGCAGAGGCACGCTCAGCCGCTCCCGGATCCGCCGGAGGGGCTCCCGCCCGATGGTCAAAACCACCGCCAGGAAGGGCAGGAGCACCGACATCCGCCCCGTCTGCACGGTCATGGCCAGAAAGAGCAGGACCGAATATAAGCACACCGCCGCGATGTCCCGGGGCCCCAGAGCGGGGGCCAGGGAGGCGGTCTCGATCTTTTCTTCACTCACGCTGTGTTCCTCCTGAAAATGTGACCCGAAAGGGCCGGATATGACCGATATTATACATCATATCCCCCGGGAAGGCAAGGCTTATCCTATGAATTTTCTGAGACGGACGAAGAAAGGAGGGCGCTTTCGCGCCCCCCTTTCAGGAGTCTTCGCTTAGGTCTTTGCCGCTGTCAGACTGATAAATCAGTCGTCGCGCTCGTTGACCTCGATCACGAACAGGTTGGTCACCAGGCCGTCGTCCAGGGTGTAGTAGACCTTGTTGACCTTGCTGGTCTTGATGTCGCTCAGCTCGACCGCCTCGATGCTGCCGCCGTCATCAGCCAGGAAGATGTTGACGTTGGAAGCAAGGGTCAGAGTCCGGCCATAGGTGTCGCCATTGGCGCCGACCTTGATCTCATCGGTAGAACCGGAGATCTTCTTGATGCCGGTCACAGGACCATAAGCGTGGACAGAGCTGTCAGCATACTCGAGCTTGGTGATGACATCATCGGTGTCGCTGATGTAGTTGTTGATGATCATCACGGCGCCCTGCTTACCCTTGGTCTTCTCACCAATGGTGAAGTTGAAGCCCTCGACAGAGGCGTGCATCGGGTTGCCGTCCTTGTCCGTCTTCTCCTCAATCTCAGCGTCGATCATGATGCTGGTGATCTCGCCGCGGACAACAGCGTCGTAAGTGTAATACTTGCGGCCGTCGGTCTCGAGGACAGTCTTGCTCACGGAAGCGCCGGTGATGAAGGTCACGTCACGGCTGACGTTCTTCACAACGCCGTCGGTGATGAAGACGATCTTGGCCACACCGCCGCGGATGTAAGCGAAGCCAACACCCTTTTCAACGGTGGGAGCGTTCTTGATGCCGGTGTAGACCTTCCAGTCGTAGGAGCTGCGGCCGTTGTCGACCTTCACGACGAAGATGGTGTTGCTGTCGGTGTAGACATCCGCGTCGTTGAACTCCAGAGAACGGCTGGTGATGGTAGCAAAGCCCTTCTTGGCATCATCAGCCTTATTAGACTTATCGCCGATCATGGAGATGAAGGTGTTGCGGACATCGCGATCAGCCACATACTCCGCCCACTCGGTCTGGCCGATACGGTTCAGGCGGACACTGCCGCTGTTGAGCTCAGAGACACGGACAACATCGCCGGCCCAGAACTCGAGGTTCATGACGTCACCATTGGCATCGGTCACGCTATTCAGCGTAGCCAGATTACCGGTAGACTTCTTGAACATCTCGCGAGAGGACGCAACGTTGGTGTAGTAGCTGCGGTCGAGGCTGACGGTGCGCTCAGAGCCGTCGGCGAACAGCAGCTGGACACGGTTGGTGGTCCAATCGAGCTGGTTAGAAGTAGAGTCATACTTCTGAGGAGCACGGGCATCCTGGTCATCCTGGCCGTCGTAGCTGCCGGTCAGGTCATCGAGGGTATGAGACACGATGGCGTTACGAGAGCCCTTGACCTCGCTGGTGATACGCTCGATCAGAGCATACTCCTTGGCGTTGAACTCGGCCTCTTCGATCCACAGAGCGTAGCCGAACTCGTCGAGGAACACGCGGTAGTTGGACTTGTTGGTCAGGCCAGTCTCGTCCAGGCCGTACTCGAAGTTGTACTCCTCGGCATACTTGTAGGTGGTGTCGCCCAGGGTCAGGTTCTTGCCAGCGGTGCGCTTGGACAGGCTGCCATCCACGGACTCGATCTTCTCCATGGTCTGGATGCTGTTGGCGCTGTTGGAGTAAGTATAGGCGACAACGTCGTCTTCCTTCAGGCCGGTGGTCTCGAACCAGTTGTTGTCGTCGTCCATGCCGACGGGGATGTGGTTATCCAGCGCGCCGTACTCGATCTCCACGAAATCGTCACGCTTAGAGGTGCCCTCGTTCACAGAGGTGACCTTGCCGCCGTAGACGGAGATGATGGCGATGATGACGTCGTTGGTCTTGTCGTTGCGATAGACCTCGGTGATGGTGCCGTTGCCGACCTTGCCCTCATCGGGCTCAGGCAGATCGCCGTCCTTGATCTTCTGCAGGGTCGCAGCAGACAGAGTGGTGGTGCCCTTCTCCAGATCCAGGTCATAAGCCATGGCGAAGTCGAAGCCCTCAGCCAGGTCGCCGGTCTCGACCTTGGTGTTGCGCTTGATGTCAACACGGCCGAAGTTGTCGCCGATCTCGATCTTGCCGGTATCCTCGTCATAGGAAATGCCGCTGTAGTTCACGCCGTTGACGAAGACGACGCCGTTGCCGTTGAAGGCCTGGTTGGTGGCAGTGTTCATCTCGAGGTCGTTGTAGATCTCGGTGATGGCGACGCCGCCCTCATAGGTCTTGATGGGATCCTCGGTGTAGGTGCCGATCTTCTCGCCGCGATAGGTCCAGGTGCTGGAGGGGCGGCCCAGATCGTCGACGCAGTACTGGCCATTCCAGCGGTCGTTCCACTTGAACTGGCCGTTGTTGCGGACCAGACGGGGGAAGTAACGCTCGCCGAACTGGATGATGGCGTAGTTGTCGTGAGAGGTAGCGCCCTGGCTGGTGGGCCGGGACTCGTTGATGATGTTCCAGTTGTTGGTGTTGGAAGCCTGGGTCTCAGACTGCACGCTCTTCGCGCCGTTGCTGCCGCCGATGGTGACCTCGACGCCGGCGACGGAAGCGGTGATCTTGCTGTCATACTCGACCAGGTCGGCCTTCAGGGTGTTGAAGGCGAACAGGCAGGCGGTCTGACGATCGACGCTGTTGGAGCCGGCAAAGCCCTCAGCGACGTCTTCCAGCAGGCCGATGCCGGTGGCGATCTTCAGGACGTTGATGGTCCAGTTCGCGCCGGTGAAGCCCTCGATCTTGCCGTCATAACCCAGGGCGCCCTCGAGCATCTTCAGGAAGGCATAGCCGGTCAGGGTGTTGCCGGGCTTGAAGGTGCCGTCGGGATAGCCGTTGATGATGCCCTGCTGCGCGCAGTAGGCGATCTGAGCGGCAAAGGTGTGGTTCGCCGGGACGTCCTTGAAGGGCGCGGCGGACGCGGTCATGTTGCTGGCAGCAGCGGGGCCGAGGATCATGTTGCAGATGATCTTGGCGGCCGCGCCGCGGGTCAGGACCGCAGTGGGCTTGAAGCTGCCGTCGGAATAACCGTCGACAACCCCGATCGCGGAGATCACGTCGATAGCTTCATTATAAGAAATGTCGCTGTCATCAGTGAAGTCCGTCGCTCCAGCGCTGAGCGTGACCAGAGACATGGTCATGATCAGAGCCAGGAGCAGAGAAAGGAACTTTCTCATGATGTGGTTTCCTCCTTTTGGATTTACCGTTCGCGAAGCCGCGGACGGCATTTTAGATTTGGAGCAGCTCCATCTTTCAGTTCGCCCGGTGCACATACCGTGGCTAGCCAATACCGTATCTGTACCGGCATCCCCTTCCGGCGGCGCTGTCCATGGATGCATCATAGCAAAGGCTCCGGCAAATTGCAAGCGTTTTTCGCGCTTGTAACAGGACTGTAACATTGCGGGAAAGACCTGGCGGGGGCCCCATCCCCTGGTATCGGGGCCTTCCCGGTGCCGATCCGGGCCCTATCCCTCCTCGAAGCAGGAGAAGGCCGGGTAGTACCGCAGGGGCACCGGCTCCCCCAGGGAGGCGGTGCGGTTCTTCAGGATCTTCAGCTCCAGCTCCCGGGGGTCCTTGCGCTTCTCCTCGTCGATGTTGAAGCTCCGGCCCCCCGCCCCCCGGGCCTGGAGGCCCAGCAGCACGTCCGCGCTGTAGTCGATGCCGCCGGACTCCTTGAACGCGGCCATGGTGGCTTCGGCGTTGTAATTCTCGCGGTTGAACGACGACACCGCCAGGATCGTCAGCTCCTCCTGGCGGCTGAGCTTCTTCAACGCGCAGACGGTCCGGTCCAGGTTCTGCTTGTCGGTGAAGTGCACGTCCGCCGGGGCCACGATCTGGAGGTAGTCCAGCAGCACCACGGGGCGGGCCCCGGTCTCGGTGATGTGCCGCCGGACCTCCCGGCGGATCTCGTCCATCCCGGTCTCGTGGTCCCCCTCCCGGAACCAGATGTGTCCGGCGTAGGCGGCGTAACGCCGCCGGGCGGCGTCCAGGTGGGCGCGCTCGTCCGGACTGTAGCGGGGATAGCGCCGCCCGTCCAGCACGCCCCGGACGGTCTTGGCCAGCCGCTTCCCCCGGCTCCGGTCCGCCAGGAAGGTCTCCCGGGAGATGGAGCGGGCCATCAGCTCGAAGGCGGACATCTCCAGGGTGAACACCAGCACGTCCCGCCCCTGCTCCGCCAGCTGGTCGGCGATCTGCATACAGAAGGCGGTCTTGCCCAGGGAGCTGATCGCCCCGATGACGTACAGCCCGTCGTACAGCCCGCCGTCCAGCGCCGCGTCCAGGCCGGGGAAGCCCGTCAGCAGGGCGGGCCGGGCCGCCCGCTCCTCGATATAGCGCCCCAGGGCCTCCAGCCGTCCGGCGGCGGACAGCTCCTCATACGGCGGGGGGCGCAGGGCCTCCCACTGGGCCAGGCAATCGTCCAGATAGCGGGCCGTCCCCTCCCGGTCCGCCAGGAGGGACTCGTTCAGGTCCTTCCCCGCCGGCACCGGCGGGCAGCGGTACAGCCAGGGGAACTCCTCCGTCAGGGCGGAGGCCCAGGCGTCCCCGGCGGCGTCCGCGTCCGTCAGGACCAGCACCGCCCCGGGCCGCTCCCGCCCGCGCAGGAGCTCCGCCGCCTTCTCCCGGTTCCCCGCGCCGTTCAGCGCGGCGGCGGGGTGGCCCAGCTCCTCGGCGCTGAGGGCGTCGAAGGTCCCCTCCGTCAGGAAGACGGGGCCCTCCCCCTCCAGCAGCTCCGGCTGGAACAGGGGCGAGGGGCGGCCCTTCTCGTTGAGGTAGCGCTTGCCCTCCACGGACCGCCGGACCACCCGCCCCCCGGCGCAGGGCAGGACCACGCAGCCCGCCTCCGGGTCGTAGCCCAGGGAGAAGCGGTCCACGGTCTGCGCCGACAGGCCCCGGCGGGCGAAGTAGTCCGTCTCCCCCCGGCGGGCGAAGCAGCGGGCGGCGTAGGACGGCGCGGACTGCTCCGAACGGAGCGGGAGGGCGGCGGGAGGCCCGCCCCGTCCGTAGAGCTGGGAGGCCCGGTCCAGCGCCTCCTTGGGCGAGGACAGCCCCTCGTCGATCGCCAGCAGGTCGAACAGGTCGTAGTCCGCCCCGCAGGCGAAGCAGTGGACTTTCTGCCGTTTGGCGTCGTATCCCATGGAGGGGTCCCGGTCCAGGTGCCGGGGGTCCAGGCAGCGGAAGCGCCGGGCGGGGTCGATGCCCTTGGCGCGGAGGTAGTCCACGATATGGGGCCGGAGGGAATCGAAGGTGTCGGACATGGCGTCACGCACTCAGGTCCATCTTCGGGACGATGGGGCGCAGGTGCTCGTCCAGGAGGAACACGCGGGAGTCCCCGTCCAGATCCGCCTGGAAGGAGGCGCCCCATTCGAGGGGGTAGACCTCCTCGATCTCACCCTCCGTGATCTGCTCCGCCGCCGCGCCGGGACCGTAGGAGACGGCGAAGACCGCCTTCGCCCTGGCCACGACCTCCCCGGGGAGGCGGACGAACCTGAGGACCGTCTTCCCGTCCGACATATCTATGATCTCTGTGCTGGGCACCAGGAGCTCGGAGGCGGGGACATAGAGCGTCAGGTACATCCCCTCGGTGCCGGGGACGTCCGTCCCTACGCCATGCGAGATCCGCTCCGGGTGCTCGATATAGTCCGGGTTCTCGGCGGGATCGTGGTAGAGGTAGACCCGGTAATCCCCGGCGGACAGGGGGTAGAGCCGGACGCTCCCGTCCTCGCCCGCGTCGCAGGGGACGAGGGCCTGGGTGGCCTTGCCGTCGGCGTCCGTGGCCAGCAGGGTCTCCGCCGCCTCCGGGTCGCAGCGCCAGCCGGCGGTGCCGGTGCTCCGGTCCACATCGAAACCGATGTTGTAGAACCAGCCGGTCGGGACGCCTCCCGGGAGGCCGTCCAGCTGGATGATCCAGTCGCCGGGACGGCCCCGCAGTTCCCCCTCCTGCGACTCGATGGGAGTGGGGGAGTACGCCAGGGGATGGTGCTCGCAGAAGATCTCCGCATCTTTGTCGAAGGTCAGGCAGTCCTTGAGGTCGTCCCCCACCAGGTAGATGGCGCCCTCCGCGGCCAGCTGGACGTCGCCTTCCGGGATGTATGCGCCGTCCTCACGGCTGTCTTCGCCCTCCCAGCGGTGGAGGACCACTTTGCCGCCGCCGTTGACGAGGAGATTGGAGGACCCCGCGTCCTTGTAGCCCCAGTCTCCGCCCGCGGTCTCCAGCCCCAGTACGGCGGTGGTCAGGGTGGCGTTGTTGGTCACGGTCAGGGACTGCCCGCCGAAGCACTGCGTGCGGCCCGTGACGAGGATGTCCCGCTGGATTTTGATCTCCTTGTTATCCGTACGGGGGGTGCCGAATTGCAGGAAGAGGATCTGGTTCTCGTCATCGGCCCCCGCGGTGGGGGTGTGCTTCCATCCTTCGGCGGTCAGGTCCGCCGCGGTCTCGATCGTGTCCTCCCAGCTGCCGCTGTATTCGATGTAGCATACGCGCTTGCCCGCGTACTCGTCCGGGGAGCCGTTGCTGTCCTTACTGTCGGCGGCGTGGTACTCGTACCAGCCCACGTAGCCCTCGGCGGCCTCCATCAGCAGGCCCATGTCGATCTCCATGCCGCTGCCGTCATAGTCCCGGCCGTAGATGTTGCGGACGCTCTGGGTGTCCGGGTTTTGGCGGTTCCCCTCGTGGACGGAGATGTGGAGCATGGTGACGCCCTGGCCGAAGATGAGCTGGTCCTCATCGGTGGTAGGGTCCGCGGGGAGGATGGTCTTCGTCCCCGCGTCCAGGGCGTCCTTCCCGCTCCCGAGGGCTTCGATGACGATCCTCCTCGAGAAGCGGATGGTCCGGACGTCTTCGTTTTCCAGTGCGGCCCGGAAGCCGGCGGCGTCCGTGACCGTCACCTCGGTCTCCGCCGCCAGGGCGGGGACGCTCAGCAGCAGGACCGCCAGCAGGGTCAGTGCGGCTTTTCGAAACAGTTTCATGCAGTTCTCCTTTTCCGTCGTCGTGTTGGAGCTTTATCTAAGGTGCCGGAGGGGGGTCGTACCCTCCGGCGCTAAGATATCTTAAGATATCATAAGGGGGGAGCGGGGCCCGGGAGCCCTAGAGAGGAGCGGCGGAGCGGCGGGGGGCTGCACGAAGCCAGGCCGCTGCCGCACGTGCTCGGGTCGGAAGGGCACGAGATGAGGTCGGACACGGCCGGGCCCTCCGGGGGATATCGCCCGTTTCGTGGAGGAGTTTTCCACGATCCCGGGGGTTTTCCGCCGGGGAGGCCCTCCGGAGGCGCGTTCCGGGGGGATCTGTGGATATTTTGCCGTCCCGCCTTCCACATCCTCCTCAAGGTTCCGATGTGTCCTCGTGCACCGCTTCCGGGAGTTCCGACTTCTTTTCGTGCTTTTTCTTCTTGGGATCCAGCTGCCGGGCGGACTTGGCCTTGTCCAGCTTCTGGACGTAATCGTGCACGGCGTCATCGATGCTGACGTTCAGCTGTCCCGCCAGGAAGGTGTTGATGTTGTTATAGTCCATGTCCACCTCCAGCGACCCGCCGGAGATGCGGTGGATCTCCTCCACGGCCTTGCGGAAGGGGCGGAGGATGGCCTCGTCGTAGTTGCGGTTCTTGACCTCCTCCTTGGTGGGCAGGCCGATGTACTGGATGACGTCCTCCACCCGCACGCGGAAGCTGCCGTCCTGGTCCATGGGGGCCTTCCGGGCCCGGTAGTAGAGGTAGAAGGCCATGCGGTAGGCGTTCTCGCCCAGCTGGCCCATCCAGTCGGGGATGAGCTGGTAATACTGGGTGAGGAAGTGGCGCACGTTCTCGGCGAAGGCGATGCGGACCTCGCCGGTGTATTTCTTGATCGCGGCCTCCGTGGCCAGGTGGGTGGTGTAGAAGGATTCGAAGTATTTCTTGAAGGACTCCGCCGTCAGCTTCATCCCGGTGATGGACTGCACGTCCTTCTTCAGCTGCCGGTAGGCGGCGTCCCGGCTCTTGAGCCCGGCCCATTCCATGTATTCGGTGATGTTGAACACGGCGGCGTTGTTCCGCCAGTTCTGGGCGTTGCCCCGCATGAGGGTGTAGATCAGCAGGCGGTGGGCGGTCCAGCTGAGGTTGCGGGTGTATTCCTGCACCGCCTCGAAGATCAGCGTCATCTCGTAATCCTTGTTGCGGTAGCGGATGTTCTGGTTGCCGTAGGCGTCGGGCTGGTCGTAGGTGACGGTGATGCCGTTGGAGGCGGGGTGGAACTCCCGGCCCCGCTTCATGTTGGCCCACACGCCGCAGATGAAGTACGTGGCGGGGCTGTTGCCCAGGATGTCGTACTCCGTGGCGTGGGCGGCGAGGGTGGTCTCGAAGATGTCCAGCAGAGCGGCGGCGAAGGCGGCGGTCTCCTCGTCGGGGTCCGCCGCGGCCTTCGCCAGGTCGGCGGGGCCGTCCAGGGGATGGCCGGCGAGGAACTCGTCCATCAGGGGATAGATCGCCTGGAAATCGAACTCCGCCAGCCGGCGCTTGAAGGTCCGGGGCTTCGTCTCCGCCAGGGGCTTGAGGCGGCGGTAGGTCTGGAGCATCTCCTGGAACTGGTCGCTCTCGAGGAAGCGGGCGGCCTCCGGGGCGGGCCGGGGCTCGAGGGCGGGCAGGTCTTGGGTCATAGCGGAGCCTCCTTATCGTGGAAGTATGATGATCCATGTTGAAGTATAGCACAAAGGGCCTGGAAAAGGAAGGGGTTTTTTCGGCGGCCTTGTGACGGCCCGGGAGATGTGATAAGATGAGGGGACTTCATTAGGAGGAGGCCGAGAGCATGATGGAGATGAGATGGATCGCGGCGGTCTGCGCGGCGATGCTGTGCCTGGCATTGGGTCCGGCGGCGGCTGCGGAGGCCGGAGGGATGCGCATCGTCGGCACGGGGATCGCGGTGGATGCCGTGTCCAATGAGGACGGGTGGGGGAGCCTGAGCCGGAGCGGCGAGGGCAGTCTTTTGGAAGGGGACTTGACCAAGATGCCCCAGGCGGCGCTGATCGGTCCGGACGGGGAGTTCCGGTTCCCCTGGCGGGAGACGTTCCTCAGTTTTTACCGCTCCGGCGGGATCGTCTCGCTGACGGAGAGCGGCCCGTATTCGGCTTGGGACTTGTATGACCCCAGCGAGTACCCGCCCCAGTATTTCAAGCTGGACGGGGCCCCGGCCTTTGCCTTCGACCCTCCGCCGGGCTTCTCGGAGACGACGGAAGAGGGCGGCATCGAGACGACGGTCACGGTGGACTGGCAGGGCGGGCCGGTGCGGGACGGGAACGTCCTGGTCCGCAAGACGATCGGCACCGAGTGGCGGGGACCGTGGTCCGGCGGGGCCGACCAGGGATATGTCTTCCAGTTCCTAGACGCTTCCGGCAAGGTGACGCATACGCTGCCGGAGCGGTTTTCGGAGATCCTCGGCGTCGGGGCGCTGGGCATAGGCACGCGGTACCGCTTCGGTTGGTTCGGCGAGGGGCTGGCCGCCTGCACAGAGGAACAGGAAGACGAGTACGGGGACTGGGGGACGGGACTGCTGGGTTACATGGACAGCCGGGGCAGGATGGAGATCCTCTTGGAGGACCGGGGCTATACGGCCGGATATCCGTTCAGCGAGGGCCTGGCCCAGGTGGCGGACGGACAGGGGAAGCGGGGCTTCATCGACCGTTCCGGCGCGCTGGTCATCCCCTGTGCCTATGATGGGGGGACCGGCTTCCATGACGGCCTCTGCGCCGTCCGGAAGGATGGGAAGTGGGGTTACATCGATGCCGGAGGCCGGGAGGTCCTCCCCTTCGTCTATGACGACGCCCCCGGCGCGGGGGACGGACTGGCCGCTGTGGGCTTGGACGGGAGATACGGCCTGATGGACTACGAGGGTGAGATCGTGGTCCCCCTGGAGTACGACGACATCACCAGCTATGAAGGCGGCGCAGCCTATGGGATACGGGACGGCCTCCTGTACATCTTCACCGGCTACGAGCCTGTTCCCGGGACGGAGGATTCTGTGAGCGCGGTCTTGGAGGGGAGCCGGGCCTTGGTGTCCGCCTCCTCCGCCGGCCCTGCCCGCCTGATGGCTGCCGCCTATGACGGAGCGGGCCGGCTGCTCGCCGTCGACGCATGGGACATCTCCGCTGGGGTGACACGGCGATCCTTTGCCCTTCCTGCGGGGACAGAGGAGATCCGGACCTTCCTCCTGGACCGGGACGCGCTGACGCCTCTGTGTTCCGCGTGGTCCGGGAGCGGCAGGCCCTCCGGCCGGACAAGACTCACGTGAGTTTTCCCCTCCCGGGGGCGGTCTCCCGCCGGGCGCAGACGGCGGGCCTTCCATCCGCCGCCCGGGCGCGGAGCCGCCGGAGGGGACGTACCGGACGCGGGAGGGCCCTCCCCGGCCCTCCTCCCAGGACGCTCCGCCTCTCCGCCCTGTTTCGACAGCCCGGCGGGCCGGAGGAAGCCCCCCCGGCCCGCTTCATGTCCTGGTCCCGCTGAGGATCTTCCGGACCTGCCGGACGCTGAGCTGATGCCGCGCGGCCAGCTCCCGGTAGTTCCCGCCGTCGAACCGGGCGCGGATGTCCCGGTCCCGGGGGCCCCGCTCCAGG
Source organism: uncultured Oscillibacter sp. (assembly GCF_910584465.1). Taxonomy (GTDB): domain Bacteria; phylum Bacillota; class Clostridia; order Oscillospirales; family Oscillospiraceae; genus Oscillibacter. Next base: position 15,098 of record NZ_CAJUBK010000003.1, read on the forward strand.
GACTGGAGCTTGGGGACGTACAGCTCCTGCCCGCCCCGGAGCGCGGCCAGCCGGAGATAGGCGTCCAGCCCCAGGGCCGCGGCCAGGTCCCGCTGGTCCTCCGGGACGTCTTCCAGGCGGATGGTCTTCGTGTCGTTCATGATGCAGTCTCCTTTCGGTTTCCCGGTCCCCGGAGCCGGAGGGCGTTCCCGGCGGGCCGTCTTTCATAGGAGGGCCCCATCGCCGGGGCAGTTGCACGGGGGCGTGCTACGAGATCGTAAAGTTTTTTCCCAGGGGCGCGCCGCCTCTTGCTTTAGCGGGCGTTTTGTGTTATCTTAATGACTTGACACATTTCGGCGGATCCGACAGAGGAGGCTTTTGGAGGCAGAGATGGAAGCGTTTAGTACAGAATTTTGGCAGGCTTGCGGGAGGACCTTCCTCATGGCCATGGCGCCGGTGGTGGAGCTGCGGGGCGCGCTGCCCTTCGGCATGGCCCAGGGCCTGCCGGTGTGGGCGGCCTACGCGGCGTCGGTGCTGGGGAACCTGGTCCCGGTGCCCTTCATCCTGCTGCTGATCCGGCGGGTGTTCGCCCTGCTGCGGCGGTCCCGCTGGCTGGGGGGCAAGGTGGAGGCCCTGGAGCGCCGGGCGCACCTGAAGGGGCGCACCGTGCGGAAGTACCGTCTGCCGGGGCTGGTGCTGCTGGTGGCGGTGCCGCTTCCGGGGACGGGGGCCTGGACCGGGGCGCTGGTGGCGGACGTGCTGGATATCCGGATGCGCACGGCCCTGCCCGCGATCGTCCTGGGCGTGCTGATCGCCGGGGGCTTGGTCGCGGCGGCATCCTGCGGGGTGGCCAGCCTGCTGTGAGGCCATGACGGCATGACGAAGAGGAGAGGCTCCGCCATCCAGGCGGGGCCTCTTTTTGCAGCCCCCCGCCCTCTGCGCCCTCCCCTGCGGGCGGCGCGGGGAGCGGGGATACGACTCGTTTTCGTGCGCTCGCGCGGGAAGCGTCTCCGCGAGTTCCGACATGGAATCGTGCACCGCCGTTCCCCGTCCCGGCCCCGCCTCCCTGCGCCGGAGCGGCTCCGGAGGTGCAGACGCCCCCATCCGGTGGACAAGCCTCATGTGAGTTTTTGGACACGGAGCGCGGGACCGGCGGAGAGGGACAGCGGTCCGCCCGGACACTAAATCTAGCCCGGATGGTGCAAAAGCGACTACCATATGTTGCGGTCCGCCGGAGGGATCCGTCCGAAACGTCCGCTCCGCTCCCGCGCGGGACGGAGGCCGGGCCGGGGCCCTGCACGAAACGGAGTCGGGATCCCCGGCCCCTCTGCACGAGATCGAGTCGGACCCGCCCAAGGACCCGGCGGCGGGATCCGGCACGATCCGAGGGGGGACGGCGCACGAAACTAAGTCGGATGTCCCGGAGCGCCTGCACGAGATCGAGTCGGAAAAACGGCGGCAGGCCGAAGGAGGGGCGCACGAGATCGAGTCGGAACTCCCGGACCGGCCGCACGAGACCAAGTCGGACCGTCCGAAAGACGCTGCACGAAACGAAGTCGGGATTTGCCAGAGGCGGGGGTCCGGACGGACCGGCAGGTCCCGCGGCCCCCGTCCGGCCCTCCGGCAGGGCGGAGACGGCCTCCTCCCCCCGGTCCGGGACCGGGACCACCGGGAGCGCGGGAGGGGAGGAGGCCGGATCGTCCGGTCCTCCCTGTAAAGCATCTCCGGTTTACAAACACCGCCGGGGACGCCCGGGATGTCCCGAGATCTGCGCTTCGGCGTGGCTTTGGGGGCTTCGGCCCCTCCGGATGTGCGTCCGGCGGGACGGGAAGCCCCTCCGCCCGTGAGGGGGAGGGGCCGGGATATGCGGCAAGGGGATACGCTTGACAGCCGTCGGGGCCGGGGAGGCCGTCCGGGCCGTCCCCGGCCCGCCCGGAGGCCGTTTTTGGCGGGGCGGTCCCGAGCCTGCGGCCATGTGGGACGGGCGGGATCGGTAAACATAATATCCGCGCGAGAGGGGCCGCGCCCGGCCTCCATAAAAAAGGAGGACGCGGGGATCTCACCCCGCGTCCGTTCCTCCGGGAGGGTCACCCGCCCGGTCTCGATCCGGCCTCCCGACCGCCCCGGCGAAGGAGACGGCCTGCCACAGTCCCCAGGCCAGGGCCCCGCCCAGCACGGCCAGCCCTGCCGCCGCCGGGACCGCCGGGGCCCCGGCCAGGGCGGCGAACAGCGCCGCCGGGAGGACGGAGGCCGCTCCCCAGAGGAGCGCCTTCCCGCTCCCCGCCAGCCGCGCCGCCAGCCAGGCGAAGGCCCCCAGCAGCCCGCAGGCCGCCGCGGCCAGGGCGTCCTGTAAGATGGGCGTCAGGCCCGCCAGCAGACGGGCCTTCTCCCCGCCGTCCAGTCCGGCGAAGCCGGTGACGAAGGATTCGGCCAGGAAGGAGGACAGCGCCCCGGCGGGAGCGTGCCAGACCGCGGCCAGGGCGGCCGCCGCCGGGAGGGCCAGCAGGGCCCACGCGGCCCGGGTGCGCCTGCGCCCGCCCCAGCAGACCACCGCCAGCAGGCCCAGGGCGATGGCGGACCCGGTGAGATCCACCAGCGTGTCCCGCAGTTCGCCGCTGCGGCCGGGGACGAAGGTCTGGTGGAACTCGTCCAGCGCCGCCAGCACGGCGCACAGGGGCAGCACCAGCCGCCAGCCCTTGGCGGACAGGCGGGAGAGCGCGTAGAGCAGCAGCAGCGCCAGCACGAAGAAGAGGAACATGTGGGCGCATTTCCGGATGGGGAAGGACAGCAGCTCTTCCGCCATGGGATGGAGGGCCGGATCGGCGCTGAGGAAGGCCGGGGACACCGTGCCCAGCAGGCGCAGCGACAGCGACCCGGACTGCCCGCCGGAGCTCTCGGCCGTCTGGGACGAGAACCAGAAGATCAGCGCGTACCAGAGCCCCGCCGGCAGGAACCGGGCCAGACGCGGGACGAACGTAGCCGCCGGGCCGCGGCGGGGCGGCTGGCGGAGCGGATGGTTCAGCATGGGGATCCCTCCTAGACCGACTTTTTCCGACCCAGTATAGCACGATCCCCGCCGGAAGGGAAGGGCCGGTAAAAAATGGGGGTTTCCTTTTCCTGGGTCCTGTGGTATGATGAGTGAGATAATGGGTAGACTGTGCATCCGCGCGGAGATCCCAGAAGAAAGGGAAGTGATATCATAATGAAGAGAACGATCCGATACGCGGCGGCGCTGATCGCGCTTTGCCTGGCCGTGGTGTCCGCGGCCCCTCCCGCCCGCGCCGCCGGGACGGGGGATACGATCCATCTGGCAGATACGGGGGATCTCCGGCAGGCGGTAGCGAACGCGAAGGACGGGGATACCATCGTCCTGGACGGCTGGGGCGTAGTGGACTGCCCCGAGAGCGACGACGCGCCGTGGGTCATCGACAAGGCGGTGACCATCCAGGGCGGGCAGATGACCGTCCACGCCGGCGGCGTCATCCTGACCAAGGACGTGACCATCCGCGGGACGGTCTTAGCCTTCAGCACCTATGTGCGCAACGCGATCATGGCCAACGGGCATACCCTGACGCTGGAGGACGTGACCTGCGAGTCCGGCGCCAGGTCGGTGGACCTGTTCTGCGGCGGATTGTACGAGCCGGACGGCTTCGGCAGTACGCCGGGCCCGGAGGGGAAGCTCGTCATCCGGGGGAAGACGAGCCTCAAGGGCGACAGCGAGCCGGGGTCCCTGTATGCCGGCAACCTCTGCATGGGCGGGATGAACGCGGCGACCAGCACCGTGAACGGCCCGGCGAACGCCTTTGAGGGCTCCGCGTCGATCTTCATCGAGACGGACGACGGCGTCCTGGGCGGGATCTATGCCGGAGGGGCCCAGCGGAAGATCCCGACGGGCGCCATATCCGGGAAGGTGACCCTGCCCGATCCCAGCAAGTACACGGTCAAGGGGACGGTCCGCGTCCGCCTGCAGAACGGCGCCGTCCGTTATGTGGACGGCCGGGGGGCCGGGGCCGTCGATGTGACGTACACAGGGGACGAGAACCTCACAGACTATCTGACCCTGGGACATATCTCCAGCCTGACGGTGGAGAGCGGCTACGTGGCCCCGGAGCTGGGCAGCAGCCTCCGGGAGGGGGCGGCGGTGTCCGTCCGCGACGGCGGGACGCTGGGCATGGCCGGCTTCAGGGACGTGTCCGTCAGCAGCTTCACCGGCGGCGGGCGGATGGTACTGGACCTGGGGCAGACGCTGAGCGTCACGGGCGCCGTGACCGGGACCACGACGGTGGGGATCGGCGGCTTCTCTTACAGCGGCGGGTCCAGCAATCTGACGGTGAAGGGACACGTCTATATCCGCGCGCCCCAGGCCGCGGAGGGGGCGTTCCGGCTGGCCCCGCCGAACAGCCATCCGGACCTGGCCTTCGTTTGGGAAAACGGGGAGTGGACCGGCCCGGAGATCTCCGACTTGGTGCTGGTGGAGAGCGTCCGCTTCCGGGAGGAGCAGACGGCTGTGGACAGCGGGGAACAGTTCGTGTATCTGCCGGTGGAGGCCGTGTATGCGGCAGACAGCGCCGATATATCCGATCTGAATTACATCTTCCTGACGATCCGGGTGAACGGGGTCCCCGCCGTCCAGGACGAGGAGGGGTATTATAATTGTGCGGTCGGCACGGGAGGATTGAGCATGGCGATAGTCTACGGAGATGACGGGGGCGACGAACTGGAGATCGCCGCCGCAGACTTCGGCGCGATCCCCGACGGGACCTATGCCATCGAGATCGAGGTCCCCGGATCGAACACCGCCAGCGGCGGGAGCCTCAAGGCGTCGGCGAAGCTGATCGTCGGGGAGGGGTCCCCGGATCCCGGGCCCGCGTACAAGATCGACCGCGTGAGCGTGAAGGACGGATCGGTGGTGTGCACCGTCGGCGCGGCGGACGGCACAGCGGTGCTGGCCGCGGCGGCCTACACGGCGGACGGCAGGCTGCTCCGCGTCGGGACCGCGGCGGTCCCAGGGCCGGGGGACGTGCGCGTGCAGATGGATGTCTCCGGCGCGGACCATGTGAAGGCGTTTTTGCTGGACAGCCTGAGCGGTATGCGGCCGCTCTGCGAGAGCGTGCGCCAGGGCGTGTGAGGCGCTCCCGGCGGCAGACCTTGGCGTAGGATGGATCGGATAGACATAGATCGAGCCCTGGAGCATCTGCTCCAGGGCTCGATCTCATGCCCGCCCCAAAGACCGCGGATGCCGGACGATCGTCCGCCCCGCTCAGACCACCCGCCGGAGCAGGGGGATCTTGGAGAGCACGTATACGGCGCATACGCTGACGGCGGAGACGAACACGAAGCTGCCCGCGATCCGGAGGCCCGCCCCGGGGGCCAGGCCCAGGCGGCCCAGGGCCGCGCCGTACAGGTCCAGGATCAGGACGTGGATGAAGTAGATGCCGAAGGTCCGCCCGGACAGGGAGGCCGCCCGGCGCAGCGCCCAAGCGGGGATCCGCTCCGCGCACTCCTTCACCAGGAGGAACAGCGCCCCGGCGGACATGTAGTGCGTGATGGAATAGCCCTCATTGAAATACAGCACGATCTTCTCCGGGGAGGAGGTCAGGAAGTTCCCCACGATGCAGCCCCCCAGGCCCAGGAGCCCCACCGCGTATATGGCCATGCGGCCCCGCTTCGGGATCTGGCAGGAGCCCAGCAGATAGCCCAGCAGGACGAAGCCCGCGTAGCCCTCCACCAGGGCCCGGAAGGGGCTGAAGGTGACGGTCCGCTGGATGATGTTGAGGAAGCGGAAGATGGTCGGCTGGAGCAGGACGACGGTGAGGAAGGCCAGCTGCTCGCGCCGGGTGGAGTGGTCGAGGATCTTCTTGAGGAAGGGCATCAGCAGATAGAGCCCGGCGATCTGATAGATGAACCAGAGGTGATACTTGCTCCCCTGGCCGGTGAGCTCCCGGAGGAAGGGGAGGAGCCCGGGGGCCTGTCCGCCGGCGGCGCAGGTCTCGAAGTAATAGAGGACGTCCCAGAACAGGAAGGGCGGCAGCAGCTTGGAGAAGCGGTGGATGTAGAAGCCCCGGATGTCATCGGTCTTCCCGCTGGAGAGCAGGAGGAAGCCGCTGATCATGAAGAAGAGCGGCACGCCCATGCGGGCGAAGCCGTTGACGATGTCGCAGGCCAGCCAGGTCCTCGTCCCGAACAGCTCGGGGCGGACGATCTGCCCGGCGGTGCAGTGGAGGGCGATCACGAGGAAGATCGCCAGACAGCGCAGGACGTCGAGATATCCGCGCCGGGAGGCCGGGGGCCCTCCGGTCCCCGCCGGGCGATGCGTGAGCGTGTTCGTTCCCATAGATACCGTCTCCTTTCGCGGGGCCTGCCGCGGCCCCTGCGCCGGGGGCCCCAGCCCCCAGGCCGTTCATGCCGGGATCTCGCTCTGCCCCAGGGGCCTGCCGGAGGCGTCCAGGAAGAACAGCCGCCAGCCCGCGCCCAGGCGCTTTGAAAACTCGACCGACACGCCCGTGAGCGTCCCGGCGGCGGCGTCCGTCATCCGCCCGGTCCGGCTGTCATAGCGCGCCGCCAGCACCTGCCGGACCGCGCTCAGCCTGTCCGCCGGGCCGGCCAGGGTGACGGTCCCCGCCGTCCAGCCCGTCACGGCGAAGGGCCCACCCGGCCCCGCCGGGTCCGTCCGCTCCTCCAGCCAGCCGGGGTACAGCGTCAGGTCCTCCGTCACCGGCGTGCAGAAGAGGTAGGGGCTGGACGCCGCCTCGTCTAGGTACCAGCCGTTGAAGCGGGCCCCCGCCCGGACGGGGGCGGCGGGCTCCCTCGCCGGCTGTCCGTGGTCCACCGTCTGGGAGCTCCCGCCGGAGAAGCGCACCGTGTGGGGCACGGGGGACCAGAGGGCGTAGAGCGTGACGGCCCCGTCCACCCGGTCCCGGGCGAAGTCCCAGGGCCGGGTGCACGCAAGATCTTCGTACCAGCCGCCGAAGACATGGCCCGCCCGCTCCGGGGCCTGGGGCTCCTCCAGGCGCTCCCCCCGCAGGCGGGCCTGGGCCTCCACAGGGGAGCCGCCCCGGCTGTTGAAGGAGACGATCTCCAGCGTCCCGCTCTCGGGACAGCCGTAATGGAGCACCGCCTTGTCCAGGTCGTTGTTCGGGTGGATGTCGAGGGCCTCCCACTGCTCCCGGCTCCCGGCGTAGAAGATGTGGACGGGTCCTTCCCGGACCGACCCGATGTCGAAGGCCCACTCGCCGATCTGCCGCAGGCTCTCCGGCAGGACGATGGTCCGCAGGCGGCCGCACCGGTCGAAGGCGAACTTGCCGACGGTCTCCACGCCCTCCTCCAGCACGGCGGTCTCCAGGCGCTCGCACTGCTGGAAGGCGTAGCCGCCCAGGTCCCGCACCCCGCCGGGGACCCGGACCGACCGCAGGCCGGTCCCGGAGAAGGCGTGGGACCCGATGGCGTTCAGCGAGTCCGGGAGATCGAGCTCCTCCAGGGCGCCGCAGGACAAGAAAGCGTGGTCGCCGATGGATCCCAGCCCCTCCCGCAGGGAGACGCTGCGCAGGCTGTAGCAGCCTTCGAACGCGCTGCCGCCCAGCTCCGTGACCCCGGCGGGGACGGAGACGCTCTGTAAGCTCTCGCAGTCCTCGAACGCGCCGGAGCCGATGGAGCGCACCGTGGAGGGGATGTCGGCTTCCGCCAGGGCGAAGCAGCTCTCGAACGCCCGGCTCCCGATGGCCTCCAGCCCCTCGGGCAGGGAAGCGCGCATGGCCCAGGCGCACCCGCGGAAGGTGCTCTCTCCGATGCGGTCCGCCCCCGGGTCCACGACGATGGTCCGGATATAGCGCCGCAGATTGCTGTACCAGGGCGGACGGTAGTCCACCATGTCGTAATAGCCCGTGTCGCCGGTGCCGGAGAGGGTGAGGACGCCCTCCGTGTCCAGTTCCCAGGTCATGTCCGAGTTGCCGCGGATGCTCCCGCCCTCGTCCCGCAGGGAGAACGGCATCCATTCAGTCTTCAGCTGCAGGTCTTCGGTCACCGGCCAGCGGAAGTCCCAGAGGCGGGACCCGTCCTTCCAGCCGCCGAAGAGGTACAGGCTGGAGGGCCGGGAGGGCTCCGCCACCGGATCGCCGTGGGCCACGGTCACGGTCCTCCACAGGGTATCTTCAGAGGTGAAGTCCCCCGTCGGGACCGAGTTCACGAACTCCACGGTATACTCGTTCCGGGTCCACCCGGCATAGAGCGTCAGGCCCGCGGTCACGGGGTCCTGGAAGTCCCACAGCTGATAGGACCAGCACTCGGGGCCGGTGAACCAGCCGTCGAAGGCATAGCCCTCCCGCTCCGGGTCCTCCGGGCGTTCCGCCGCCTTCCCCTCCAGGACGGTCTGGGCCCTGACGGCGGTGCCGCCTTGGCTGTCGAAGGAGACCGGGAGCTCCTTCGGGGCCCAGTCCCAGTCGGCGTAGATGGTCAGATCCCCCGACAGCGGGCCGGGGGTCCAGGGGCGGGTGCACCTCTGGTCCGTGTACCAGCCCAGGAAGACCCGGTCCTCCCTGCGGGGATCGGCGGGCGGGACGGGGGTCTCGCCGGTGTAGTAGGTCACGCGCCCCGACGCGGCCCCGTCCTGGCAGTCGTAGGCCACCGTCACCTCGTCCAGCAGCCGCCAGTCCGCGTACAGGGTCAGGTCGGCGGTGACAGGGCGGCTGAGGTCGTAGGGCCGGGTGTGGGCGGCGTCGGTAAACCAGCCCTCGAAGGCGTATCCCCGGGGGGCGTCCGGGACGCGGCGGGACAGGGCCTCCCCGTCGGCCACCTGCTCGCTGGTCCGCCGCCCCAGGCTGACGAAGGTGACGGTCCGGGCCGGGAGCCACCCGGCATAGAGGGTCCGGTCCCCGGTGAGGGGCGTGGAGAGGTCGTAGGGCCGGGTGCAGGCCGCGTCGGTGAACCAGCCGTCCAGCACGAGGCCGGGGCGGACGATGCCCGCCGGCGCGGAGACCGTCCCGCCGACGAAGGCGTCCTGCCGCACCGCCGCGAGGCCGCCCCCGGGCACGAAGGTGACCGTGCAGGGCTCGCCGGCGGCCTCCACCAGCCACCCGATCTTCTCATAGCCGTCCGGGTAGGGCACGGTGATCCAGTTGCCGTACTGGTCCTGGCCCGGCCCGTACAGGGATACGGAATACTGGACCCAAAGCTGGGTGCGCCCGGGCTTTTTCGCCGTGAGGGTGCACCGGGAGCCGGAGTCGCTGAGGCTGAAGAGCTCATAGCCGCCCGGGTCCATCCACCAGGTATAGCTGTTCCCGTTGCCGGAAGAGCAGTAGAACGAACTGCTCTCCTTCACCGGGATGATGCGGTCCGGCGTCCGCCCCGCCGCCTCCGCCGGGACGGGCGGCAGCGTCAGGCACAGCGCCAGGACCGCCAGGAAGGACAGGGCCCGCCGGATCTGGGAGTGTTCCATCGAGATCCCCCTCTCTTTTACAGGCTTATCATAGTCCTTTTCGCGCCCCATTGCAAGGGAAGATCTCCCTGGGACAGACCAAGGGCCCCGGCCATAGGCCGGGGCCCTCAGAGTGTCGAAAAAAAGGGAGGGCCGATCCGACGGGAAGGGAGAGTGTGTGCGGGAGACCCAGGAAGGGTCTCCTGCACCGTTCGGATCATAAGTTTTCAGAACGTTTGTAACGTCCTGAAAACTTGCCCAGCCTGTCGAAAAGGCATTTTCGACAGGCTGGGCCCCGGCCGCATGGCCGGGGCCCCAGTACGTTCGTCCACTCACTCCAGGATATAGACCATGCAGGCCCTGCGCCCGAAGTTGATGCACTCCTGATAGGTGTCGAAATAGAGGTCGATGCGGTTGCCCCGCACGCCGGTGTCCTCCGCCACGGCCTGGCCGTAGATGATGCCGCCATTGGCGACGATATAGAGCTTGGTGCCCAGGGGGATCACCCGGCGGTCCACCGCCACCACGCCCTCCCGGACGGGGGTGCCGCTGGCGGTGCGGGTGCCCACGCCGCCGTGCCCGGCGGTGTAGGCGGTGGCGGTCATGGAGATGGCCTTGGAGAAGCGCAGGGTCTCGCCGGTGGAGAGGGTCAGCGTGCCGCTCTCCTCCGCGGAGCCGGCGTCCCGGCTGACGGAGACGCTGGAAGCCTGGGCGGGCCGGGAGGCGGAGGGCTTGACGGGGACGTCGGCGGTGCCGTACTCGATGATCTCGTCCACAGGCTCGCTGTCCAGCACCTCCGCCAGCTGGCGGCTGAGCTCTCCGCCGTTGGACCAGACGACCTCGTAGACGCCGCCCTTCTCGCCGATGGAGCCCACCTGCACCACGTCCTCCTCGCCCTTGCGCATGGCGGGGTTCGCCCGGCGAATGGTCTGATAGGGCGTCTGCACGGCGTCCCGCTCGTAATAGACCAGGTCCGGGGCGAGGGTGATGTCGATGGAGCCCCTGGAGATCTGGACCAGGACGCCCTCGAGGGGGCTGGGATCGATGCCCAGGCGGCGGAGGATGACGGTGATGGGCTCCAGCTTGGAGGTATCGGTGAAGGACTGGCCCTTGTAGTGGACGGTCAGCTCCTGCCGGGCGGCGGTGGCCAGGTCCCGGGTGCGTCCGTTCTGGACGATCTTCAGCGGATAGCCGATGAGGTCCGGCTCCGGGCCGGAGCCGTCGATGAGGATGGGATCGTCCTCCACCCGGGAGACGATGTAGGTGATGCCGCTCCAGGGGGAGGCTTCCTCCGCGGAAGCCCGGGGCAGCAGGGTGCACGCCAGCGCCGCCGCCAGCAGGAGGGCCGCGGCCCGCCGCATACGGGAGAGGGAGAGGTACATGATGGACGCCTCGCTTTCAGACCCCGGCCTCAGCGGGGGTGGAAACAAAATGTTACTTTTTTAAAGACCGCCGGATAATGAAAACAAGTATACAATATCGTCCCACATTTGTCAAGTTTTTCCCGTCCGCGCGGGGGATAGATCCCCACTTTCTGCCTTTTTCGACAGGGCCCGCTGGAAAGATCTTCTTGTCAAGCAACGATCCGGAAACAAAATAAGCGGTTGAAATCCCCGGATACACGTGGTAAAATGGCGGAGATCGGCAGGACCGGGACATGGGGGGACGCGGCGGTGATGAAGAAGTATCTGGACGCATACCGGGAGCAGATCTCCTATCTTTTTTTCGGCGTTTTGACCATGCTCATCAACTATGGGCTGTTCTGGGCGCTGGACCGGCTCTTCCAGGGGCGCCGCGTGCTCCTGGCGAACCTGCTGACGTTCGCCGCCGCCACGGCCTTCGCCTATGTCACGAACAAATGGTTCGTGTTCCGGAGCAGGCAGTGGGGGCTGCGGTCCGTGGTGCCGGAGGCCGCGGCGTTCGTGGCCTCGCGGCTTTTTTCGTTCGCGGTGGAAGAGGCCGGGCTGTACGTCAGCGCCTATGTGCTCTCCCTGGGCCGGTACCGTTGGTGCGGGGTGGACGGCGTGATGCTGTCCAAGATCGCGCTCTCCCTGGCCGCCACGGTGCTGAATTATTTTTTCAGTAAGTTCTGGGTGTTCTCCGCCCGAAAAAGAAAGAAGTGACCAGCGTTGCGCGTGTTATTGATCCTCCCCGCCTATAACGAGGAGGGCGCGATCGAAGGGACGGTAAAAAAGATCCTGGACGCTCCGCCGATAGAGGGCCTGGAGGTGGACTACATCGTCATCAACGACGGCTCCACCGACGGGACGGAGCGCGTGTGCCGGCGGAGCGGCATCAAGTGCCTCTCCCTGGTGCGGAACCTGGGCATCGGGGGCGCGGTGCAGACCGGATACCTGTACGCGGCGAGGAACGGGTATGACATCGCCGTGCAGTTCGACGGGGACGGCCAGCATGACATCCGGTCCCTGGGGGCCCTGGTCGCGCCGATCCTGGAGGGGCGCTGCGACTTCGTGGTGGGCTCCCGCTTTTTGGAGGGGTCCGGCGCCTTCCGCTCCACCCGGCTCCGCCGGGCGGGCATCCGGTATCTCTCCTGGGTGCTCTGCCTGGTCACGGGCCAGAAGGTGGCGGACGTGACCTCGGGCTATCGCGCGGCCGACCGGGCGGCCCTGCTGTACCTGGCGGAAAATTACCCGGTGGATTATCCGGAGCCGGAGTCGCTGGTCCACCTTTATAAACGGGGCCTGCGCGTCGGGGAGGTCCCGGTGAACATGTTCGAGCGCACCGCCGGCCGCTCGTCGATCCATGGCCTGCGGTCGGCGTACTACATGATCAAGATGACGCTGGCGATCTTGTTCGCCGCGGCGAAGAAGGAGGAGGGGCCGAGATGACCGGGATGAGCACGCTTTTGCGGGCGGAGATGATCGCCGTCGCCCTGCTGGCGGTGTATATCATCGTGCACAACGTGAACCGGAAGAAGCTGCGCATCCAGTATTCCTTCGTCTGGCTGCTGATCGCGCTGTCCATGCTGGGGGCGGCGCTGTTCCCCGGGGCGGTGTCGTGGCTGTGCGGCGTGCTGGGCCTGGAGACGCCGTCGAACCTGATCTACCTGGTGGCCATCCTGGTGCTGATGCTGATCTCCTTTTTCCAGACGATGCTCCTCTCCAGGCAGGCCGACCAGATCAAGCGTCTGATCCAGATCGTCTCGATCGAGAAATTTATCGCGGAAGGGGAGGGCGCAGGCCATGAGGAAGAGGGGAGCGGGCATTGAGGCGCCGGCCTCCGGGCACCTGGGCGCGCTGATCGTGCTGGCGCTTTTGCTGGCGGTGCATCTGGCGGCGCTTTGGTCCCTGGGGCCGGAGTATACCCTGAACAGCGACGACCTGTCCTATATCAAGAGCGGGATCCGCTTCGCCCAGACCGGCACGATCACGATGCACACGGAGTATCCCAGCGCCCAGATCATGCCCGGGATGACCGTGCTGATCGCGGCGGTGTACCGGCTCGTGGGGGACGGCGCGGCGCTTTGGATCGTGCTCAAGTGCCTGTGGGCCCTGATGGGGGTGCTGACGGCCTGGTTCGTGTACCGCTGCGTCCGCGTCTTCGCGCCGGGCTGGTGCGGCGTGCTGGCGATGCTGCCGCTGTTCCGGGCGGACTTCCTATGGATGGACAGCCTGATCCTCACCGAGACCCCGTTCATGCTGGCGCTGACGGCCATGGTCTACTGCACGCTGATGATGTGGAAGAGGCCGGGCTGGCGCTATTTCTGGGGGGCGGCGGCGTGCTATATGGCCGCGCTCATGCTGAAGGCGAACATCGCGCTCTATCCGCTGTTCGCCCTGGCCTTCCTGCTGGCCCAGGGGTACGACCGCAGGCGGCTGTTCCGCCAGTGCGTGGTGCTGGCGTGCGTGGTGCTGTGCTTCGTCGTGCCCTGGAGCATCCGGAACTATGCGCAGTTCCATGCCTTCATCCCGCTGACCTACGGCGCGGGGAACCCCACGCTGCTGGGGACCTATCAGGGGGTGGGGTACCCCTCGGACGAGGAGCTGGACTACGAGACCAACGTGGACCGGGTCGTCGAAGAGCGCTGTGCCCGGTACTATGGCGCGGACGGCGAGGTGGAGCCCCGCTTCCAGAAATACGTGTCGTTGGAGCGGGACGGGGTGAAGGCCGCCTACCGCCAGAGGGCCTGGGCGGAGAAGGACCTGCCGGGGATGCTGTATTCCTATCTGGTCCTCAAGCCCAAGATGATGATCTTCAGCAGCTTCTATTGGGAGCGGGTGTTCGATATCAGCGGGCGGTGGATGTTCCTCCTGCAAAAGATCGACGCGGTGCTCTGCGTCCTGGCGGCGGCGCTGTCGCTTTGCAGGAAGCGGTGGAGGAAGCCGGTGCTGTTCCTGTCGGCCCTCTACCTGGGCAACCTTTATATCTACGCCATGACCTTCGCCTTCGACCGCTACAACGCCTCGCTGATGAGCCTGCGCTTCATCCTGATCGGGATCGGGCTGGGGCTTGCGGCGGAGCTCTTCAGGGAGCGTATCGCGGCGGAGTGATCCGGGCGGTGGGGGCACGGCAAATGACAAAGATCCTTGGCCCCTTATGATATCATGATATCACGGGACTGGCGGACGGCAGACCGAGCCTGCCAGACGGACATAGGGATGAGAGGGAAGGAAGATGTGCGCATGAAAAAGAGGCTGATATTTTTGACGATGGCCCTTGTCCTCTGCCTGGGGCTGTCTATTTCCGCGCAAGCGGCGGAGGAAACGTCCGGAAGCTTCGGCAAAGATGTGGTTTGGAGTTTTGACACAGCCACAGGGAAGCTTGTTATCAGCGGCACGAGTGTGATGGACGGATGGAACTTTGCTCGAGATAATCCTTGGGAGCATCTTAAGGACCGCATAACAGAGGTCGTGATCGAAGAGGGGATAACAAGCGTCGGATATAATGCGTTTGAGGGTTGTGGGGATCTTACTGCTGTCACGATCCCAGACAGTGTCAAGGTGATAAATGAGTATGCCTTTGCGAGGTGCACAAATTTGCAAGCTGTTACAATCCCAAATGGAGTCGAAACGATAGGCAAATATGCTTTTGCGAGATGCGTGAATTTGCAGACGATCGATATCCCATCTAGTGTGACGTCTATAGAGGTTTCCGCCTTCATCGGCTGTTCTTCTTTGGTGAGTATCTTGCCTTCAGCTGAGAACACCGTTTATGCTGCTTATGGGGATGGAGCTTTATACTCAAAAGATTTGCAGGTTTTTTTGCGTGTACCTGACGGCTTGACAGGAACTTTTACCGTTCCGCACGGTGTACAGGAGATTGGAAATAATGCGTTTTGCAACAACCAAAATTTGTCGGCTGTGATACTTCCGGAGAGCATTACGAAAATTGGGACGGGCGCATTTACAGGAAGCGAAATAAGCTCTGTCAATATCCCGAAAAATGTGACGGAGATCGGTCACTCTGCGTTCATGTACTGTGACCAATTGAAAAGGATATGCATCCCTGCGAGTGTCACTCATATAGAGGATTCCGCGTTCTATTCCTCTTCTATCAATCAGAAAAGGGAGATCTGTTTTTTCGGCAATGCGCCGGCCTTTGGAAAGACCTGCTTCAATAACTCGACTTTTACCGCTTACTATCCGGCAAATGACCCGAGTTGGTCAGATGATGTGATGCTTGACTATGGAGGAAAGGTCACATGGATCCCGTGGGGACCCAATACGGGAGAAGTGCTGACTACCTGGACCGCTAAGGATGGAGAAACATCCGTATCTATCTTCGACCCGGAAGGGTCGCTCAAACATGAGGCGGTGGCGGTGGTCTTCGCTGCCGTCTATGGCGGTGAGCGGGCGATAGAGATTGTCCCCGGCGTGCTAAGTGGAGAGGCCGCTGCGTTCAATAAAGAATTAGGGGTGGGATCGAAAATTTTCTTCCTCAGACCAGAAAGCCTGAGACCTGTTTGCCGGGCGGCTGTTTTAATATAGCGGACATTTTTCCTGCGGACCTATTTTGCAAAAGATCCCTATAGCGAGGCCCCCGGCATACGCTGGGGGCCCGTCCGTCTTTTATCCGCGCCTGAACGCGCCCGGCCCCGCCGGGCCGCCCCGCTCCCGGTCCCGGGCCGCCCCGGCCCAGGAGATCCTTGCAATTCCAGGACATCCATGGTATAGTCGGTACAAACGAGGGGGCCCCGCGCTCCCCGCGATCGAAAACGGAGGCCGCATATGCGGCCTCAGCACTGCGATGCAGTGCTGAGGATAAAGGAGCCTGTCGGACCCGTCCCCGGCCGGGACGGCCGCGGGGCGGGATGAGGATGGAAGGAGCGGGATGATGATGCTGAAAAGATGCTTGCTGGCGGCGGGCCTGTGCCTGTGCCTGGCCCTGGGGCTCCGGGTCCCGGCGGAGGCGGCGGAGACCGCGGCCTCCGGCACGTGCGGGGCGGAGGGGGCCAACGTCACCTGGGTCCTGGACACGGAGGGGACGCTGACCCTCAGCGGGACAGGGAAGATGGCGGACTACGTGTCCACATCCGGAGGCGGACCGCCGTGGGATGATCGAAAGTCCAGCGTCAAGAAGATCGTGATCGGCGAGGGCGTCACTGGGGTGGGGAGCTGGGCGTTCATGTCCTGCACTGCCCTGACGGAGCTGACGATCCCCCAGGGCGTCACCAGTATCGGGGAGGCCGCGTTTTATGGCTGCACGGCCCTGACGAAGGTCACGATCCCCGGCAGTGTGACCAGTATGGGGAATTCTGTCTTCGGCAGCTGTGGAGGGCTGAGGACCGCGGGTCCCGCGGGCGGGGGATATGGCATCGAGTTCGGCTGGAAGGAGGCCATCCCGGCGAACGCGTTCACGGACTGCGCCAGCCTGACGGAGGTGACGATCCCTGAGGGCGTCACCGGCATCGGGGAGAACGCGTTCATGTTTTGCAATACCCTGACGAAGGTGGCGATCCCCCAGAGCGTCGCCGGCATTGGGTCTCAAGCGTTCATGTCCTGCACCGGCCTGACGGAGCTGGTGATCCCCCAGGGCGTCACCGGCATCGGGGAGAGCGCGTTCCGGTCCTGCACGGCCCTGGAGAAGGTGACGATCCCCGGCAGTGTGACCAGTATGGGGGATAATGCCTTCGGCGGCTGTGAAAAGCTGAAGACTGCGGGCCCCGCAGGCGGGGGATCTGGATACGACATCGAGTTCGGCTGGACGGAGGCCGTCCCGGCGTATGCGTTCGCGAACTGCGCCAGCCTGACGGAGGTGACGATCCCTGAGGGCATCACCGGCATCGGGGAGTACGCGTTCGCGAGCTGCGCCAGCCTGACGAAGGCGGCGATCCCCCAGGGCGTCGCCAGCATCGGGGGGAGCGCGTTCAGCGACTGCACCGCGCTGACGAAGGTGACGATCCCCGCCAGCGTGACCAGCGTGGGGGATACGGTCTTCCAAAACTGTGGAGGGCTGAAGACCGCGGGCCCCGCGGGCGGGGGATACAACATCGAGTTCGGCTGGACGGAGGCCATCCCGGCGGGGGCGTTCATGAACTGCTATAGCCTGACGGCGGTGACGATCCCCCAGGGCGTCACCAGCATCGGAGACAGGGCGTTCCAAAACTGCAGCCTGACCGGCGTGACGATCCCCGCCGGCGTCACCGCCATCGGGGCGAGTACGTTTTCTGGCTGCTCCTCCCTGAAAGAGATCGCGATCCCCGAGGGCGTGACCGGCATAGGGGACAACGCATTTAACTTTTGCATGTCCCTGACGGAGGCGGTGATCCCCGCCAGCGTCACCAGGATAGGGGAAGCCGCGTTCGATTTGTGCGGGCTGGAGCGGATCTCCTTCGGCGGCGGCCGGCGGCAGTGGGGAGCGCTGGCGGCCGCCCAGGATATCGGCGTGGAAGAGGACGTGGACATCACTTATGGCGTGGAGAGCTATACCGTCTCCTACGTCCCCGACGGCGGGACCGGGGAGAAGGCCCCCGAGCTGTTCGACCGCGGCGACCTCCTGACCCTCCCCGGGGCGGACGCCTTCGCGGCCCCGGTGGGGAGGAGCTTCAAAGCCTGGCGGGTGGACGGTGTGGAGCGCGCCCCCGGCGAAACGCAGACCGTCACCAAGGACATGACCGTGACGGCGGTCTGGAGGACCTCCGGCCCCGTGACCGCGGCGCTGTCCGCGGACGGGCGGCAGGCGGAGCTCACCGCCCCGGCGGACGTGCTCCGGGCCGGAGCGGAGGTGTTCGCCGCCCGCTACAGCGACGGGCGGCTGGCGGAGTGCGTCACGGTGTCCCTCCCCGCTGGGGGGGAGACCGCGGCCTTCCCCAAGCGGCTGGACAAGGGCTGGAGGCTCTTCCTCCTGTCCCCCGGGACGAAGGTGCCCCTGTGCGGCGAAGTGAGATGGGCATGACCCGATAAACGAAGCAGGCCCCGGCGCGGAACCTTCCGCGCCGGGGCCTGTTCCCATCCGTCCGTCACCGGCCGGGGACGGTGGGACCGGGCGGAGCGGGTCCTCCCGCCCCGCCCGGGGGCTCACAGGCTGTCCCGCAGGGCCTCCACCGCCCGGCGGAGCTCCTCCAGGTTGATGAGGCAGGTCTCCAGCTTCTTCCTGGCCGTCTCGTGGTCCGCCTCCGCCTCCAGCTCCAGCGTCCGGATCAGGGCGGTGGAACGGCGGATGGACCGCCCGAAGGACTCCACGGTCCGCAGGGGGGAGGGGGCGGCCTTGGGCGGCGGGGGCGGCAGCTCCGCCGCCTTGGCCCAGGCGATGGCCCGGTGGACCAGGGCGGGGAAGTCGGACTTGTTCTCCGCCTTCTCCACGAAGGCCTCCACGGCGGGATAGAGGTGCTGGTTCTTCTTCCGGGCCAGCTCATAGGCGTCGGTCATGGTCATGCTCCCGGCCTCGGCCCAGGCGGTCAGGGTCTCGTCCAGGTTCAAAAGGTCCAGGTACCGCTCCACCGTGGCCCGGCTCAGCTCGCACTGGTCGGCCATCAGCTCCGCCTGTTCCTTCACGTTCTCGGGGAGCCGCCCCTCCTGGCGCAGGACCTCCCGCAGGGTCTCCAGCTGCCGGGCCATGTCGAAGGGGGAGAGGTTCCGGCGGTGGAGGTTGGCCCCCATCAGGGCCCGGAGCTCGGCCAGCTTGTCGGGGTAGTCCCGGACCTTGCAGGGGACGGCGGCCTTCCCCAGCTTCCGGGCGGCGGCCACCCGGCGGTGCCCGCTGACGATGCGCCAGCGGCCCTCCCCGGCGGGGGTGACCACGATGTCCTCCAAAAAGCCGTCCTTCTCCACGGAGGCCAGGGTGGCGCGGAACTGCTCGTCCTCGGCCATGGAGAAGCGGTTGAGGGGGTTGTCCTCCAGGGCCTCCACCGGGAGGGAGCGGACCAGCTCGCCGTTGACGGCGGAAGCGTTCTCGGCGGTCTTCTGGAGGGTGGAAAAGATCGAGGCGGTCTTCTTCGCCATGGCTCAGCCCTCCATCCTTGCCAGCATCTCGTCCGCCAGGGCGGCATAATCCAGGGCGGCGGTGCAGCGGGGGGAGTACTGCCGCAGGGGCAGCAGGGCGATGGGGGCCTTCTTCACGTCGATGTTCTTGCGGATGTAGGCGGTGAAGGCCAGCTCCGGCAGGAGGGCGGGGAGGTTGGCGATCATCTCCCGGTCCAGGCTGGACCCGGTCTCCACGGCGGTCATGAAGATGCCCAGGACCCGGATATCGGGGTTGCCGCCGGCCCGGACCTCCCGGACGGTCTCCAGCATCACGTCATAGCCCTCGATGGAGTTCTTGTCCACCTTGATGGGGATGAGGACGTACTGGACGGCCATGAGCACGTTGATGTTGAACAGGGACTCCAGGGAGGGGGAGCAGTCGAAGAACACGTGGTGGTAAGTATCCGGGATCTGGGGCAGGAGGCGGCGGAGCACGGTGTCCCGGCCGAAGCGCAGCTCCTGCATGGCCAGGAGGGCCGGGGCCAGCAGGCCGCCCCCCCGGATGAGGTCCAGCCCCTCCACGGAGGTATGGCAGATCGTCTCCGCCAGGGAGGGGCACTTCCCGGTGATCACGTCCGCCAGCGTGGCGGGGGGCGTCTGGGTGAGCTGGAGGTTGCTGGTGGCGTTGCCCTGGGTGTCGGTGTCGACGAGCAGGACCCGCTCCCCCCGCTGGGCCAGCTCCCCGGCGAGGTTGATGGCGGAGGTGGTCTTCCCGGTGCCGCCCTTTTGGTTCATGATGGCGATGGTGTTCATGCGTCGGCCTCCTTCCGTTCCAGGGCCTCGATGCTGGCCACCTGCTCCAGCACGCTGTCCAGGATGAGCTGGCTCATGCTCATGTGGAGCTTGGCGGCGGTCATCTTGATGCGCGCGCGTTCGTCCTCGGTGGCGTAGACCAGCAGTTTCACCTTTTTTTCAGCCTCCATCGGCAGATCCTCCTATGTTTCGACATTTTGACATCATCACATGATACTCAGTATGACATCATAATGTCCCGCCGTCAAGGGGAAATTTGGCGGAGGGGGGAGGAGGGGCGCCCAAGATGTTCCTGACAGACGGCTCCGCCCTGCCGCTGTCCCCGGCGCTGTGAGGCGGGGGCCCCGCCGGAGCGCCCGCCCATGAGGCCATGAGCCCCATAAAGACGCGGAAGGCCCGGGGGAGCTCCCCCGGGCCTTCGCTGGTGGTCGGTGCGCTTTTATGAGAGAGGAGGGATAGAGGGATCAGGCGATGCCGTAGTGGCTGCAAAAGCGATACAGGAACACCGCGAAGTGCGCCCGGGAAGCGGTCCCGGTGGGGTTGAGCAGTCCGGCGGAGGTGCCGCCGACGATGCCGTTGCCCACGCCCCAGGCCATGGCCTCCCGCGCGTAAGAGGCCACGCTGCCCGCATCGGGGAAGCCGGAGATGGACTTGCCGCCGGTGACGGCGTATCCCTTCAGCAGGGCGTAGCGGTAGAGCATGGCGATCATCTGCTGGCGGGTCATGGTGTTGGTGGGGTTGGACCCGTCGGACACGCCGTTGGCGACGGCCCAGGTCCGGGCTTCGGCCATGTTGGCGGGATAGGTCCCGTTCAGGCGGCCCAGCACCATCCACAGCTGCTGGCGGGTGACCATGCGGTCGGGGCTGAACACGCCGTTGCCGTAGCCCTGCATGATGCCCTTCCCGGCGGCCCAGGAGATCTCCTTATAGGCCCAGAAGCTGGGATCGACGTCGGTGAAGGAGGGGATGGCCTCCGGGATGAGGCCGGCTTCCCCGCTGGGGTCCGTGTCCTTGACCCTGGGGGTGGTGGAGGTGGGGCCGCTGCTGCTGCCGCCTCCGCCGCTGGGACGGCCGCTGTCGCGCTCCTTCCACTGGGCGTAGATGGTGGCGTCCGCGTCGAAGGTGGAGCGGCTGGTGATCTCCGTGCCGCCGTCCTCCTCCGTGTACCAGCCGAGGAAGCGGTAGCCGGACCGGGCGGCGTCGGGCAGGGCGCCGATGGCCTTGCCCTTCTCCACGGTCTTGACGATGCTGTCCTTACCGTCGATCTTGCCGCCGTTGGCGTCCAGGGTGACCTGGACGGTCTCGGCCTCGGGAGGGATGACGGCCTTCTTGTCGAAGGTCACCACGACCTTGGCGTCGGCCTCGGGCGTGACGGTGTAGACGCCCTCGTCGGCGGTGAGGGCCTTGCCGTCCAGGGTGACGGAGGTCAGCTCGCTGTCCCCGGCGGGGACGGCGGTGAACTGCAGGGACTCGCCCTCTTCCACGACGATCTCCGCCTTGTCGGCGATGGCCTTGCCGTCGGCCTGGTCGGTGACGGCGCCGGAACCGGTGCCGCCGATGGTGAAGGTGATGGTGTACTCGGCCTTGTCCTCAGGGATGGTGTACTCAAGGTAGTCCTTCCCGTTGAACTGGACGCCGGGGACCCGCAGGCGCAGGACATTGCCCGCTTCAAGGACAGGGATCGTTGCGTCGTTGTAAGTCTTTGTAAAGGTGCCATCCTCCTGGGTGCGGAAGTTGAACGTTTTTACGATGGCGTACTCAGATTCGGCCGCGTCCTTATCGGACTTGACCAGAAGAGAGCACATGTAGTAGGTAGCGCGGCTGCCCAGGCCGGTCAGGCTCAGGGAGACCTCATTGGAGCCAGCCTCCGCGCGGATGGCGGAAGCGGGCTCGGCGGCGAAAACGCTGCCCAGCATCGTAAAGCAGAGAATGACGCTCAACAAAAGCGCAGAGATACGTTTTGTCATTTGTCTTCTCCTTACGTTTTACTCGTCGACTTCAATGTCGGCAGGGATACCGATGATGTTTTCCGCATCAACGTTGGGAGTGCCGTCGGCATTGACAGCGGGATCGCCGATCACGGCCCAGAGGTTGGCGAGCTCAGCGGCGGGAGCGGTCACACTGGCGTCATAAGTGCTCTCGCCCATCTCCGCAGCCTTGGGAGAGCTCCACACATAGTTGAAGCTGCCGGTGCTGCTCTTCAGGGCCGTGACGAGGGTCTCGTCCTGCTCCAGCGCGAAGGTGTGGCGGTTGCCTTCACCCTTGTTCGTCATGGTCACAGGGTCGATGCTGGCGTTCGCGGGATCGACGACGACGAAGTCGGAGAAGTGACGGGTGAAGAAGGTGAAAGCGCCGTTGGAAGGAGCATCCTGCCGTACACGGAAGAGTTTGCCGCTATCATTGCGGTAAGCGACGATGGGGTTCGTGACGGTAGTAGTGACATTGATCGTCACAGCCACGGGGACGTCGAACGTATCGACCTTGCCCAGGCTGAGGCTGACGCCGCCCAAAATAGTGGTGGTCGTCGTCATCTTGGTCATGGTCAGTGTGACAGTCTGCTGTCCGAGGACAGAGGTGGGCAGAGCCACGACGGCGACCTCGGTGGTGACCGTCACGGTCTTGATAGCGTCCGCTTGTGCAGCGGCGGACAGCAGTTCGCTGGGAAGACTGACGTTCACCGTGGTGGCGTTCTCGGTATTGACAGTCACCTTCACGGTGCCTTCCTCCGCGCCGGCTTCCACCATGGAGGCGGCTTCATCTTCACTTATCTCCACATTGGCGGTAGCCTCGCCGCCGCTGACTTCGGCGGAAACGATTTTCTCGTTGTCCTCGGCCACGGCCACCACATCGGTCAGAGTGCCGACGTACACATCGCCGGTGGCGTAATAGTGGAAGGTATCCACTTCGCCGGTCGTGACCTTCTTGAAGGAGTAGTAGCTGATGGGATCGGTCTCGCCGTCCTTGGTGACGGTGATCTCGCCGTTCTCATCCTCCGTCACCGTGACGGCTTCGCCGCCGAGCTTCGCCGTCCACGACGCGGCGAGCGCGGACAGGGGCAGCAGGCTGATGACCATGCAGAGGGTCAAGAGTGCTGCGGTGAGTTTCTTTTTCATCTGGTTGATATTCCTCCTGCTAGTATTTGCGGGGTGCAGTAGTTTCTGTTTCCTCCTCCTTCCCTCCTCATCTCCGCCAAGGCGGGGATGCCAAAAAGTACACCTTTTGGAAGGACGGCCCGTTCAGGGCGGTCCCCCCTCCGGGAGCGGGGATATGTAAAATATTTTGCCCAAATCCGTTGCAATCGGGAAATCGGTATGCTATTATTAAGAAACGGTGGCAAACTGTCAAAAGGTGTACTTTTTGATACCAAAAAAGTACCGTTTTTATGCCGTCTCAGAGGGGGAGGCGGGGCCCTCCCGCCCGGTATTCCCGCAGGCGGCGGTAAAAGGTGGAGCGGCTCATGCCGCTGCGCCGCAGGGCCTCGTCGAAGGGGAGGCGCTGTTCCTCCCAGGCCGAGGCCAGGAGGGCGAAGTCCTCGGCGGCCTCCAGCGGGGGCCGCCCGAAGCGCACGCCCCGGCTCTTCGCGGCGGCGATGCCCTGCTCCTGGCGGCGGTGGATGCTCTCCCGTTCGTTTTGGGCCACGAAGGAGAGGATCTGCAGCACCAGGTCCGCGATGAAGGTCCCCATCAGGTCCTTGCCGTTCCGGGTGTCCAAAAGCGGCATGTCCAGCACGCAGATGTCCGCGCCGATCTCCCGGGTCAGGATGCGCCACTGGGTCTGGATCTCCTCATAGTCCCGCCCCAGGCGGTCGATGCTCATGACATAGAGGACGTCCCCGGGGCGCAGCCGCTCCAGCAGGGCCCGGTACTGCGGGCGGTCGAAGTCCTTGCCGGACTGCTTGTCCAGATAGATTTGCTCCACGCCCCGTTCCCGCAGGGCGATCGTCTGCCGGTCTTCGTTCTGGTCCGCGCTGGATACGCGGACATAGCCATAATGTTCCATGATTCCTCCCCGTGCGCCGCTCCCGGCGGCGTTCGTTTTTCCTGTCCGGCGGGCGGCCTGTCCGCTCCCGTCTGCCTCCTATTATAATATGTGCGGTTTTCGGCGGCGGGAGGAGCGCGCGGGGGTTGAAAAACGCCGGGGGATATAGTATCCTGTTCCCAGGATGCCCGTATTTTGGGAACGCCTGGAGGATCTTCCGCGTGATACGGGCGATCAGGGATGAGGAGGGCACTGAGGATGAAAAAGATACGGTTCGGACTGCCGCTGCTGGTGCTGTGCGCGGCGCTCTTCCTGTCGGGCACGGCCCGGGCGGCGGAGCATTCGGGGACGTGGCCGGACTATGAACTCAAGCCTGGATACGGCGGCACCTGGACGCTGGACGGCGAGGGGACGCTGACCTTCGAGGGGAAGGGCGTGATCCCTCCGGAGGAGGCCAACGGCTGGGCGGAGTGGCTCTCGTACCGGGACGAGGTCAAGGAGATCCGGATCGGCTCCGGGGTCACGGAGCTCACCTACCATGTGTTCGCGGAGTTCAAAAACCTCCAGTCGGTGGAGATCCCGGACACCGTCACCGCCATCCTGGACGGCGCGTTCCGGGACTGCACCAGCCTCACCTCGGTGACGATCCCCGCAAGCGTTGAGACCCTCTCCGTCGCCAGAGAGGATGACGGCGGCGTGCATTTCGGCTCGTTCGGAGGCTGCACCGGCCTGCGGACGGCGGACGTCGCCGCCAAGGCGGTGGGCCCGCGGGCCTTCTTCCACTGCTCCTCGCTGGAGACGGTGACCCTGCGGGAGGGCGTGGCTTCCCTGGGGAAGGAGGCGCTTTATGACTGCGGCCTCACGTCCCTGACCCTCCCCGCCAGCCTGACGGCCATCGAGCCCGGCGCGGTGGCGAAGGCCCCCGGGCTGAAGGGGATCGAGACCGCCGCCGGGAACCCGGCGTACCGGTCCGTGGACGGCGTGGTGTTCAGTAAGGACGGGACCGCGCTGGTGCTCTATCCCTCCGGGAGGGAGGGGGCCTACGACATCCCGGCGGGGACGGAGTCCGTCGCGGGCTCGGCGTTCCGCGAGTGCGCGGGCCTGACCGGGCTGAGTGTCCCGGAGGGCCTGGTATCCGTGGGGGACTATGCCTTCACCAAATGCGAGGCCCTGCCGGAGGCGGTGCTGCCCGCCTCGGCTGAGACGGTGGGGGAGTACGCCTTCGCCGGCTGTCCCAAGCTGTCCCGGCTGGAGCTGGGCGGCGTGGAGTCCATCGGGAAGCGGGCCTTCGGGGCCTGCGGGGCCCTGGCGGCGGTGACGCTGCCGGAGGGCCTGCGAAGCGCCGGGGCGGAGGCGTTTTTCGACTGCAGCAAGCTGACCTCCGTGACCATCCCCGGGAGCCTGCGGGAGGTCCCGGCGAGCATGTTCGGCTCCTGCTTCCGCCTGGCCTCGGTGACGCTGGAGGACGGCGTGGAGCAGGTCGGGAGCTCCGCGTTCTCCAACTGCCGCCTGCAGATGGTGACGATCCCCCGGAGCGTGAAGCAGATCGGGGACGGCGCCTTCAAGGTGAGCAGCGCCGCCACCGACGCCCGGGAGCGGACGGTATATTACGCCGGGACCGAGGCGGAGTGGGGCCAGATCGGGATGGGCGCCGACCCGTTCACAGATCCGTTCCGAATCGTCTATGAGAGCGGCGGGCCGGAGGAGCCGGTGCTGGCTTCCGCCGGCTTGACGGTGGCGAACGATCCGACGAAGGACAGCCTGCGCCTGCTCCTCACGCTGGAGCTGGACAACATCGGCGCCGCGGGGGACGTCGCCGTCTGCGCCGCCTACTATGAGAGCGGGCGGATGGTGGGCTTCCGGGAGGCGCGGCTCCGGGTGGAGCCGGGCAAGGGGACCTACCATGTGGACCCGCTGGTGTTCCAGGGGGTGACGCCGGGGATGGTGGACAGCTCCAGGGTGTTCATCCTGGACGGCGGGCGTGCGCCCCTGGCGAAGCTCGTGTGAGCGAAACAAAGGACCTGCGGAGGACGGCCGTCCCCCGCAGGTCTCCCTTTTTTGAGATGGGCGCACCGGGTCCGGCGGGAGGGGCGGTCCTCTCCCGCCGGTCCTTCGCGGCGTGTGTTCGGACCGTCCCGGGGCCCCGGTCCGCCCCGGGCGGGGCGGACCTCGGGCATAGAAATATTTTGAAATTTCCCGAAAGGACTTTTCAACCTCCAAAGATCGTGGTATAGTGTCGAAAAGAAATGGCTCCGGCCGCTTTTGCAAGGGGATGCTGTTTGCCGCCGTCCTCATGCTGTGAAAGGTAGGACTATGCCGTGATAAATCGTTTTCGGAACCTGTTCCTGTTCCTCTGCGACGCCGTGATCCTGGTCGCGATCACGTTCATCCTCTCGGAGTTCTCCCTGCGATACTCCCTTTCGGACGCCGTGGGCACCGGGAACCTCATCCCGCACCTGCTGCTGCTCTATGGATGCACCGTCATCTTCCAGCTGATGTTCCATACATACGACAGCCTCTGGCGCTACGCCGAGAGCCGGGAGTACCTCTCTTTGCTCATGGCCGCGGTCTGCGGCTTTTTCGCCTATGAGGTCGTCACCCGGTTCGTGCTGAACATCGGCGTCATCTTCTTCCTGCTCCTGGCGGCCATCGCCTCGCTGTGGGTGCTGGGGATGCTGAGCATCCGGTTCATCTACCGCGTGGGGCGCGGGCACCTGCATTACCGCCGGGGCTCCCACCAGATCCGGATGGCCATCGTGGGCGCCGGCGCGGCCGGCGTGCAGCTGCTGGAGGAGGTCCAGAACAACCAGGACAGCCCCTACAACGTCCAGTGCTTTTTCGACGACGACCCCTCGAAGCAGGGCAGACGCCTGCGGGGCGTCCCCGTCAAGGGCCGGATCAAAGACATCCCCCAGCGCCTGAAGGCCATGAGCATCCAGGAGATCGTGGTGGCGATCCCCTCCATCTCCGAGGACCGGAGGCACGAGATCCTGCGCCAGCTCTCCACCCTGGACAAGGTGAAGATCCGCGTCCTGCCCAGCACGCTGGACATGCTCAACCAGCAGCCCATCCGCACCCAGATGCGGGACATCCAGATCGAGGACCTGCTGGGCCGGGACCCCATCCACCTGGACCCCGCGCCGGTGGACCGCTTCCTGGGCGGCAAGACGGTGCTGGTGACGGGGGGCGGCGGCTCTATCGGGTCGGAGCTGTGCCGCCAGATCGTGAAGCACGACCCCAAGAAGCTGGTCGTCGTGGACATCTACGAGAACAACGCCTACGACATCCAGCAGGAACTGCTGTATAAGTACGGCGGGCGCCTGGACCTGTCGGTGGAGATCGCCTCCATCCGGGACCGGGAGCGCCTGCGCCAGCTCTTCGCCAAGTACCGCCCCGACGTGGTCTTCCACGCCGCCGCCCATAAGCACGTCCCCCTGATGGAGACGAGTCCTATGGAGGCCGTGCGGAACAACATCTTCGGCACATGGAACCTGGTCCGGGCGGCGGATGAGTTCGGCGTCGCCAAGTTCATCCAGATCTCCACGGACAAGGCGGTGAACCCCACCAACATCATGGGGGCCAGCAAGCGGATGTGCGAGATGATCGTCCAATCCATGAAGGGGAGGAGCGACACCGCCTTCGCCGCCGTGCGCTTCGGCAACGTGCTGGGCTCCAACGGTTCCGTGGTGCCGCTGTTCAAGCGGCAGATCGCCGGGGGCGGGCCCGTCACCATCACGGACAAGCGGATCATCCGCTATTTCATGACCATCCCGGAGGCCGCCCAGCTGGTGCTCCAGGCGGGGGCCATGGCCCGGCAGAACGAGCTGTACGTGCTGGACATGGGCCGTCCGGTGAAGATCCTGGAGCTGGCGGAGAACCTGATCCGCCTGTCCGGGTACACGCCGTACCGGGACATCGACATCGTGGAGACCGGGCTCCGGCCCGGCGAGAAGCTCTATGAGGAGCTGCTGATCGCCAGCCGGGACATCGAGAAGACGGAGAACAACCAGATCTTCATCGAGCGCCAGCCCGCCATCACCCCGGAGGAGCTGGAGAGCAAGCTGGCCCTCCTGTCCGCCGCCCTGGAAAAGAGCGAGCCGGACGCCATCCGGGAGGCGCTGCACGAGGTGGTGCCGACCTTCCACGAGCCCGACGAGGTGAACCGCAGCCAGGGCAAGGAGGTCCGCATCCCGGAGCAGCAGAGCGCGAAAGTCCTGCCCTTCAAGCCGAAGCGCCGCCGCACTGCGGCCCGCTGAAGCGCACCGCTCCAAGAGGGACAAGCCCCTGTACTTCACAGCGCCCCGGCCAAAGGCCGGGGCGCTGTCCCTTTGCCGGACCGCGTCCGGCGGGAGGGGGGACGGGATCTGCCCACACATACGATCGAACAAAATCAAATTTTTGTTCAAAAAAGGGAGGGGATCCGACCGGATGCGCGCAAAAGGGCCTTCGGCCTCATGTGAGTCTCGTCCATGAGGCCGAAGGCCGCTCTTCGTCCCGTCCATCAGTGGTCTGCGCCCCGCTCGTGTCGGGGCCGCGGGCCTGGCCGGGATTGGATGCTTTGTCGGCGGGCGGCGGATCCGCCGTCCTGCCGGGAGGCCGTCTCCCGGATCCGGGCGGTCAGCCCGCCCAGTTCTCCCGCAGCACGGCCGCCACGCGCTCCGTCAGCTCCCGGCAGGCCGCTTCCGTTTCCGCTTCCACCATGACCCGGATCACCGGCTCCGTGCCGGACTCCCGGACCAGGATGCGCCCCGTGCCGCCCAGCTCTTCCTCCACGGCCTTCACCGCCGCCTGGACCGCCGGGTCCGCCTGGGCGGCGGCTTTATCCGTCACCCGGACGTTGATCAGCACCTGGGGATAGACCGTCATGCCTTCTTTCAGGCGGCTCAGGGGGAGCTTCTTCGCCTGCATGACCTCCATCAGCTTCAGCGAGGTCAAGATCCCGTCGCCGGTGCGGGCGTACTTGGAGAAGATGATATGCCCGGACTGTTCGCCGCCGATGCGGCACCCGTGCTCTACCATATACTCATAGACGTATTTGTCGCCCACGGCGGTCTTGGCGTAGCCGATGCCCTTGGCGTCCAGGGCCTTGTAAAGGCCGAAGTTGCTCATCACGGTGGTCACCACCGTGTTGGTCAGCAGCTTGCCCCGCTCCGCCATGTAGGAGGCATAGATATACATGATCTGGTCGCCGTCGATCAGTTCGCCGTTCTCGTCCACCGCGAGGCACCGGTCCGCGTCGCCGTCGTAGGCGAAGCCCACGTCCATCCGGTTCTCCTTCACGAACCGCTGCAGGCCCTCGATATGGGTGGACCCGGCGTCCCGGTTGATGTTCAGGCCGTCGGGACGGTCGTTGATGGGATAGACCTCCGCGCCGAGGGCGCGGAAGACGCTGGGCGCGATGGCCCAGGAGCTGCCGTTGGCGCAGTCCAGGGCCACTTTCTTGCCCTTGAAGGAGTGCAGGGCCAGGGAGATCAGATAGCCGGTGTAGCGGTTGCGCCCCGCGCTGTGGTCGATGACGGAGCCCACGGCTTCGCCCTCCGCCATGGGGAGCTCCTTCCAGACCTGGCCGTCCATCTCCAGATGGCCGTCCAGATAGTCCTCCGCCAGGGCGATGGTGCCCTCGTCCATCTTCTCGCCCTCCCGGTTCAGCAGCTTGATCCCGTTGTCCCCGTAAGGGTTGTGGCTGGCGGAGATCATCACGCCGCAGTCGAACCCGTCCGCCCGGACGGCGTAGGACACGGAGGGCGTGGTGGTGACGTGGAGCAGGTACACGTCCGCCCCGGAGGCCGCCAGCCCGGCGCTGACGGCGTACTCCAGCATATAGCTGGAACGGCGGGTATCCTTGCCCACCACGATCTGGGCCCTGCGGCCCCTGCCGTAATACCAGCCCAGGAAACGCCCGATCTGATAGGCGTGGTCGGTGGTCAGCCCCTGCCCGGCGCGGCCCCGGAAGCCGTCTGTCCCAAAATACTTGCCCATAGGTTCACTCCTCCTGTTCCTTCGGCGCGATGACGCCGCCGGTCTTGTAGATGCTCTGTGCCGGGACGGCGCCCCGGACGCAGGACGTGGGATATATGTTGGTATGCCGGCCGATCACCGTGCCGGGGTTCAGCACGCTGTTGCAGCCGACCTCCACGAAGTCCCCCAGGATGGCCCCGACCTTCTTCCGGCCCGTCTCGATGCGCTCCCCGCCGCTGCGGATCGCGACCAGCGTCTTGTCGGACTTCACGTTGGAGGTGATGGATCCGGCCCCCATGTGGGACTTGTAGCCCAGGATGGAGTCCCCCACATAATTATAATGAGGCGTCTGCACCCCGTCGAACAGGATGACGTTTTTCAGCTCCACGGAGTTGCCCACCACGCAGCCCGCGCCCACCAGGGCGGAGCCCCGGATGAAGGCGCAGTGGCGGACCTCGGTCTCCGGGCCGATGATGCAGGGACTGCCCAGGAAGGCCGTGGGGGCCACCTTCGCCGTTCTATGCACCCAGACCCCGGGCTCCCTCTGCTCGTATCCCTCGGGCTCCAACTGGGGCCCCAATGTCAAGATGAACTCCTTTATCCCGTCCAGCGCTTCCCAGGGGAAAGCGAAGCCTGCCAGCCATCCTCCCGCCAGGCTGTGGGAGAGGTCCAGCAGAGCTCTTGTCGTGATGTCCATGACGACCATCCTTTCCGGCACTGTTATGCCGAGAGAAGTATATCACAAAATTTGGGGCAGTAAAAGGGCCGATCCTATTTTTTGTGGTTTTTTCAACTTTTTGCGCGGGGCCCCTCTTTTTTTCATGGTCCCCGTAGACTTCCTCCCGGGCTCGTGGTATAATGAACTCGATCATCGACACCGCGCGGCGGTGAAAAGGAGGAAGATATGAAAATGAAGCATTTTGCGGCGCTGCTGCTGGTGCTGCTGCTGGCGCTGGGGACGTCGGCCCAGGTCCTGGCGGATGAGCCGGATGCGGAGGGGGAGCTCCGCGATGAGCCTCCGAAGGAAGGCGTTTTCCAGGAAGGGTCCTTCAGCGGCCCCCAGACCATCCCCGGTGAGCCCATGGCGGTCGCGGAGAGCTGGGAAGAGGATCTGAAGGCCATGATACTGGAAGGCTGGACGGCCCGCAAAAAGGAAGTGGATATCAGCTCTCTGCGTATCCCCAAAAGCGAATTAAACCGGTATTGGGATGTCCTCCATACCCTTCAAAACGACCATCCCGAGCTTTTCTATGTCGGCATCGACTCCGTATGGAACAATGGCACTATATTTGTACGACAGGACCTTACCTACCGCACGATCGAAGGCGGTCTTGATAAGGCCATCTCCGATTTCAACGCGGCGGCAAACGAGGCGTTGTCCCAGATCCGGGGGCTTACCGACCCTGTGGAGAAGGCTCTGGTCCTCCACGACTGGCTGGTCTTGAACTGTGAGTATAACTGGTATGTTGGCTTCCATCAGTCGGCGAGTGCCGGCAATACCGGCGATGCCTACGTCGACAGTGGGATGCCTTGGACCGCCTACGGCGCGATGGCGAAGGGAGACGCCGTCTGCGCGGGCTATGCGCTGGCCTATAAGTACCTCCTGGGTCAGGCCGGTATCCCCTGCGTGTACATTTCATCGAGCGAGATGAACCATGCCTGGAACGGCGTGCAGATCAATGGGAACTGGTATCAGGTCGACGCCACTTGGGACGATCCCGTATTGAATCGGGAGGGCCGCGTCGGGCATGGATATTTCCTGCTTTCGGACGAGACCTTCGGTACCACTGGCAAACACTACGGCTGGGATAAGATCGTGACATGCAACAGCAAAATTTATGAGTCCGACTATGTGTTCGTTGGCAACGATTATCCCGTTTATTGTCGGAACGGCAATTTCTATTATATCAAGCCGGAGACCGCCTCCAATTATAGCTGTATCAGCGTTTACAGGACGGCCAGCCTCAGCAGTGGCGGGACCCGTCTCGCCAACGGCCTGGGGCTCAGCAACAACGCGGTCGTCCTGTGGGTCGACAGCCGCTTGTATGTACTGCCCGGTCCGTTCAGCAATCAGGTCAATGAAAAGGTCCTCCTGGTCTATGACCTGGACAACGGCGTGACCGCCCAGGCGGGGCGCTTCACCCATTCCCCCGCCGCCTCGCCGGACGGCCTCGCCTCGGCTGGCAGCGACGACTATCCCGGCCTGCGCTATAACGCCCAGACCAACGAGATCGAAGCGGTCTCCTGCACCCGCCGCCAGACCGTCTACAGCGTCCCCGCCGTGTCCCTGCCCGGCAGCTGGTCCGACGCGTCGACCGGCAGCGCCGCCGCGGCCGTCATCGGCGGATCCGACGAAGCGGCGGCTGTCCTGTGGGGGGTCAACGCCCCCGGCGGCCTGACCCTCTGGGCGGCGTACTACGACGGGAACGGCAAGATGGTGAGCGCCCAGGTGGCCGGCAGGGATGAGATCGTCCCGGCCAATATCTCCAACGTGCGGCCCAAGATGGTCCTCGCCTATCTGGACGCGCCCCGCAGCTATGCCAGCGCCAAGCTCATGCTGCTGACGGAGGAGCAGACCCCCATCTGCGCCGCCGCTTCCTGAGCGGCCCGGATCGGATGCTTTGATATAGGATGGAACGCGCCCCGGCATCCTTGCCGGGGCGCGTTAGAGTGTCGAAAAAGCAGAGGAGACTTCATCGACGGGAAGGAAGAGAGTTACGAGAGGAACCCAGGAAGGGTTCCTTTCGTTTTCAATAAAAAAGTTTTCAGGACTTTTTTGAAAGTTCTGAAAACTTGCTCAGCCTGTCGAAAAGACTTTTTCGACAGGCTGACGCGCCCCGGCATCCTTGCCGGGGCGCGTCTTCGTGTCCATGGTCCGCCTGTGCCCGGGGCCCGCGGGTCAGCCGACCTCCTTCGGGACGGTCAGGGGCAGGAGCGTCCGGCTGTCCAGGAAAAAGAGCTTCGCCGTCTGGCCGCTCAGGCTGAACGCCTGTTCCGTCCGCCCCCCTGCGGGGAGCTGGACCGGGAGGCTCTGCACGGCGCTCAGCCGCCCGTCCCGGTACGCCGCCGCGTACAGCGTGCCGGAGACCGCCGAGACGACGGAGTTGTCCACCGCGGCCGTGAAGGAGATCTTGCCGGAGGCGGTGCTGACGCCGCCGGCCCCCAGCCGCACCGGGTCCGCCTCCCGCACGGAGACGGCGCACCGGGCCGCGATCCCGTTCTCCATCCGGGCCGTGATCTCCGCCGTGCCGACGGCCCTGCCGGTGACGATGCCGTTCCCGGTGACGGAGGCGACGCTCTCGTCGTCGGAGCTCCAGGTCACCAGCTTGTTGGCCGTGTCCTCCGGGAGGATGGACGCGTTTATCTTCCGCCGCTCCCCTTCCTGGATGGACAGGGAGCTGTCCGAGAGCGTGAGGGTGGTGTCGCTGTCGGGGACGCTGTAGACGCTTGCGTATACCGAGCGGTATTTGTAGTCGGTCAGGGCCCCCGCGGCGTCCTTCACGTTGGTCACGGTGATCTCGTATACGCTACCGGGAGACAGCGAGATGTTTTTGTCGTGATAGCTGATCTGAGACGAACTGGCCTGGGTCAGGCCCCGCGCGTCCGTTTCCCCCATATCGCCGGAGAACTGGAAGGTCTCGCCGGTGTTCAGGCAGTGGAACACGACGCCGCTGTCCTCGGTCAGCGTGTATCCGTTGTAGAAGCGCACGGTATACATGTCGTTGCTCCCGCCGGAGGTCGCCTGCGACATCATCACGCCCTTGGAGGGCCAGCACACGGTGTCCACATTGGGAGAAAGCGCGGAGCCGAATTTGAACTTATGGACCGACTGCCCGCCGGAATCACCGAGCCCCACCTCCGTGAACCTCGGGTCGAGCAGGTTATAGCGGTGTCCGCACGAGACCGGGTCGCCCATGCCGTCATCCAGCGCGTTGATGATCGAGGTCAGCACGTTCCCGTTGAACAGGTTCTCCCCATGATCGTCCTGCGCCTTTTGGTAATATGCATCGGAGACTCCTGCCGGCTGGGGAGGATGGTGGGGGCTGGGATTGGAGATCCCGGCCTTTTTGAGATAGGTCGTCAGCGCGGCCTTGCACTGAGCCCCGTCGCTGAGCTCCGGAGAGTAGGTGAGCTCGTTCAGGCCCGCGCCGACCCGGACAGCGTTCAAGAATTTGACCGCGGCCTGGATGCGGTCGGGATCCACCGCGCCCTGGTCCAGAGGAGTCTGGGTGTCCTGGGGCTGCCGCGTGTAATAGCTCCCGGCCTGGTTCCACTGCGCCGTGCTCTCCGCGTAGAGCGCTTTCATCCTCTCGAGCCGCGCCTGTTCCTCCGCCGTCAGGGGGACGTCGCTGCCCGTCTCGAAGTAGGATCTCCTCAGCGCGGCGACGATGATGGAGCCCCGATAGACATCGAACACGATATAGCTCTCGTCCGGGAGAAGGTAGTTTCTGGCATAGGCGGCGAAGGTCAAGGGATTGGGATTGAAGTAGTGATACCTGGGGTCCCCCCCGCCGCTGCCATAGGTGATGAAGTCGATCGCCTCCCGCCTGCCCGTCTTCGTGAGGTGATCGCACAGGTTGCCGCCGTTCTCCATCAGCTGCCGGTTCATATAGAAGGTGCGGCTGTCGAACCCCAGATCGGAGCTCCTCCCAAAATAAGCGTTGACGGCGTTCCACATCGCGGCCGCGTGCTGAGAGATGCCCTCGGCATACTGGGCGTCGTCCTGGTAAGCCGCGGCAGCGCCCGTCCGGGCGGCGCTGATCTCGTCCCAGGTCATGGTGGCGTAATCCTCGTTCAGAGCGGCGACCGCGCAGATCGCCTGACTGGACCTGGACTGGTAGCAATAGGTGACGAGGGTGCCGCCCCTGCGCTCCTCGCCGAAGTCCCCGGCGGCCGACCGGAAATCACAGCCGACCACGGAATAGAGGGCGATCCTCCCATCCGCCTTGGTCTCGAAGTAAAAATAGTCTCGATAGCCGTCTCCATAGAAACTGTAAGCGTTCCCGCCGTAGCGGGAGACCGTCTCGATCTTCGGCTCTCCCAGCGCGGCCTTCACGTCCGCGATGGTGGAATCCGGATAGAACGTGACCGATCTCCCCGACGACAGTGTTGCCGCCAGCATGACGCTGCCCGCCGCCATCGCCGCCGTGGGCAGGAGCCCCAGGACCATCACCCAGGCCAAAAGCCAGCAAGCGGTCCGTTTCAACATG
This sequence comes from uncultured Oscillibacter sp., assembly GCF_910584465.1. GTDB lineage: Bacteria > Bacillota > Clostridia > Oscillospirales > Oscillospiraceae > Oscillibacter. Next base: position 49,807 of record NZ_CAJUBK010000003.1, read on the forward strand.
CGCATAGCCTGACATCTCCTTTTATGCGTCCCGGACGGTCCGCTCGCCGCCCGGGGAGGTCTTCATGAAAGACAGCGCCCCTTGCGGGGCGCTGTCGGTCATTTGCGGGTCGCGCGGATCAGGCGCCGTACTTCAGGCAGAAGCGATAGAGGAACGTCGCGAAATGCGCGCGGGTGGCAGTGCCCTGGGGATTCAGACGGCCATCGGTGGTGCCGCCGACGATGCCGTTGCCGACCGCCCAAGACATAGCGGCCTGGGCGTAGCCGGAGACACGGCCGGCGTCAGCGTAACCGCTGAGGGACGCGCCGCCGGTGGTGGCGTAGCCCTTCAGCTGGGCGTAACGATAGAGCATCGTCACCAGCTGCTGGCGGGTCAGGGAACCGCCGGGGTTCGTGCCGTCGGAGATGCCGGAGCTGATGGACCAGGCGCGGGCCTCGGCCATGTTGGCCGGCTTGTTGCCGCTCAGACGGTCCAGGACCATCCACAGCTGCTGACGGTTGGTCAGGCCCTCGGGATGGAAGTTCCCGTCGGACATGCCGTTCATCACGCCGCGGGCATAGGCCCAGCCGATGTAGTTGGCGGCCCAGTAAGTGCTGGACACGTCCTTGGGCAGGTTGTTCAGGAACAGCTTGTCAGCATCCAGGGTGAAGCTCAGGTTGCTGCCGGTGCCGCGGTTGTTGGTCGTGCCGGTAGAGCCGCTGGAGCTGGAGCTGCCGCGCATCCGGATGGTCAGGGTGACCGAGCTGCCGGCGTTCGCGCTGAGCGGGAGAGAACCGCTGAACGTATAGGTCTTGGAGTCGCCGCTGTTCAGCTTCCTCGCCAGGGACTTCAGCTGATCGAGCAGGTCGCTGGGCCAGCCGACGTTGACACGGATCGAGGTGCCGTCCTCATAGGAGATGCGCACGGTGCCGGAGATGCCCAGATCGGAGAGGCTCTTGGCGTCCAGGATCTCGTCGGTGTAGAGGGTGTGGGAAAGGTCGGAGGTGACGGTGCCCTCGCCGGCGGCGGGGATCGTCACGAGGAACGCGGGAGCGGCGGGAGAAGAGACGTTGTCGCCCGCAGCCTCAGCATAGGTGGGGACGAAGAGATAGGTCCCGCCGGCGTAGTTGTACTTCTGGCCGTCCGCCAGCTTCCAGCCGGTGACGGTCAGCTCGACGTCGCTGCCGTCGATGGTGACGGTGATCTTCTTCTGACCGCCGAACGCCTTGAAGATGGCGTCCGCCAGGGCCTTCGCGCTGTCGGCGATGGCGTTGCCGTTCTCCACGGTGACCTTGACCGTGGCGGAACCGGTGCCGCTGGTGATGTCGCCGATGGTCTCGATGTCCTTCGTGGGCATCGTCGTCGTGGAGGCGGCGCTCTTGGGCAGGATGGTCAGCTTGCCGGCCTTGACCGTGACGGCATAGTCGTCCTGGTCATACTTGTTCCCGCCGGCGCGGTTGATCGCGTAGACGCCCACAGGGCTGCCCTTCCTCGCCTCGCCGTCCGCCTCGACGGTGAACCCGTCTTCGGCGACGACCAGGACGCTGCCGGTCACGACCTTGTTGAACTCGTAGTAGTTGATCTCGTCCTGATAGTAGCGCTCGAAGTCGTCCATCTGGACTTCGATGGGCTTCTTGGCGATGGTGGCGGTGCGGGCGGCGGATTCGGCCACCGTATACACGCCGTCGTCAGACTTGAAGACGAGGGTGAAGTTCTGGGAGCCGGACCGAGGCTTCTCGTCCGCTTCCTGCACGGTGAACTTGCCGGGGACGTTCGTGCCGTTGAGGCTGGCGGAACCGCCGCTGACCTTCACGATCTCGCCCCAGGTCTGGCCGTAGACGCCGCCGTCGGCCGTGACGGTGGGCCAGGTGATGTCGATGTCCTTCACCGTGAGGGTGAGGGTCTTAGTGACCTCTCCCACAGCGGCGGTGAGGGTGAGCGTAGAGTCCACCACAGCGGTGTCGCTGACGGTGACCACACTGCTCGCCACCGTCACGCCCTCAGCCGTGCCGGAGCTGGTCCAGGTGACATCCCCTTCGAAGGGATCGCCGTACTGGTCCAGGACCTTGGCGGTGTAGGTGTAGGTGTTGGTCTTGCCCGCGGTGGGCTTGATCAGGGTGGCCGCGTCGCCCTCGATCTCCGTGCCGTTCTGGGAGATCACGATGCTCGTAGCCACAGCCGCCGCGCGGCTGACCGTCAGGGTGGCGGTCTTCGTTCCGGCGCCGATGGTGTACGTGCCGGCCTTCGCGTCCTTCGCCACGGTGACAGTGCCCTTGTCGACCGTCACGCCCGCATCAGCGGGAGAGACCGTCCAGGCCACAGTGCTGCTGATGTTGGTACCCGCCTTGGAAGTGGCCGTCGCCGTCGCGGTAGCGCCGTTCGTGCCGTCGACCGTGACGCTCGCCGGGTCGATCGCAACGGTCTCCACAGTCGGCGCCGCGCCGTTGGTGATGCTGACGGTGGCCGCGTTGGCGGTGACCGTATGCGCTTCATTCTCGCCGGTCTCGATAGACACTTCCGAGAAGGTCAGCTGAGTGTCCTGGTTCTCGACGCCGTCCTTGAGCTGGAACGTCAGCGTCGCGATCGGCATGGTGGACGTGAAGGTCTTACCACCCGCTCCGTCCGTGGGGCCCAGGTTGAAGGAGCCGTCTTCGTTCGCTTTGGAGACGTTCGGGGCCACGACCATGCTGAAGCCCGTCTTGTCCTCCGCACCGACGAAGGTCAGGAGGTCCTTGTCGAAGCCCACGGTGATCGCGGCGACGGCGGCGTTGAAGCTGCCGCTGCCCTTGGCGACCACGTCCACTTTGTACTGCTGGCCGGACCAAGCTCCATTCTCAGCAGAGAGGGTCAGGGCCGTGCCAGCCGCCGATGCCGGGATCACGACAAGGGAGCACACGATGGACAGGGCCAGGAACAGGGACACGAGTTTCTTCCATCTGTTGTTCAACGTTATCACCTCAATTTCTCATGATTAGGATTCTGCCGGGAACTTTGTGATATTTCCTGTGAAGAGGCGCACGATGTAGAGCGCGTCCACAGAATTTACCCTCGAGTTGCCGTCTACATCTGCGGCATACGTCTGATCCGCGGTGAACGTATAGTTGCCCGCGAAGTTCCGCAGCACATAGAGCGCATCTACAGAGTTCACTTTCCCATTGCCGTCCACGTCTCCTAAGGTGACGGCCGGCTTCGTCGAGTAATATCCAAAGGTCCCGACTTTCTCTACCTGATTGCTCCCGATCCCGCTGGAGGCATTGCTGGAAAGCCAGACGTGATACGTGCTGCCGCTGGTAAGGCTCATGGGATAGATCTTGAAGCCCTGGCCGCCGGTCTTCTGGTCGATGTAGACCAGATTGCTCTGCGAAGGCGTGGCGCTGTCCTTCGTCACGAACACCACATATTCGCTGCCGCTTGCCGCGCCGGTATAGCTCAAGTCCAGGATATCACGGTTGCTCGCGTCGACCGTGGCGGTGATGTCGTTGGCGGTCATGCTCACATCCTTGATCCCTTCCTCCTCCGCCGCGAAGGCGGCGGTGCTCATCAACACGGACAGACCCAGCACCAGGAGCGCACAGGTGATCCATTTTTTCATCGTCATTCCTCCTTTCTCAAAGAATACCACGATCCAGACAGCGAGTCAGGATGACGGCCAGCTGGGCGCGGGTCACGGCCTCCCCCGGGCCCAGCCGATCCTGGCTGTCGCCGGAGATGATCTCGTGATAGACGCCCCAGTATACCGCCGGTCTGGCCCAGCTCGCGATCTGGCCGCTGTCCTGGAAGGCCCCGTCGTATACGCTGTAAAACAGGGTCTCCAGCCCCGCCTGTCCTCCGGCATAGCCAAAGAGCAGCTTCATCGCCGCCTGACGGGTCAGGACAGCGTTAGGGGTGAACGTATCGGGCCCGGTGCCGCTGAGCAGTCCCTCAGCGCAGGCCCAGGCGGCGGCAGTGCGGACCTCGTCCCCCTGGTCCGCCAGGTCGGCGAAGGGCGAGGCTTGGTCCGCCTCGGGCCTCCCCGCCATGCGCCAGAGGATGAGGGCCATCTGCTTGCGGCTGACGCGCTCGTCGGGGCGGAAGGTCCCGTCCCCATAGCCGCCCAGCAGGCCCCTTGCCGCCGCCTTCCGGATGTCCTCCGCGTCCGCCCGGCCCGCCGTGTCGGGGAAGTCCGGGAGGACGGAGACGCCGGAAACGGAGAGCGGGAGCTCTCCGCCCTCCCCGTCCAGGAGGAGCGCGTCCGTCAAGGCGAAACGGGGACTTTCCAGCCCCTGCTTCGCCGTGAACTCGAAATTGCCCAGGACGCCGCCGCCCTGGATGGGATCGGCGGACGCCGCCGCCAGGACCGCGCCCTTCGGCGCGCCGGGGTTCCCGGAGGCGAGGGCCCCCGCCAGCAGGGGGCCGGAGGCCGCGCCCGTGCAGTCCATGGCCGTATCGTCGAAAGAGAGGACGAACTGGGCGGCACAGAACCCGGTGTTCTCGGACAGCTCCACCGAGACGGTGAACGTCTCTCCGGCGGGGACGGGGCCCTGCGGGCCGGTGACGGACAGCTCCGCCGCCAGGGCGCCGGGGGCACAGAACAGCGCCGCCCCTGTCAGGACCAGGGCCGCGATCAGGTGTTTCAAGCCTTCGTCTCTCTCCTTTCTACATGATTTTGACCATTCTACCATACATCCGTACCGGCTTCAAGCACTTTCCAAAAATTTTACCGATCTGTAACATAGCCTATCCTTTCCAAAATTTCCAGGATCTATTTACAAAATTTTTACGTCCCTGCCATTGACAGGTGGGTTAGCGAAAACTATAATGAGCGACAGATTGTCAGAAAGTGACACCCTGACGCTTTGGATGCTTCATATCTTATAGGAGGGGATGCTATGCCCAGCGAGACGTTCCTCCGCCTGCCGGAGGAGAAGCGGACCCGCTTCATCAACGCGGCGTGGGAGGAGTTCACGTCCACCCGCTTCGCGGACGCGTCCATCAATCAGATCATCAAACGGGCGAAGATCCCCAGGGGGAGCTTTTACCAGTACTTCCTGGACAAGGACGACCTGTTCGCCTACCTCCTGGAGGAGGTGCGCAACCACGTCAAGGAGGAGTACCGCCGGGTATTGGAGGAAAACGGCGGGGACATCTTCCAGGCCCAGCTGGACTGCTTCGACCGTCTGGCCGCGGGGGACAAGATCCTGGACCCGGTGCTGTCGCGGTGCATGAAGTTCCTGGAGAACAACCAGGGCGTGGACATCCAGAAGCTCCTCCCCACCCGCCCGGGCCAGCGGCTCTTGGACGGGCTGTGGGACGTGATGGACCGCTCCGGCCTCCGGGAGCAGGACGAGGAGTACGGCCGGGCCGTGTTCAGCCTGCTGATGGCCGCCCTGGGCAGCGCCTGCATGGACGCCATGCTCTGCCCGGAGGACCGGCCCTCCTGCCGGCGGGAGCTGGTGACGAAGCTGGAGATCGTCCGGCACGGGAGCATGAAAACGCCGTGAGGCGCGTGAACTTTTCCTTGACCTTCCCCCTGGTGGAAGGTGTACACTTACCGGAAAGCACGGGCGGGACGCGCCGTCCATACATCATAGATGAGAGCACGACCCTACATCACATCTCGACCGAAGGAGGCAGTCATGAAGAAGAAGATCGCCGCGCTGCTGCTGGCGCTGGCCCTGCCGCTGGTCCCCTCCGCCCTGGCGGACGAGGCCGGAGGCGCCGCGCCGGAGCCGCCCGGGGGAGCCGTCCAGGACGGAGCGGCCGAACAGGTCCGGGAGGACGCGGTCCCCGGCCCGGACGCGGATCCGGAGACCGGCTATGAGCCCGACGCCCTGGGGCAGGTCAGCTTCCCCAACGTGGAACAGCGCATCCGGGAGAACAACCTCCAGATCCTGGCCCTAAATGAGCAGATCGCGGCCCTGGAGGAGATCGACTACGAAAAGCAGCTCGACAAGCTCCGCCGGGCCCTGAACAGCCTGGCGGGGGCGCAGTGGACGATGCTGGAGATGGGCCAGGGGTCCTCTTACGCCTACGAGCAGATGAACCAGTCCTACAGCGCCCTGCGCAGGCAGTTCGACGCCATCTGGGACGGCGACCTCCAGGAGGACAACGCCGGCGTGATCCGGCAGCTGGAGAACCTGGAGGACCAGATCGCCCTGGGCGGCGAGACGATGTACATGGCCCTGCTGTCCATGGAGGCCCAGCTGAACGGCCTGGAGCGCCAGCTGGCCGCGCTGGACCGCCAGCTGGAGGAGCTGCGCCTGCGCCACGAGCTGGGGCAGATCTCCACCCTCCAGCTCACCGGGGCGGAGGCGGGCCGGACCTCCCTGGTCAGCGGCATGGAGACGCTGAAGATGAACATCCATTTGTACAAGGCCCAGCTGGAGACGCTGCTGGGGGCGGAGCAGACCGGCGAGATCCGGCTGGGCGGCGTGCCCCAGGTGACGGCGGCGCAGCTCTCGGCCATGGACATGGAGAAGGACCTGGCGTCCGCCAAGGAGGCCAGCTACGAGCTCTTCGACGCGAAGCGGACCCTGAAGGACACCCAGGACGCCTATCACGGCATCGGTGACTACACCCCCACCCTCGACGCCGAGCACGGCTGGCCCGCCGCGAAATATACATATAACAATACCGTCCAGAATTACGAGATGAAGTTCCGCACCCTCTTCGCCCAGGTGAAAGATCACAAACAGGTCCTGGAGGCGTCGAAGGTGACGCTGGAGAGCAAGGAGGCGTCCTTTGCCGCGTCGGAGCTGAAATACCAGCAGGGGAACATTTCCCGCAACACCCTTCTGACCGCCCAGGACGAGGTCACCGCCGCGAAAGAGGCCGTCCTCTCCGCCGAGAACGATCTTTTCACCGCCTACAACAACTACTGTTGGGCCGTGGAGACCGGGATCTTGAACTGATGGGGACGCACGGATCGATACGATATCAGCCCAGGAGGAGCTATATGAAGAAAAAAAGAATTTTGGCCGCGGGGCTCGCCGCCCTGCTCGCGCTGTCCCTCGCCGCCTGCGGCGGCGGGACGGAGGAGGCCCCGGAGGAGGAGGCCCCCGATCCCGGCGTCGCCGTCCAGGTGGAGACCATCGGGGCGGACACCATCTACACGGAGAACACCGTCTCCGGCCAGATCGTCACCGAGGAGCAGACCACCGTCATGGTGGCGGTGAACGCCAAGTGTGAGAAGGTCTACTTCGAGACCGGGGACGAGATCCAGGCGGGCCAGGCCATCTGCAAGGTGGATCTGGACAGCACCCTGACCTCTTACGGCGCGGTGGACATCAGCTACCAGTCCGCCATCCAGAGCTATAACGACCAGTCCGCCATCTTCGAAAAGCAGATCGCCCTGCTGGAGAAGAACGTCAGCGACCTCCGGCAGCTCTTCGAGATCGGCGCGGCCTCCCAGGCGGAGATCGACCAGGCGGAGCTGCAATTGCAGACCACCATCGCCCAGCGCAGCTCCACCCTCGCCCAGCTGGAGGCGGGGATGCAGAACTACAAGTCCAACCTGGAGCAGCTCTCCAGCTCCCTGGAGAACATCGACGGCCGGGGCAACATCCTCGCCCCCGCCTCCGGCACCATCCTGACGCTGAACGCCGTGGAGGGCGGCTTCGTCTCCACCGCCGCGCCGGTGGCCGTCATCGACGGCGTGGACCAGCTGAAGCTGACCGTCCAGGTCTCCGAGGCCCTGGCCCCCAAGCTGGCGGCGGGCGACACCGCCGACGTCACCGTCAGCGCCGTGGGCCAGACCTTCGAGACCACGATCCGCTCCGTGGACCGCTCCGCCAACCTCCAGACGAAGCTTTACGCCGTGACGCTGAGCCTCCCGGCGGACCTGGAGGGCCTGACGGCGGGCATGTTCGCCGACGTGACCTTCCACACCGACGTTTCCGAGGATACCATCGTCGTCCCCACCGAGGCGGTGCTGACCCGGGGCGCGGCCCAGTACGTCTTCGTGGTGGAGGATGGCGCCGCCAAGTACATCGAGGTCACCACGGGCCTCACCGGCAACGGCGTGACGGAGGTCCTCTCCGGGCTGGAGGCCGGGCAGATGCTGGTCACCGTGGGCCAGGCGTACCTCAGCGACGGCGACCCGGTGCGCATCGTCTCCGGCGCGGACAGTCCCGCTCCGGCGGGCGCTCCGAAAGACGCGGAGGGCGGGGACGCCGCCCCCGAAGACGGGAGCGCGCCGTCTGGAGAGGAGTAAGCCTCCATGAATATCGCCAAAGCAAGCATCCGGCACAAGGTCGCCACCCTGCTGGCCAGCATCCTGATCTGCGTGTTCGGCCTGATGTACGCCACCCAGCTCCAGATGGCCCTGATGCCGGACATGGAGATGCCCATGGCCGTGGTGGCCTGCTACTACAGCGGCGCGAACCCCAGCGACATCGAGGAGCTGGTCACCCGCCCCCTGGAGGGCGCGATCATGTCCGTCCAGGGCGTGGATGAGATCTCCTCCACCTCCTCCGACGGCATCAGCCAGATCCAGATCACCTATGTGGAGGGGACGGATCTGGACATCGCCGCCACGAAGCTCCGGGAGCAGTTCGACCGGGTGAACCTCCCGGAGGACGCCACGAAGCCGGTGATCGTCAACATGAACCTCAGCGAGCTGATGCCCACCGCCATGATCGCCCTCATGGGCGAGGACCTGGCCCAGCTCCAGACCCTGGCGGACGACGTGGTCGTCCCCGCCCTGGAGCGGATCGACGGCGTGGCCCAGGTCACCGTCAACGGCGGCGTGGAGCAGCAGATCGCCGTGGAGCTGGACCCCACCCGGACGGCGGGCTACGGGCTCTCCACCTCCTACGTCTCCCAGTTCCTGGCGGGGCAGAACCTCATCTACCCCGGCGGCAGCCTGGACAACGGGTCCAAGAAGCTGACCGTCAGCACGGACGCGAAGTTCCGGACGGTGGACGACGTGCGGGATATGATCCTCTCCCTCCCCACCGGCGGCGCCGTGCGGCTGGGCGAGGTGGCCAACGTCGTCCTGGAGGACAAGGACATGAGCGCCATGGCGAAGTCCGGCGAGGACGCCTGCGTGGTGCTCCAGGTCTCCAAGCAGTCCTCCGCCAACGAGGTCTATGTCTCCGAGAAGGTCATCCAGCGGCTGGAGGAGCTGAAGGGCGACAACCCCGGGCTCCATTACGCCGCGCCGTACCTGGCCAGCGACTACATCAACCAGACCGTGGACGCCGCCTATCAGAACATCCTCCAGGGCGTGCTGCTGGCGGCGGTCGTGGTGCTGCTGTTCCTCCGCCGGGGCGGGGCCACGCTGACCATCGCCGTGTCCATGCCCATCTGCATCCTGACGGTGCTCCTCATCATGCACGTCTCCGGCCTGACGCTGAACATGATGAGCCTGGGCGGCATCGCCATGGGCGTGGGCATGATCGTGGACAACTCCATCGTCGTCCTGGAGAACATCTACCGCTTCTCCGCCGAGGGCCGCAGCCGGGAGGAGTCCTGCATCGAGGGCACGAAGGAGGTCACCAGCTCCGTCGTGGCCTCCACCCTGACCACCGAGGCCGTCTTCGTCCCCCTGGCCCTCACCGGCGGCATGGCGGGCATGATGTTCAAGGATTTCTGCCTCACCATCGCCTCGCTGATCTTCGCCTCCCTGGTCATCTCCCTGACGCTGGTGCCCCTGCTGTGCTACTTCACCTTAGACGAGGAGAAGGTCCGCCGCCGCCAGGAGAAGCTGGCGGGGAAACGGCCCGGCCCCCTGAAACGGCTGACGGACAAGATCGGCGCGTTCTATCTGAAGACGCTGGGCTTCTTCGTCCGCCACCTCTTCCTGGGCATGGCGGCGTCCTTCGCCCTGGTGGTGCTGTTCGGCGTCACTTTGGTGAACACCAAGATGGTCCTCATCCCCGACATGGACCAGGGGACGGTCAACCTCAGCATCGGTATGCCCATCGGCTCCCAGCTCGGCGAGACCGCCGCCATCGCCGACCGGGTCTCCGCCATCACGGAGGCCCAGGTCCCGGAGATCGAGCAGATGTTCTACATCGCCTCCGACGAGTCCGTCACCATGATGCTGGACGTGGGGTCCAAGTCCCAGCGGAGCCGGAGCAGCAACGACATCGCCAAGGCCCTCCGGGAGGCCCTCCAGGACGTCGCGGGCTGTGAGATCACCGTCTCCGCCTCGGACTCCGAGGCCATGATGGGCGGCGGCGGGGACATCGCCGTCAAGATCCAGGGGGACGATTACGACACCCTGGCCTTCCTGGCGGACGACTTGATCGCCCAGATCTCCGCCCTGCCCGACGCGGTGAACGTGGACAGCTCCCTGTCCGACGAGGTGCCCCAGGTGAAGGTCTCCGTGGACCGGGAGGCCGCCGCGCAGTACGGCCTCACCGCCGCCTCCATCGGTGCGGCGGTCCGGTCGGAGCTCACCGGCTCCACCGCCACCCGCGTCACCATCAACGGCCGGGAGCTGGAGGTGGTGGTCCGGGGCGGCGGCGCGGCGGCGGGGAGCCTGGACGCGCTGAAGTCCATGGGCGTGCCCTCCGCCATGGGCGGCACAGTGCCCCTGGGCTCCGTGGCCAGCGTGACCGTCGAGCAGGCCCCCCAGACCATCGTCCGGTCCAACCAGACCCGGCAGGTCACCATCTCCGGCGACTCCGTCAGCGGCGACACCGCCGTCATGACCCAGGCGATCTGGTCGATCCTGGACGGATACACCTTCCCCCAGGGCTATTCTGTGGAGACCGACGGCTCCTATGAGACCATGATCGAGAGCTTCACCGACCTGCTACTGGCCCTGGCGGCGGCGCTGCTGCTGGTGTATTTCGTCCTGGCGGTGCAGTTCGAGTCCTTCCTGATGCCCGTCATGATCATGCTGATCCTGCCGGTGGCCTTCACCGGGTCCCTGTTCGGGCTCCCCCTGACGGGGCACGACCTCAGTATGCTGTCCCTGGTGTCCATCATCATGCTGGCGGGCACGGTGGTCAACTCCTCCATCATCCTGGTGGAGTACATCAAGATCCGCCGGGCCAGGGGCGAGGACCGGGAGACCGCCATCCTCCACGCCTGCCCCCTGCGGGTCCGGCCCATCCTCATGACCACCCTGACCACCATCCTGGCCATGGTGCCCATGGCCATGGGCATCGGCGAGACCAATGAGATGATGGCCGATATGGGCATCACCATGATCTCCGGCATGGTCATCTCCACCATCGTGACGCTGGTGTTCACGCCGGTGTATTACTCTGTCATCGATAACCTGAGCCGCGTCTTCCGCCGGAAGGGCAAGGACGGGAAAAAGCCCCGGAAGCCCCTCTTCAAGCGTAAGGGCAAGGAGGAGCCCCTGCCCGCCGCCGCGGAGGAGGCGCCGGAGGCCCCGGTGAACGGATAGGCCCGACAGGATAAGGGGAGCCCCGCGCGGATCAGATCCGCGCGGGGCTCCCTTACTTATCGCGGTCCCATCAAGACCGTAGGCTCGGACAGCGGGATCAGGGTCTGCGGGTCCAGGAAGAAGAGGCGGCAGCCTTCTTCCAGGCGTGTGCCGAAGTCGAACCGTCCCCTGGAGCCGCCATAGGTCCCCAGGGCCGCGCCTCGGAACCGCCCGCCGCTCAGGGAGGCGGCGAGGACCATCGTTTCCTGCGGGAGGAACGGGCCGTTATATTGGATGGACGTGCCGCGGGAGGACGTGTCCACGATCCATACGGGGATCTCCAGCGGCTGGGAGGGGCTGGCGTGGTAATGGAAGGTCACACCGAAAAACTGGCTGAATGCGTCTTCGTCGATGGAGATCTTCTTCCAGTCCTTCTCCCCGCCCTCATAGTAGATGTCGAGCCAGGGGCCATCACTCAGCCCCCGCAGATCGATCGAGACCACGCTTTTGGGGATGTATACGCAGGCCAAGTCGGGGCACCAGAACGCCCCAAATTTTATGTGTTCGACAGAAGGCGGGATGCGTACCCGCCATAGGCCCGTGCCGTAAAATGCCTGGATCCCGATTTCCTCCAAATCGGCGGAGAGGGCCGCGCTGGCCAGCGCATGACACCTCGCAAACGCATAGTCCCCTACCGTCCGCACGCTGTCCGGGAGACGGATCTCCGTTAAGGCTTCGTTGTACGCAAAAGCGCCCCATCCGATCTCCTCCAGGCCCTCCGGGAGGGTCACGGAGGCAAGCCCCGCACATGCGAACGCGTCTGCGCCGATGCGTTTCACGGTACTGGGGACCACAAAACTCGTCCCTTCTTTGCCCTCCGGGTATTGCACCAGCTCGGTCATATCCATGTTGTATAAAACGCCGTCAACGGCGCGGTGATTTGTGTTCCCCTCAGAAACGGAAATTTTTTTCAACATCCTGATACCAGGGGTCATCCAGGTGGAAAACGCGCACCCGCCAATATATTTCACGGTGCTCGGGATCGTTACCTCCACCATATCGCATGATTTGAACGCGCCGGTCCCGATGCGCTCCACGCCCTCCGGGATCGTGACCGCTGGCAGCTGCGTGCCCAGGAAGGCTGCATCCCCAATCGATCTCACGCTCCCCGGGATCTGCACCTGCGCGGAGGATAAAAGACATGTGCTGAACGCGGACGCGCCGATGCTGGCCACGCCCTCCTCGATGACGATCTTCTGCAGCACCACCAGATCGGGGCTTCCTCCCCATGGATCCCATAGACTGCTTACATATCTGAGCCACGGGGGGAGCTCCCGTTCTTCCCCAACGTCCGCCTTTGTCGGCGGCAGGACTTCGGGGGTGCTGGATTCCAGCTCCCAATGGTAGCTATAGTCCTCCATCTCCCCGTTCCCGCGGATGGTCAGGACCCCATCCGCCTCCAGCGTCCATGTGAGATCGGCCCCATCCTTCCCGCAGGGCCCTTGGGCCACGATGCCCGCCTTGGGGGTCCCGGTTTGTTCCGCTCCCTGGGCCGGGACGCACAGCCCTGCCGTCAGGCACAGGCAGGCCAGTGCCGCCAAGATCCGGATCTTCCGCACAGCCGCCTCCTCCTTTCCTTTGTTCTTTCCTCATCCTGCCATATTCCGCCTCTGCCGTCAAGCCCTCTCCCGCAGACGTACTGTGAGCAGTCTTGGCGACGGCGATCCCTTGCTCCGCGCGGGGCTCCCTCGTCTCATCTCACATCTGCTGTCCCGGGAGCAGCGTCACGGCCCCGCAGACCGGCGCGCCGTCCCCGTCCAGGAAGAACAGCTTCCACCCCGCCGCCAGGCCCCGGTCCACCATGACCGTCGTGCCCAGCCGCTTCCCCAGGGCGAGATCCTCCATCCTCTCCCCGCTGTACGAGGCGGCATAGACCGCCGCGCAGCCGTCCAACACGCCGTCCGGGTCCGAGAGGACGACCGTGGACGGACTGCCCGCCGTCCAGCCCATCACCGCCGCCGGCGCGGCGGCTTTTGGGGTCCAGTGGGCGTAGAGCGTCTGGTCCCCGGAGAGCTCCGCGATGTCGGTGGAGCGGACCTCCGTGCCGCCCCCGGCGGCGGTGAACCAGCCGGCGAAGACATGGCCCTCCCGCTGGGGGACGGGCAGGTCCCCGTAGGGCTCCCCGTTGGCGGCGGTGATGCTGTCCGGGCTGACGGAGCCCCCGTTGGCGTCGAAGAGGACCCGATGCTGCGCGGGGACCACCGTCACGTCGCAATAGGCCCGCTTCCCCTCGAGGTAGGTGCGCACCTGGACCCGGGTCGTGCCGGGGGCCGCGCCGTACACGGAGCCGTCGGAGCCCACCTCCGCGACGGACGGATCCTCACTGGAGTAGAGATAGGAGCCGTAGTCCGCCCCCTCGGGCGTGACGGACGCGGAGAGGGACCGGCTCTCCCCCACGGCCAGGGTCATGCTGCCGGGGGTGAGCGTAACGCCTGTGGGGAGGGGCGGTTTTACCGTGACCCGTACGTCCATGTTCTGGTAGGGTGAAGAAGTAGACGTCCGGTAACGATAGTTCAAATTCACGAAAGAGCTGCCGGTCGCAGCGAGTGCCTTTACTTCGCATTGGAACGAAGAAAATGAGAGGATGCGGACTTTCTGCGGATCGTTGCTGGACCAATTGCCATCGCTGACGCTTGCACTCGTGATCGGGGCATAGATCGTCCGCTGCTCCCCCACCCGCATGGTCACCTCGTTGGTACCGGCCGCCATGGTGGGCGGCGGCTGGATCAGCGTCAGGCATAGGACCAGCGCCGCCAGATAGGACCATACCTTATTATAATGATGATGTTTCATCGCGATCCCTCCTTTGGCCCAAGCATACCAAGATCTGACTCAAAACGCAAGAGCCTCCGGTACGGAGATCCGTACCGGAGGCTCGTTCATGCAGGGCCGGACGTGTTCAGCGCTTCGTCTCGATGACGCGGATCACGCCGTCTCCGGCAGCGTAGAGGTCCGCGGTCCGGTCGTAGGCATGGGCGGCGTCCAGGGTGGTCCAGCTCTTGGCGTCGGCGTTGTAGCAGGCCACCGTGCCGGGCACCGTATAGGTCCGCCCGTTCACCGTGACGGCGGTCTTCCCCGTCCAGGCCGTGTTGGGCACGCCCGCCAGCTTGGTCAGCTTGCTCACGCTGGTGAAGGCCGTGCCGGAGTAGTTGACGGACACCGCCACATAGTCGCCGGTGTACACGTCCTCGTTCTCGGCTATGGGCAGGGGGCCCACCGTCCGCTGGCCGTTCTCCACGGTCAGGTAATAGCTCCGCCCGCCGGATTCCCCGTTGGTCTTCGAGGTGATCGCGGCCCGGCCGTAGAGGGTCACGTCCCGGCTGAGGCTGGTGCCCAGGACCACCACGTCCACCTTGCCCGCCCAGTTCTTCTGGGCGAAGCTGACCTGATCGGCCGGGACGATGCCGGGCAGATCGCTGAGGTCCACGACGCGGAGGCCGTCGCTTTCGTACTGGTACACAGTCACGCTGGCGGCGAGGTTCACGGTGCCCAGCCGCCGGGCCGTCAGATCCAGCGCGCCCCGGACGCTGCCGCCGCCCTGGCGGTTGACCTTGAGCACGCCCCGCTCCTCCGAGGAGACCCGGACCAGCTCGCCGGGCTTGGCGGCGGCGCTGTCCGCCGCGCCCTTCACCGTCACGCCGCAAAGCAGGTCCACCTCGGCGGAGCCGCCGCCGATGGACTTCACCACGCCCAGGCTCCCGGCCTGGCTGTTCCCGGCGCGGACGGCCCCGCCCACCTGGTTGTCCTCAGTCAGCAGGAGGGTGATCTGGTCCCCGGGGGTGAAGGCGGCCAGGCTGGCCTGCGCCGTGGTCAGCACCGGGAACTCACAGCCCATCACCGTGACGAACGCCGCCTCCGAGGGGCTGGGACGGCAGCTCTCATAGCAGCCCGTCACCTTCTTGTCGCTGACCCGGATGCTGTTGGTGGCGCTGGAGTAGACCGCCACGTCATAGGCGATCAGGTCCGCCGGGACGGCGGGACAGCCGTTCTTATAGATGCTGTAGCCCCCCGCGCCGCCGGTCAGGCCGTCGAAGCCCGCGACGGAGCCGTTCTTGAAGACGATGACGGCCTCGCTGGAGGAGGTGCCGCCGCCCGCGACGATATAGGCCACGTTCCCGGCCTTGTTCAGGTACAGTGTCAGGGACGTGCCGGGGTTCAGCCAGGAGTAGAGGGAGCTCCAAGCCTGCTGCTTCCCGTTGTAGTAAACGCCGGTGTCGTTGTCCACCGCGTACTGCGTGCCGGAGGTGTCGGTGAGCTGCAAAGCCCCCGCCCCGGCCAGGGTCACGGTCCGGCTGGCGTTGCTGCTGGGCAGGAAGGTCACGGCCTTGCCGTCCTTCAGCACCAGGGTGCCCCAGGAGCCGTTCAGCGCGCCGCTGGAGGTCTTCCCGCCCCGCAGCTGGTAGACCTCGCCGGAGGCCAGCTGCAGCGCGTCCTTCTTCCCGTCCGGCCCGGCGGCGGTGGAGGAGACCAGGACCACGTCCTCCTTCGTCTCCATGCCGATGCCGGAGAGGAACGAGCCCGCCTTGCTGCCGTCCTCCCCCACGCGGTCGGCCTGGAGGAGGTTCATGAACATCCGGGCCGCCTGCCCCCGGGTGAGGACGGCGTTCCCGTCGGAGGTGCCGAGACCGTCCATCAGGCCCGCCCGCGAGGCGGCGGCGACATAGCTCCTGGGCCACACGCCGCCGATGCTCTTGTCCTGATACCCCAGGACGCGGAGCAGGATCGTCGCCGCCTGTCCCAGGGTCACCGGCTTATCGGGGTAGAATTTGCCGTCGGAATAGCCGGAGATGATGTTCCTGCCCTTCGCGGCCATGTTGATGTAAGCCGCCGCCCAGTGGGAGGGCTTCACGTCCGGATAGATCGTCACCGTATTGTAGAGCCCCAGCTCCCCCTCGCCGTCCATGGCGCAGACCGCCATCTTGCAGAACTGGGCCCGCGTCAGCTGGGCGCCGGGGCGGAAGCTCCCGTTCCCGTAACCGTCCATCACGCCCATGAGCCGCAGGGCCTCCGCGGCGATGATGTCGGAGCGGTCGGTGAGGTCGGAAAAGCCCGCCGCCCCCGCGGCTGAGGCGGGCAGGATGAACAGCGACGCGCTCAGCGCCGCCGCCAGGAACAGGGACAAGATCTTCTTCATGATCGGTTTTCCTCCTATGCGGGTCCTCTTGTGAAAGCTGTATGGTCCATGTTAGTACAGTTTGCCGGACAAAACAACAACAAAACGGTTACAGTTTCTCGCCCGGGGAGGGCCTCATCCGCCGGCCGTCAGGGCGCCGGACAGGGGCCGTAGCGTCCCCTCCTCCAGATAGGAGAGCTTCGCGGTCTCCCCCTTCACGGTGAAGTCCTGCTGCACGCTCCCGCCGGCGGGGAGCGTCAGCGGCAGGCTTTGGACGTCCGTCATGCGTCCTCCGGTGTACCCCACGGCGTAAAGCGTCCCGGACACCGGGCCGGAGGCCGGATTGCGCAGGCTGGCCAGGAGGCAGACCCGGCCGTCCCGGATGCTCTCCCCATCCTTGGTCATCTGCACCTGCCCGCTGCCGTCCAGGATCTGGTCCACCTTCTCCTGGATCGTCTTGCCCTGATAGATGCTCTCCCCCCGCCAGCGGATATAGGGCTTGCCGTCCTCATTGGCGACCAGGAGCACGAAGGCCGTCCCGATGCCGCCGTTGGAGCCGTCCAAAACGGCGTTGGCGTAATCGGACAGCATGTAGAGCCCCCGGTAGAAGACATGGGAGACCTTGCCGCCCATATAGGTGTCCACGAAGTTTTGTGTAGCCGCCCGGTCCTCCTCGACGGACACGGCCACGATGTTCACCCGGGGATCGTCCGCCAGGGCGCCCCGGGCGATGGTGCTGAACAGCTGCCGGCAGTTCCCGCAGCCGCTCTTGAAGAAGATCAGCACCGCCACGCCGCCCTCGGGCACGTCGTAGTGGAAGGGCTCCAGCTCGGTCCCGTCCTTCGAAAGGTCGTAGACGTTCCGTTTCCAGACGTTGTCCTCGATATGGAGGTCCTCCCCCTTTTCCACCGCCAGGGCGGGGGTGGAGACCAGGGCCAGGGTCAGCGCCAGGGCCAGCAGCTGTGCCGCCGTCCTGCGCAGGAGCTTCATCGTTTTCATCGAGAATACCTTCCTTCCCCGCCGCAGCGGTGTTGCGATGCCTTTATTTTACAGGAAAGTTCCGAGAAATGCAACAGGGAAGTCCTGTAAATGGACTTTGTTACAGAAATTTGTAACATAGTTTTTCCTTGACACCAGGGGCCGATGAAGATATCATAAGTAGTATAGGCAACAGCTGCATGCCGCCCCGGCGGCGTGCCGGATGATAGGAACGGAGACATATCATGAAATTGAAACGGATAGGCGCGGGACTGGCCTCCGTCCTGCTGGCGGTGTGCCTCCCGCTGACGGCCGCGCGGGCCGCGGAGCCGGAGGATGCCTCCAACAGCCAGGTCTGGGCCCCGCGGGACGGCGGAAAAAGCCCGGAAGACCTTTTTGCGTCCTACGTCGACCAGAACTTCTATAGCGGCGGCGTCCTTTCGGATGCTCCGGAGGCCCCTTCCGGGGATCTGCTGGAGGGCCTGGATCAGAAGCTCTACGACGCGCTGAAGAACCGGATCAAGGACACGGCGAGATACGGCGGCGGGACGGAGTTCGAGATCGAGCCCGCCGAGCTGGCCCTGCCGGATGCGTGGACCGCTGAGGATCTGGGGGCCCCCGCCGCCCTGCCGGACGGCAGTCCCGATCCCGAAGCGCTGGAGGCCGCGGAGGCCCTGGCCGGGTTCGACGTCTGCGCGGTGATGGACGCCCTGCTCACGGACCTGCCTTACGACTTCTATTGGTTCGACCGCTGCGCCGACGTCCCGGTGTCCTATTCCGCGCCGAAGCCGGTGGTGCGCCCGGGCGCAGAGGAGGGGTCCTTTGAGATCTGCCTGGAGGGCAGCTTCCGCTTCACCTTCGCCGTCGTCCCGGAGTTCCAGGACGGCAGCGGCGCCGTCACCTCCGAGGTGGGCGCTGTCCGCGCGGCGGTGAAGGCGGCGCAGGCCATCGCCGCCGCCCACAGGGACGAGAGCGACTATCAGAAGCTCCTGTCCTTCCGGGATGAGCTCAGCCTCCAGGCGGGCCCCGGCGGGAAGGCCGCCCCCGGCGGCGCGTTCGGCGATCCCTGGCAGATGGTCTGGGCGCTGGACGGCGATCCCGATACGGAGGCGTCCAGCGAGGGCTGGGCCAAGGCGTTCCAGTACCTGTGCGGCCTGGCGGGCCTCCGGGAGATGGAGTGCTATACGGTGAGCGGGCTGACGCAGGTGGGCGAGGATCTCCCGTCCCCTTGTATGTGGAACATCATCCGGGCCGGAGGCAGGAGCTATCTGGCGGACGTCGCCGGGTCCCTGGACGGAGCGGCCGGATGGGACGGCGGGCTCTTCCTGGTGGGCGTCCGGGTCAATGAGGACACCACGCCCTCGGGCTACATCGCGGATCTGCCTGCCGGGCCGGTCTATTACTGGTACGAAAGCGGGGGACTCGCCCCCGAGGTGCTGGACCTGGCCCCCTGTGCGCTGGACCCTGCCGGGGCGTGAGAGCGCTTGCGTTTGATATCGATCGTTCACGGACCGCCTCCCTCTCATCGAGAGGGAGGCGGTCCGTGTTTGAGGTTCGTTCCAGGGAGGCCGGATGGGTCTGGGAGACCCTGACGGAAAAGAGGCCCGGTCATCGAGATGATCCGGGCCTTTGCTCATATCCGATCTTGCTTTGGCGGTCTCCCCTGCCTGTCTTGTGGTCCGATCCCTGCCTGTGTGGTTCACCCTCGGTCCACCAGGACCTCCGTCAATGCCGGGACTAAATGAGAAAGCCACAAGCGGTACCCTTCCGGCGTTAAATGGACACCATCAAGATTGTACTTCGGTGAAAGATCCCCGTTTTCCCCAGCAAACTCTTCATATAGATCTAAGAAACGCAGCCCCCTTTCCTGGCAGAGGACGGCCAGATCCTGATTGAGGGCACGGACATTCTGATTATCGAGAGGGTGAGACGTAGCTACCGGCAGGACGCTTGTGACGATGATCGACGTATCTGGCAATTCTTGAGCCAGCGTATCCAGGAGCACCGCATATGACTCGGCAGTTTCTTCAGGGCTCTTGTCTCCCAAATCGTTGACGCCCGCCATCAGAGAGACGACCGCGGGATCCAACGCTTTGACAGAATCGATCCGGGCGGTCATTCCCGCCGTGGTATCAGAACCGATGCCCCGGTTCGCCACACGCCAGCAGGGCAGGACATCCTGCCATCCGAGCTTTTGCGTGATGCTGTCCCCCAGGCAGACGATATCTATATCCTCTGGCTGGAAGGCCATAAACAAAGCCTCCCGTTCCCAATATTGGGGATTCGTCAAAAATGGCGTTTTTTCCGGCGGCCAAACAGTCGCTCCAATTTCCTCTTGATAAGTCAAAACTTCTTCAATAGAACCGTACCCCCCCCGAGGTCATTTTTGTCCTGTATGTCCGCCGGATAGAGACACGGGAACAGTATGCTCTCGAGTAAGCAGGCAACAGCCATAATACGATCAATGCCGTTCATGTGGGACCTCCTTGATTTTTCGTGCGGGATTCCCCGCGATAACGCACCAGCCTTCAGGAAAGCTCTTTGTCACCACCGCCCCGGCGCCAACAGATGTGTGGGGGCCAAGAGTCACACCCGGCAGCACCACCACGTTCATGCCAAGCCAGCACCCTTCCCCGAGTATGATATCTTTTCCGGGGAGATGCTCGTCCGGGTCTGTGAGATCGTGATTGGCGTTGATCAGGCCCGTTCCGGGAGCGATATAGCAGCCCTTCCCCAGAACGATCTTTCCGCCCCAGCCCGCCTGGAAGTAATTCCCGCATCCATGGAAGTTGTGCATGTCATCAGGGTCGAAAACGATGTTCTTCGGATCTCCGATCTTCACCCAGGGCGGCACGGGCCATGGGACATGTCTGTTTTCTCCCAATATCTTTTGAGGGAACCAATAGCGGAGCACCCACCGCCAGCCTGCAGTCAAGTGCCACGCCTGGAAATGCTGTCCGGTCAGGTATTTCCCGTCATAGAATAGATGGCCGATCAGGTAGCTGGCGAGGAAGAGGATGCAGACGAACGGACGGCGCAAAATATATTTCGCTCTGTTTTTCAATGGGCGGGCCTCCTTAGTGTTCGCGTAGTCATCTTGTTGACAGTGTGTAGGACTGCGTTTTTTAGTTGGGATGGATATGGTCCCAAACCTCTCCTATCCGCTGAAAGAACGCCTGTGGAGAGAGTCGGAACACGCGGATGAAGATTGGGCAGGTGATCGAACAGAAGATCGCGAGATCCAGTGTCAGCGCGACGACCGGCGGCAACGGCAGCAACGCGTTGAATATCCAAAATGCCACAGCCCCAGGGATCGAGCAAACGATGCACAGGAACATCTTCTTAAAAGCGAGGAGCCGTTTCCATGAGGCCCCTGTTTTCTTGGAGATGAAATAGAAATTGAGCGGTACATCGAACACATATACCAGGAAGATCGTTGCCAGCGCCGCTCCGATAGAGCCTAAATGGGAGACCATGAAAATACTGAGGACTGCGTTCAAGGCCAGTTCGGCAGACGCCTTCCACAAGATGAGCTTTGAGCACCCCAGAGCGATCAAAAACGGGGAATACTGCGCAACACGGATCGGCATGTATAACAAGTAGATTTGAAAAACGGGAACGGCCTCAAGATAAGCCTCCGTATAAAGGAGCGTGATCAGCGGCCGTGCCGCCGCCATGAAAAAGACCATGGCCGGCAGTAAAAACAGAGAAGATTTTTCGGATACTTTCCGAAACAGATCTACCGCGGTCGTATACTCCCCTTTTTGAGCGGCTTTGGTCAAGTCCACGATGATGACCGTGCTGATGGAACCGGTGATCGCTCCGACAAAGGGAAGTTCCTGAGCCCCACGTGTATAGACCGCAAATTCTTCCGGTGTCATCATCGTGGAGATGATCCACTGATCCAGATGCAGATCCAAGGCTCCGACTACAGCGGAGATCCCCAGAGGGATGGAGACTGCCAGGAGAGCTTTCGTACTGCTCCACTGAGGACGATCCGCCCTATCGCCGCCCTGAGGCAAAATAGAAAATGCCAGGATGATCGTCACGATGGCGAAGAGGGAACCGGTAAGGCTTTTAGCGGCCACCAAGGCTCCCCCGCTGCGGAACAACAGCATGGCAGCGAAGGCCACTATCATCTGCAAGGATACCTGGAAGGTACTGTAGACAGCATTGAATCTCAGCCGGTTCTCTGCCACGAAAACGCAGGACATGACGCTGGCCGGAACGGTCAGCAGTGCGTATGGGATCAAAAGCAGTAGTGTTTGAGACAAAGCGACATTGTGGAACCGCTCTGCTAAAAGCTGGCGGCCGCCCAGCAGGAGGAATACACACGCTGCCGCGCTGGTGGCGAGCGTCACCAAAACAGCTTCCTTGACGGCGCCTCGTTTGCGGTCCTCGTTCTGAGCGAGGTGATAATAAATGCCGGAAGTGGTGCCCAGCACCAGCAGAGGCAAGATCGTGTTATATGCCAAAAAGGTCTGGCTGTTGACTGCGACCTCGATTTTTGTGAGCAGTCTCGACGCGATCATCCCGGAAAGCACATTGAGCGCGGTATTCACTGTATTAGCGATCGTTAGCGCCAAGGTCTTTTCTGTGCGGGAGACGGTGTCTCCATCCGCCCGCAGCAGCCTTTTTAAGAACATATCCTATCTCCTGTGCCAGACATTACTTTGGGATCTATGCCCTTTCACGGATCAATTTTTCACATAAAGTCTCCAGCTTCTTTGTCAGCGTGTCATAACGGAACGCAGTGGAGAACTCCTCTGACGGCGCATAGTCCAGGCTCCCGTGCTCCATTTTCTGCCGGTATGCTTGGAGCAGGAAATCGCAAAGCTGTTGGAATTGCTGCGGGCGGCATTCTTCATAGCAGAAGCCGTAATGATACGTTTCGTTCAGCTCATAGAGCTCACTGTCCGGGGTATCTCCCGCTATCAGGGCCAAGATCGGCCGGCCGCAGCGGATGCCTTCGTAGAATTTCCCGCTGATACCGCCTTTGAATACCCGTGCATTCCAAGAGAGTACCAGGAAGATATCAGAACTCTTTTGCAGCCGGCTGGCCTCCGTGCGAGTGACATAACCATGATCGACCACGCAGGGCTCCATCCCAAGCGCTTTCGCAGCCGTTTGCAGATACGCGAAATTTGGACCGGCATAATCGATCCGGACACGAGCAAGATCGATCTTCCCCTCACTGCCCAGCTGTTTGAGCGCGTTCAGCAGGGGGGCGGCATCCTGTTTCCCCCTATATACCGTCCCGGTATAACAGAAGGACAAAACATCTGCTGCCGGCAGTCCCTTGCTTTCCTCTTCAAAAGGCTCATATCCGTTATAGATAGTGACCGTTTTGGCAGAACGGGACAGCCCCTCAGAACTCTCGCGCATACCGTTGGAAACGACCGTGCAGGCATCGGCCTGTGAGATCCATCGATCCTGGAAGTGCTTCATGCGCAATAGGGATAGTCCCTCATAGATGAATGGCGTTGCGATCGGATCCCTCAGATCCAGGATCCATGGACAGCCGAAGAGCTCGGCGGCATATTTCCCGGCATAGACATTTTCCAGACGGCCATAGGTGGCAAAGATGATGTCAAAGCGATCCCCTTCGTCCCGTAAAGACCTCAGCACGTCTTTCTGCCTGTTCAGCGGTGCCTCTATACTGTGCTCTTGGCGCTCGACGTCCCACAGATTCGCAAAGGAATGATAGACTTCCGCGATCGGCAGCCGGATCTTTTCCGGTAAAAAGGAGATCCGGCTTTTGCCTTCAGAGAAAGGCCAGGAGTCGATCTCGCCTCGTTCGAATGCCTCGGCGGGACTGTCTTTTCCAAGATAGGAAAGGATCCGCAGGCCATGCAAAGGTGGATAGGATCGATCTGGCTCCCGACAGAAATCCCCCGATCTCAGCACGGTGACTTTATGTCCGAAGCGGATCAGATATTTTGCAAACATATATGGTCGCACTGCCGCCACGGCGGAGTCCGGCGGGAAGTAGGTCGTGATGATCAAGATGTCCATAAACGGTCCCTCTTCCGCTTTACTGATATATATCCGGCCGACCGAACCTCCCGGCAAAGTCGGTGCTGGCCACGTCCTTCAGCGGCAGCTTGACCGGCTTCCCCGAAGCGGCGGACTGATAGATGGCCAGGATCATCTCCAGTGCGTTCCGACCAGCCACGGCATCCACGTAGGGCTCCCGGTCCTGCTCGATGGCCTCGATCATGTCGGCGAAAAGCGCGGTGTGCCCGTTGCCGTAGACATTGCTGGTGGCCTCCTGGAGGCCCTTGTTCTTCCCGTCTGCCTCGTCCTCGTCTGCGAAGTCCCACACGTCGATGTTGTTGGTGGAAGTCCCCCCCAGCTTCACCGTGCCAGTCTCGCCGAAGAGGTACAGCGTTTCCTCCAGGTTCTTGGGATAAACGTTGGTCGTGCCCTCGATGGTGCCTACGGCGCCGCTTTTGAACTTCACCACCGCCATGCCGATGTCCTCGCACTCCAGGTAATCGTGGAACTGCTGCTTGGTGACGCCGTAGACCTCCTCGACCTCGTCCCCCATCATCCAGCGCAGCAGGTCGATGCCGTGGATGCACTGGTTCATGAGGCAGCCGCCGTCCTGGGCCCAGGTGCCCCGCCAGGGGGCCTGGTCATAATATCCCCGGCCCCGGTTCCAGCGGACGTGGATGGAGCCGTGGGAGATCCGCCCGAAACGGCCCGCCTCCAATGCCCGCCGCAGCTCCTGGACGGCGACGTTGAAGCGGTTCTGATGGCAGGCGGAGACCTTCACGCCCTTCTCTT
The DNA here is from genome assembly GCF_910584465.1 of uncultured Oscillibacter sp. Classification (GTDB taxonomy): domain Bacteria; phylum Bacillota; class Clostridia; order Oscillospirales; family Oscillospiraceae; genus Oscillibacter. The sequence continues at coordinate 74,049 of NZ_CAJUBK010000003.1, forward strand.
GGCTGCGGCGGACAATCTCCTCCGCGTCGGCCATGGACATAGCCATGGGCTTCTCGATGATGACGTTGATGCCCGCGTCGATGCAGGCCAGGGCGATCTGGGCATGGATGCCGCTCTCCGTGGCGATGCTGACGAGGGTGGGCCGCTCCGCGGCCAGCAGTTCCCGGTAGTCCGTGTAGCGATGGATGGAGCTGTCCTTTTCAAGGCCATACTTGGCTAACAGGGCTTCCATGGCCTCGGGCACCACATCGCATACGGCGGCGATTTCCAGATGGTCGTTCAGCGCGGCTTTGATGTGGTTGACTGCGATCCGGCCGCAGCCGATCAGGGCATATTTCATACTTGATATACTCCCTTCTTTACAGCACCTCGATGTTCTCCCGGTGGGGGATATGCTTGCAGACGTTCTTGCAGTCGAAGACCGGGACGCCGCAGGAGGCCACCATGGCGTAATCCACCGTCGTATGGGCCGTGGCGATGCACACCAGGTCATAGCCTCCCACTGCTTCCGGCGTCAGGGCGGGGATGCCCGTGTACCACACGCCGGCGTCCCGGTACTTCGGGACATAGGGGTCGTAGAAATCCACGGCGGCCCCGGTCTTGCGGAACTCCTCCATGACCCGCACGGCGGGGCTCTCCCGGTAGTCGTCGATGTCCTGCTTGTAAGCCGCGCCGAGCACCAGCACCTTCGAGCCGTTCAGGGCCTTCTTATGGCGGTTCAGGATCTTCCCGGCCCGCTCCACGGTGTACTCCGGCATCCGGTCGTTGACCATCATGGACGCCTCGATCATGCTGGTGTGGAAGCCGTACTCCCGGGCCTTCCAGCTGAGGTAATAGGGGTCCAGGGGGATGCAGTGCCCGCCCAGGCCGGGGCCGGGATAGAAGGCCTGGAAGCCGTAGGGCTTGGTCTTGGCGGCGTCGATGACCTCCCAGATGTCGATGCCCATGCGGTCGCAGAGGATGGCCAGCTCGTTGACCAGGCCGATGTTGATGTTGCGGTATGTATTCTCCAGGATCTTCTCCATCTCGGCCACCGCGGGGGAGGAGACGGTGGTCACGTCCCCGTCCAGGATGGCCCGGTAGACCATGGCGATGACCTCCACCGCGTCCTCGCCGATGGCGCCGACGACCTTGGGGGTGTTGCTGGTCTTGTAGATCCGGTTGCCGGGATCGATGCGCTCCGGGGAGAAGCCCAGGTAGAAGTCCTCCCCGCACTTGAGGCCGCTGCCCTCCTCCAGGATGGGCTTCAGGAGCTCTTCCGTGGTGCCGGGATAGGTGGTGGATTCCAGGACCACGATGGAGCCGCGGGTCAGATGCTTGGAGACGGCGATGGCAGAATCCCGGACATAGCTGATGTCCGGCTGCTGGTGCTTGTCCAGGGGCGTGGGCACGCAGATGGCGATGAAGTCCACGTCCTTCACGAAGCCGAAGTCGGAGGTGGCGCGCAGCATGCCGCTCCCCACCAGCGCCTCCAGGTCGGCGTCCACCACGTCGCCGATGTAGTTCTTCCCGGCGTTCACCAGGTCCACCTTCTCCTGCTGGACGTCGAAGCCGATGGTCTTGAAGCCGTGCTTCGCCTTATCCACCGCCAGGGGCAGGCCCACATAGCCCAGGCCGCAGACGCCCATGGTCAGGGCCTTGTCTTGGATCTTCTTGATGAGGTCTCCTTTGATGCTCATATCAGTCGGTCTCCTTAATGGTATGATCGGTCTCGTCCATCCGATAGTGCTTCCCGCAGGCGGGGCAGACGGCTTTCCGATCGGAGAAGCGGATCTGCTCCCCGCACCGGCAGACGTAGCCGTGGATCTGGGCGGGACAGCCGTAGACCAAGGCGTGGTCGGGCACGTCCTTCGTCACGACGGACCCGGCCCCCACCAGGGCGTAGCGCCCCACGTCATGGCCGCAGACGATGGTGGCGTTGGCGCCGATGCTGGCGCCCTGTTTGATGACGGTCCTGCGGTACTCGCTCTTGCGCACGATGAAGGCCCGGGGGTCGATGACGTTGGTGAACACGCAGGAGGGCCCCAGGAACACGCCGTCCTCGCAGACGACGCCGGTGTAGATCGAGACGTTGTTCTGGACCTTGCATCCGTCCCCCAGCACCACGTCCGGGGAGACGACCACGTTTTGCCCGATGTTGCAGCGCCTGCCGATCCTGCAGCCCGCCATGATGTGGGAGAAGTGCCAGATCTTCGTCCCCTCCCCGATCTCGCAGCCCTCGTCGATATAGCTGGACTCGTGGACGAAATACGGCTTGTCCATCACGCCGCCTCCTTTCGGAGGTCACGCGGCGCAGGACTGTTCGTCAGGGATCTTCGGATAGTCCACGGGGGGGGGGCATTTGCTCAGCATATGTTTTTTCTGCCAGGGACGCCTTCAGGTTCCGCAGGAAAGCCCGGTGAGGGATGGCAAAATTCCCGGTGACAGTCTCTCCAGCAGGGACATCTTTGGTCACAACAGATCCAAGAGAGACTCGGGCACCGTCCCCTATGACGATACGGTTCGAAATGGTAGCATTGACACCGATCCAAACATCATCCCCGATGATACAATTGCCGGCAACATGCGCGCCGGACGGGATCAGGACCCGTTCTCCTAAGACCGCCCCATGCCCAATGTGCACTTTGGCGTCTAATTTGGAGTATGCGCCGATGATCGTCGTATCCATCTCGAGCAGTCCGCAGGCGATGTCGCAGTGCCCGCAGATCTCCGCACCCTGCCGGATCAGCGTCTTCCCCGCATCAGCGGCCAGGAACATGGTCTCCCCGTCCCGGACCGAGGTGAAACCTTGCGAGCCGACGAGCGTCCCAAAGCAGATCCTTACACCGTCCTCGATCGTCGTGTTCTCGCCGATCGCCGCAAAGGGCTGTATCTCTACGTCCTTTCCGATCGTGACGTTATAAGGCGCGACATACGCCTGGGGACTGACGCGGGCAGAAGGGTCGATGACGGTAGGTCTCCGCTCACGCCGGGACACAAGCAGACCGTGGATCTTGAAAAACAAGAGCTTGGGCGTCCTAGTGACGGCGAGTCCCTGTATATGGCCAGGGATGGAGTTCACGGTCTCAGGTGTACAGATCACACAGGTGATGTCAGGGTCTTCCAGAGAGGCGGCGAATTTCTCTTTTTCCAGATACGTCAACGCATATGCTCCGCGAATGCGGGTACACTGTTCTAGGATGGAAAACTCTCCATCCCTGACCAGCATGTCCAGATGACCGATCTCTTTTAAAACAGTGGATAATTTCATAGGGTGGTCTCCCTTTCATACTTCAGAACCCGGCGGCCTTTTGCTGAGCGCAGGCCATGGGCGCCGCATATTCAGCGCATCGCGAGCGTTACTTCTCCGCTGGCCGCGAGCTCACCATGATCGTAGATCTCGGCGGAGCAGGTGGCGATGCTTTTCTCGGTCCGTTCTTTCACCAGTTCGGCATGGATCTCCAGGGTATCTCCGGGCAGGATCTTCCGCAGGAACCGGACCTTGTCGATCCCAAGGAACAGGGGGATCTTCCCTGCGTAGCGTTCTGTCGACAGCAGCAGGATATCCGCCGCCTGCGCCATGCACTCAACGGAATAGACGCCGGGCAGGACGGGCTCATTCGGGAAATGGCCCTGGAAGATCTCACGAGCCGGGTCTACATAGAAAGTTGTGACGATGCGTTTGCCGGCTTCTAGTCCTTCAACGGTAGTCACCAACAGCATAGGGTCCCGGTGAGGGATGATCTTCTTTATAGCATGTTGATCCAATTTCATCAGACTGCCTCCCATACGGCCCGGATGACCTCGTCCTGCTCCGCCTCCGTCAGGTAAGGATGCATGGGCAGGGAGAAGGTCCTGGCGCAGTAGTCGTCCGCGCTGCGGAAGGTCTCGCCGTAGGACGGCTCGTCCCGGAAGACCGGCAGGGCGTGCTGGGGCTTGGGATAATAGACCATGTTGGGGATGCCCCTTGCCGTCAGATGGGCGGTGATGCGGTCCCGCTGGGCGGCGTCCTTGGCCAGCAGGGCGTACTGCGCCCAGGCGGACACACAGCCCTCGGCCACGAAGGGCGTGGTGAACTCCCCCGCGAAGGCGGCGCTGTAGCGCGCCGCCACGGCCTGCCGGGCGTCCAGCTCATAGTCCTCCAGCGCCTTGAGCTTGGGCAGGAGGATGGCGGCCTGGAGGCTGTCCAGCCGGGAGTTCATGCCGATCCGGATGTTGTCGTATTTCCCGCCGGGGCCCTTCCCGTGGACGCAGAGGGAGCGGCAGAGCGCGTCCACGCCGTCGTCGTCGGTGAAGACGGCGCCGCCGTCGCCGTAGCAGCCCAAGGGCTTGGCCGGGAAGAAGCTGGTCGTGGCGATATGGCCGAAGGCGCCGGCCCGCCTCCCGTGATAGGAAGCGCCGAAGCTCTGGGCCGCGTCCTCGATGAGGGTGAGGCCGTAGCGCTGGCAGATGGGGCCGATGGCGTCGTAGTCGCAGGGGCTGCCCAGGATGTCCACCGCCACCACGGCTTTCGGGACCAGCCGCCCCTCCGCCAGCACCGCCTCGATCTGGCGCTCCAGGCTCTCCGGGCTGAGGCAGTAGGTATCCGGCAGGATGTCGCAGAAGACGGAGGCCGCGCCGGACATCTTCGCCGGTTCCGTGGAGGAGATGAAGGTCATGTCCGGGCAGAACACCGCGTCCCCCGCCCCGACGCCCGCCGCCAGGAAGGCCAGCTGGAGGGCGTCGGTGCCGTTGGCGCAGGTGATGCAGTGCTTCCGGCCGGTGAAGGCGGCGAGCCGGGCCTCCAGCTCCTGGACGTACGGGCCGCCGATGAACTGGGCGGAGCCCAGGACGCTTTGGATGTTGGCGTCGATGTCCGCTTTCAGGGCCTGGTATTGGGCTTCGAGATCGATGAATCGCATAAGATCATCCCTTCTTCCTTACTAGGGGCCGGGCGGGGTTCCCCACCACGGTCTCGCCGGGGGGCACGTCCTCCAGGACGACGGCCCCCATCCCTACGAACGCGTCCTCTCCGACGCTCTTCTGGTTCTTGATGATGCCGCTGGCGAAGTAGGCGTTTTTCCCGAAGCGGCAGGAGCCGTAGAGCTGGCTGCCGCAGATGAACGCGGCGTCCTCCCCGATCGTGCAGTTATGCCCGACCCGGGTCTGCGCGTCGATCTTCGTCCCGCTGCCGATGACCGTGTCGTCGATGACGCCCCGGCTGATGCTGCAGTTCTCCAGGACCGTGACCCGGTCGCCGATGTCCACGCCGCCGAAGTGCCGCACCATCGTCTTCTTATGGGCGGCATCCTCGGTATAGCCGAAGCCGTCATGGCCGATGACGGTGCCGGACGCGATCTCGCAGTCCCGACCGATGCGCACCCGGCCCACGATGACCACGTTGTTCCAGACGACCGTGCCGTCCCCGATGGTGATGTCTCCGTCCAGCGTGCAGTTGTGGCCGATCCGGACATCTTTCCCCAGCTTGACCTCAGGGGAGATGTAGGTGGACTGCCCCACTGCGGGGCGTGCCTCCTCCCGGGCGTAGAAATGCTCGATGGAGGAGAAGAACGCCCGCTTGCTCTGCGCCGTGCGGATGACGTTCGGGGCGGCGCCGGCGTCCACGTCCTCGGAGACGAAGGCGAGGGCGATCTGGGAGAGGCCGAAGCCCTCCGGGATGTTCTCCTGCTTCTTGATCCAGGTGAAGGAGCCGGGCTTATAGCGGGCCAGGGAGGAGAAGCCCTCCACGGCGGCTCCCGCATCCCCGGAGAACGCGAAGGGGATGCCCTCCCCTTCCAGGAACAACAAGATCTCGATGATCTTCATCGCGCACCTCCCTTAAAAAGAGAGAGGCCGCTGCGGGTGGGATCGAGACGGTCGGGAAAAGCGCTCCCGCAGGCGTTCAGCTCGATGAAATTCCCCGATGGGGCTCCCCATCGGGGAGTGTGGACGGGGGTCCACACTCCCTTATGATGTTTTGAGCAGAGGCCGGTCTCTTAAGGAACGGCTTCGCGGGGTTCCCTGCTACGGTCTCGCCGGGAGGCACATCCTTGACCACGACTGCGCCTAACCCCACAAAAGCATCCTCCCCGATGATGCATTGGTTTCGGACGATGGCCCCGGCCAGATAGCTGTTCTTTCCGATATGGACACTGCCATTGGCTCTGCACGGCGCCGCCATAGCGGCATCCTCCCCGATCCAGCAGTTATGGGCGATATGCCCCAAGGCGTCGACCTTCGCACCGCTCTCCAATACCGTGTCGTCGATGGTCCCCCGGCTGATGCAGACGTTCGCGCCGATCAGCACCCGGTCGCCGATGTCCACACCGCCGAAATGCCGCACCATCGTCTTCTTGTGGGCAGAGTCTTCCGTGTAGGCATAGCCATCGTGTCCGATCACCGCGCCGGAATGGATGTCGCAGTCCCGGCCGATGTGCACCCGGCCCACGATGACCACGTTGTTCCAGATGACCGTGCCGTCCCCGATGGTGATGTCTCCGTCCAGCGTGCAGTTGTGGCCGATCCGGACATCTTTCCCCAGCTTGACCTCAGGGGAGATGTAGGTGGACTGCCCCACTGCGGGGCGTGCCTCCTCCCGGGCGTAGAAATGCTCGATGGAGGAGAAGAACGCCCGCTTGCTCTGCGCCGTGCGGATGACGTTCGGGGCGGCGCCGGCGTCCACGTCCTCGGAGACGAAGGCGAGGGCGATCTGGGAGAGGCCGAAGCCCTCCGGGATGTTCTCCTGCTTCTTGATCCAGGTGAAGGAGCCGGGCTTATAGCGGGCCAGGGAGGAGAAGCCCTCCACGGCGGCTCCCGCGTCCCCGGAGAACGCGAAGGGGATCCCCTCCCCTTCCAGGAACAACAGGATCTCGCAGATCTTCACAGAGCGTCCGCCTCCTCCATGATGGATCGGATATCCGAGATGTTCTCCGCCATCTGGCGGTAGCGCTCCCGCCCCGCCGACCGGACGAACGCCCGCACAGTCTGGGAGATGTCCTCTTCCCCCTCGTGGTACCAAAAGGCGTGGGTCAGGATGTGCAGGCGGTCGTACCTCCCGGAGCGGATGATGTCCAGCACCGGCTCCCGCCATCTCCGGCGGCTATCGGAGAGGTACTTGAGATCCCGGAAGAACCTCTTCCCATAGGAGTTCACGATGCCGGGGATCTCGTAGTCTGCCTCCAGCGTCGCCGCGGATGGACGGTGCATGGAGACGCTCGAGACCCGGGTCTCGAGGAGTGCGGACAGGAGTCCGCACTCCTTTATGATGTTCTCTACGACCTCGTCCGGCCGCAGGGCCGGGACGTACGACGCTTCGTCGAAATGCAGGCCGATCTCGTGGCCCAGGGACCGGATATGCCCCAGGGCCTCCCGCCCCGCTTTGGAGGCGGGGTTATAGAAGTCTGTCCGCAGGAGGACGAACCACGTTGAGCGAACGCCCTCCTCTGCTTCCAGCTCCGCCAGCCGCACCGCCTGCGAGAGGCTCGTATCGATGTCGTGCCGCAAGATCACACTGCGGCCGGGCGCTTCATCGTCGTGATAGCTGCGGAACGCGTAGCCCTCCTCCCGGAGCAGAGCGAGCAGCTCCCGGTAGGCTGCGTATGTGAACCTCATAGCGTCTCCTCCTCGCGCGTCCCCGGCGGCGTCTTGGGCCCGATTTACGATGGACCCGCGTTTTCCAACCATGGCTGTCAAATCAGCACGACGCCCAGCATCGGTTTTTTCGCCAGCTTGACCTGAGCCGCCGTATCCCGGATCGCCTGGATACGGCTCGATCCAGCCACCTCCGCCATGACTACGGCGGCGCAGCCCTGGATAGCTTCCACCGCCTGGGGATCGTGGAGGGCGTCCGTCACCGCGGATACCCGGCAGCCGGCCTTAGTCAGTACCTTCACCAATTCGGCCATTTGTACGCCGGCCTTTCCCTCCGGGATCGTGGAGAGCAGCAGGACCGTCCCCTCTTCAGGGAAGCACGCTTTAGCCTGCCGGCTGATATAGGATGCCGCCTGCTCAGGATCGCGCCAGCTGCGCTCACCCATGACCTTGACAGCCAGCCGTTCTGAGAGGCTGCGGGGGATGCTCAGGGAACCAAGGAAGGGGGTCCCGGCCGCCAGTTCGAGCTGGAAGGAACTGCTGATTCTGTTGGTGAAAAGCCACCAGCAGCAGACGGCCAAACAGGCCAGGAACATGCCCGCGGCAGCGCCCAAAATAACATATTTTGCCACAGCCTTGACGATCGTGACCACAGAATATCCCTCTTCTTTGGTGGGCTCCGCCAAATCTTCGACGGCTTGCTTGGAATTTTCGATAGTCGTTTTGAGGTCCTCGATTTCCTTTTTCAAGTTTTCTTGCTTGGTGTCCAGGTCCTCATCGATCAGATTTTTCGTTGTACGGTTCAAGAGGGCAAAGTTGTGTGCGGCGGAACTTGCGGCGATGACGTCTCGATGGGTATCAAAGTAGTTATAGACAGCATTAGCCAGCTCCTCCGCGTCAGACTCCGTGGCCCCGACCGCTTGGATAGAAAGCAGATCTCCGTCCAAAGTGGTCAAAGAGACGAGCTCCGAGAGATATTTCCACTCCAGATCCTTATATTTAGCCAGGCCGATGTCCTTGGGGACGTCCATGCTTTTCCAGAGCTCGATATACTGGACGCGGATCTTCTTGGGCAGGTAATCCGCGGCGGTATTGGGATAGCGGAACAGTTGGGCGCTGTCGTCGATGTTGGAGAAGGAAAAGACGATGTTCGTGACATATTTCTTGTAAGGGTCGATTTTGATCAGGATGCTCTTTTCCAGGTACTCTTCTTTAGAAGCCAGCGATTTTTCTTGGTTTTCCAGTGTTTTTTGCAGGTCTTCTTTCTGTGTTTCGTAGTTCTCAAGAGCGGTCTGATAGCGCTCCTCGATCTTCTCCGGGGAATTTTCGGGATCGTTGGCCAGGCCGTACTGCTTGTACCCCTGATATCCTCCCAGCAGCAGGGCGAAGACCAGCATCGAAATGCCGATCCCCTTCCACTTGCGGATCATGACCGCAAGCAGGTCGGTCAGACTAACAGTGTTTTCCAGTTCCATATTTAATCACTCCAAAATATGTTTACCGATTTGTTCAAAGCTTTTCCAAGGCCTTAAGAAATTGCAACCAAAGTTGCTTGATGCGGCAGGGATTCGAGGGATTTGCCCATAGTTCAAAAAATGAATAAAATTATGACTATGTGGAACCAGCACGATGATATGTCCTCCTTTTCATCGTACCATCACTCTCCTACACGTTCATATAACTGCAGATATTCCTGAAAGCAGGTCATCATATCAAACTTTTTCGCCTGCTTTAAGCAATCTTCTCTTGAATAAGGACGGTCTTCACATATCCTAACAATCTCGCATTCCAATGCATCGACATCATCACACTCCACAACGCTGCCGCAAGAGTTGTCAATACATTCTGGACTGCCTCCAGTTCTAAAGGTTACAGCGGGAACCCCACATGCCAATGCCTCGATATTTACCAATCCCAGAGTCTCCTCCCGTGTTGGATTGACGAATAGGTCCGCAGCTGTGTAGATCTCTGCCAATTCCGTTTGGCTCTGGGTCCGGGGAATCGAGATGATACTTTCAGGCAACTGCCAGCGTGTATTCTTGTCCGTGCCAACCAATACGATTTGGTACTTTTTCGGGTCCAAACGGCGGGCAAGCTCTATGAATACATCTAGTCCTTTGCGGTCGCTCCATCCAAAAGAGACTCCAAGCAATATAAACCTAGCAGTTATGCCATTACTTTTTTTGAAGCTGCTCTCTACTGGGCGAAAAACAGAGAGATCGATTCCGTTATAGATGACTTCAATGGGATACTTTTTCAAAAAAGATTTTTTAGCAAGATTTTCCAACCACTTTGAGGGTGTGACTATCGTCATGTTTTGTACATCTGCAAAACAGCGCCGTTTCAGCCTCCAGTTTCGTTTCGACTGGTCAAGCAGGCCTTCTGGATATGCCCAGGCCGGATATGGACATTGAAAACACCCTGTTTTCCAGCGATCGCAACCGATCATCGTGAAATGCGGGCATCTCGCAGTGAATGCCCAGCAGTCGTGGAGCGTCCAAACGACTGGGATATTACGTTTTTTGATGTACCGAAACAGTATGCGAAAATTGATAAAATCACCATGGAGATTATGCAGATGGATGATATTCGGCTGAAATTCCTCGATTTTTTTCAGCAGTCGACATGTTGCAATTGGGGCAAAGCATCCTTGCAGGCCGCTGTAAACGGCAAGACGATGGTTGATCCCCCGAAAAAAATCAGAGCAGATAATATAATCATCGTTATTGACACGCTTGTTTTTCGCGTTCCCGGGATATGCACAACAAACAGTATAACCCTCTTTCTCAGCGACCAACTTTATGCCATACGCGATACTCCCGGTGCTCCCATAATTGCTTAGATTAATAGAGAATATACGTTTCATTCAAACATACCCCCCTGTCCCTGTGTTTGCCCTTTCGCTTGCTCAATAGTCCGTACATCATCAAAAGATTTCCAAACGGGCTAAAAATTAAGCTCTCGCCCATACATAGACACAGCAAAACGGCCCCAACTAGTGCTTTTTCCAACGTGGATTTTCCCAATCCACATGTGCCTTTGAACCAGGCGATTAGCCAAAGCAGTCCATATAAAGTTCCGTGTGCTGCAAAGGGGATCAAAAGTGTATTTGTATTTGCCGTCATAGCGATACCATACATCTTCAGGGTCTCTTCTTCGTAATACGGTAGTACGTTCGACAATCCGGTCCCAAACACGGGATACCGCAGCCATAATTTTAGATTTACAAAAACAGAAGCTTCTCTAGCCCAATATGACTCATTTTTTGTCGTCATTTTCCCGAATACTTTATTTATAAATAAATCGAGTTTCGCGCTCATCAGGATGCAAGCCAGCAAAATCAAAATCGATCCGGCTATAATCAAGAGACTCTTTGTCTTGTTCGAGAGCATGTCCAACTTCGATAAAAACAAAAGCAGCCAAAACCCATAGGCAATGATTCCGGTCGTTGAGAGCGTGGTAAATACTGCGATTGAAAATACACAGATTCTTATGAAGTTTATTTTTTCGTAAAAATATAACTCGAAAATCAAAGCAATGATGAGGAACACTTGATAAACACCTGGCTCACGAAAAATACCATAATTTCTTGGAGGGTTTGGGCCATCGTATTGCACATAAAGAAACAGATTTCGAAATTTCACTGATCCGATGTTCGTAAGCCTTGGAGCAAAGGAGAAAAAATCATGATCAAAGACTTCCAGCACGAAGCACGCGAGAGAGATTACAGCGAGGGCAAAGATCACTCGATTAAAAACATGCGCAAATGTTTTGATATCAATAAACTCTACTGCAAAAAAAGCAAAAAGAGTCACCGCGATCCGGAAAACGTATCCATTTCTAAAATCATTTCTAATAGCCAAAGTGGCACCCGTACACAAAAATATTGAAAGCAGGGCCAAGATATGGATTGGCTCAAACTTCTTTCTTTTTGCTAGTGCGTACATCGGCAAAAACAGAGAAAAGCAGCAAAAGCAAACTTGTGGTATCTTTACACACAAAATATTTGCGTTCGTTCCGTACATGACGGTGTCTTCTGTAAAAAAAACGGTGAATAAAATAATGATAAAAAGGATAAGGCGAGTTTTCATTTCAGTTGCTTCATCAAATTTGGTCTGCATCTGCACACGCCTCCTTCCACATATCAAGGATCTGCTGCCCCATGACCTTTGGATTCTTTTTTTGCAAAATGAACTCACGGCTCCTTTTGCCGATCTCAGCTCTCTGCTCCTTAGACAATTCACAGACTTCTTTCAGCTTGTCCCGCAGTGCTTCCAGTGAATCATCCGGTACGTATTGGATGTACGCATCATATTCCTCCGGGATCCCATCCAGCTTGTACCCTACTACCGGACGGCCCGATGCCAAATACTCCATCGTTTTAGAAGGGAACGCATATCGAGCAAGCGTGTCGTTATTTTGCCGGGGGTTCACAAGAACGGTCGCTTGTGCCTGGCATTCTCGTACCTTATCCGTGTTCACATAACCAAAATTTCGTAATCCAGGGCACTGTTTTTCTAGATTCTGAATGCGCTTTTCCAAGCTCCCGCCGCCGCAGAACCAGAGCTCGTAATCCTGGTCGAATCGATAAAGCTGCAAAAATGCATTTATAAGGTTCTCGATGCCGTACGCCGGATTTAGAGTCCCGGTATAAAGGATTATCTTTTTTTCTGATGTGCTCTCCGGGAGCGGCCCTTGTGTATCGTTATAGATGCCCTCGATAATAACGGAAGGTTTTCCTGCAAATACCGGCAGCTCCTGCATATATTTGGTCAGTACTACAAACATTTCAAAATGCCGGATAAATCTCGTTTTAACGGCAGCTCTGAAACGTCCGCCCAACGTATCCTTTCCTTGGGTGTGAGCCAGGACCGCCAGATCCGGTATATCCGGCAGGACTGCGCAAGTATGGACGGCAGGGTAGAAACGCTTTATGAAAAGAACAGCAAGAGAGATCCCCACATGCAGTTCATACGTAAAGATACAAACCGATCCTTTTTCCGCGTCCTTAATGATCCGTCTCAAAGCGGTGAATGTTGTTACGGCACGGGAGAGATGCTTTAAAATGGGCAAATTGATAAAACCGCAATTCACATCCCGGGAGCCGTTCCCATGGCTCCATGACTGACGATGAAAAAAGATTTTAGGATAGGACGGGAATGTACGGATAGGGGTATTATTAATCAACGTGATGGAGGATCCGCTTGCTTCCTCCAAGCCTAATATCAGATTGCTGTTCAGGTTATGGTCCGCTAAATATAATGGGCCTTTCGTGTGGGCGGCTAGATGTTCATAATCTTTCATATTAAAGACAGAACTACAAAATAAATACTTCAAGGGGGATCCTCCTCCAGACCCATTCAAATATTCGGCAAGTAAAGGGCCTCCGTTTTTCGCATGCTCCGATTCAAAGTGCCTCTCGATTCAGGCAGGTCCCATCCTCAGGATCTCATCAACGGCAGAAGCAAATCTATCCACACACCGGATATCCCCCGTGAGCACAGCGGTCCCGGCCTGATCGGATATGAGGAACCCTGTGCAGCCACATTCGGCACATAGCGCACAATCAGATAGTTTATCCCCGATCACATAGCTGCGATCCAGGTCGATATCCCACTTCTCTGCTGCATCATGGAACAGCTTTGTCCCAGGCTTCCGGCAACGGCAATTTACTCGATACTTTCCGATCTTGGCTTCCGGCAGATGCGGACAATATAAAACATCCGTCACATGGACCCCACTGTCCTCCATAACGGCAAGCATGTATTGGGTCAGGCGGGCAAAGTCTTCTTCTGTGTAATAACCGCGGGCGATCCCAGATTGATTCGTGACAACGAACAAATGGAATCCCTGTTTTTCAAGTATGCGTAAGCCGTCTAGAACGCCTGGGATGAATTCAAAATCCTCGATCTTATATACATAGCCTTTATCCACGTTGATCGTTCCATCCCGATCTAAAAATACAGCCCGATCCATAGTCCTTACTTCCTTATGACAAACGGTCTTCGATCAACTCGCAGATAATATGAATGATAGCTATATGGCACTCCTGCACCCTTGCTGTTATCTTACTGGGAACAATGATAGAGAGATCGACTTCGGGAGCGATGCGGCCCCCGCTGCCTCCCAATAAAGCAGCAGTCTTCCCGCCGATCTCCTGTGCTTTTTTAAGGGCTCTATACACGTTTTCCGAATTACCACTTGTACTGATACCGATCAGTAAATCGCTGCCTGTCATATACGCCTCTGACATACGTTCAAACACGGAATGATAGCCATAATCATTGGCAATGGCAGTTAAAGCGGCCACATCTGCGTTCAATGCGATTGCGGGCCATCCTTTGCGTTCCCGCTGAAATCGTCCAACGATCTCTCCCGCGAAATGAAGCGCATCCGATGCCGAACCACCGTTCCCACATATTAAGATCTTACCTCCTGACCGAATAGTCGATATTATTTCTTCAGACAGCTCATGGATGCGCACCAGCATCTGCTCATCAGATAAAAGCATTTCCTTCGTGTAGATGCTCTGATGGATGCGTTCTTTTATCAAATCAAGATCCTGCATCGCCACCATGGTCGCCCCTTTCTATCTTCCTGATGATATCAGTCGTAGAGTGGTTTTCTAAATACGGCACTATCTCCACCCTTCCGCCATCTCCTGCCACAAGATCCGCGCCTACGACCTCTTCTTTCGTGTAATCGCCGCCCTTCACTAAGACATCCGGTCTGATCTGCCGGATCAACTCCATGGGGGTATCTTCATCAAACAGGACGACATAGTCTACAAACTCCAGAGCAGCTAACAATTCTGTGCGGTCATGCTCATTATTGATGGGACGCGACTCTTTTTTAAGACGTTTCACCGAAGCATCGCTGTTCACCCCTACCACCAAAATATCGCCGAAAGAAGCAGCTTGCCTCAAATACCCAATGTGGCCAAGATGCAGGATATCGAAACAACCGTTTGTAAACACGACGGTTTCTGTAGGGCGATGTTTTAGGGATCCCGTCAATTCAGATAGGGAGAGGACCTTTGATGTCCTGCCGTAAAGATCCTTCGATGACTGCTCTCCGCACCACTCCCTAGATACTTCATGGATCGAGACTGGCGCAGTCCCCATTTTTGTGACCTTAATGCCAGCAGCACAATTTGCAATCATTGCCGAGGTAGTGATATCCATACGATTTGCATAGCAGGCCGCTAAATAAGATATGACTGTGTCACCCGCCCCACTCACATCGTAAACCTCTCGTCTGCTGCTGTTGATTTGCTTTTCGATACCGTTGCCGATCAACAGCATCCCTTCACTTCCCAAAGTGGTCAAAACGTAATCCGCACCACAAATATCACACAGACTATGAGCAGCGCCGCGCAGATCCGCTTTTGTTTTCAAGGGGGCTCCGGCAGCAGTTTCCAGTTCCTTTCGATTAGGTTTCAGCAAGGTTGCACCTGCATACTTCTCGATTTCTGCATCTTTAATATCAATAAAGACTGGAACATCATATTCCTTTGCAGTTTTAATGGCTTCCTGACAAACAGATGGAGTCAAGACTCCTTTTGCGTAGTCGGATAAGATGAGCAGATCTGCACGCGCCATTTCCCGCTGAACAAATCGGATGATCTCCTTTTCATCTTCCGTGCTTATCCTCTCTGTGCTCTCCTCATCGATCCGGAGCAGCTGCTGATGATTTTTGGCTAATATCCTGGTCTTGGTGATCGTTTTCCGGCCAATATCTCTTATGACCCCCGATGTATTGCAGCCCAGATCCTCAAGCATTGCGATCAACGTGTCGCCAGTCGCGTCACGACCGATGACAGAAACAGCCACGACATTTTGCCCGGCAGAGGCCAGATTGGAAACCACATTAGAGGCCCCACCCAAGACAAAATACTCGTCTTGTTTCAAGAAAATAGGTACAGGAGCCTCCGGAGAGATCCGATGTACATCTCCCTGGAAGTAGCGATCGATCATGAAATCACCGATCACCATGATATTTTTCGTGCTAAGTGAAAATCGTTTTTTCCCCATTGCATTCAACCTATTTCATATTGAAATTTTTTATCTGCAACCCCCTGCAAGATAGAACGCGCCAGCACGATCACCGATGTGCTCGAGATCTCATGGATGCACCTGTAATTCGAACATTTCGCTTCATTTCCTTGCTCATAGCAAAATTGACACGGAAGATCGATTTTATAAAAGAAGCTTTTGTCAGAATACGGACTATGCAACATAGGATCTGTGCAGCTGAAGAGCGCAAGAGTCTTACAGCCCATCGCGGCTGCTATGTGGATCAAGCCCGTGTCACCACCGATCACAAGGTCACAGTATCGACAGGCAGCAGCTGAACCGGCTAGGCTCAACTTACCCGCCAAATCGATCCACTCATTTTGAACGATCCCGGCTTCTTGACAACGCAGCATCTCCTGCTTTCCGCCAAGTATAACGATGTGATATCCGTCTTTACTGAGTTCCTCTGCAACTTCCACATATTTCTGCAGATCCCATGTTTTTTGAGGGATGCTTGTCCCTATACAAAGGCCAACACTTTTATGAGGGATCGTGACCGGAAGTGTCGCTTCACAGCACAATCGAGGTATCTTCCCCTGCTGTGGTATCCCTGCGCTCAAGACAACGTTACGATTCCTTTCCACGATATGGGCCTCTTTACGCTGGACCGCATGGTACCGTCGTCTAAAGAGCTTAAACTCTTCCAGCTGCTCTCCGTAACTCTGCTTAGCTTTTGTCAAAAAGGCAAGCACCTGTGAGGCCCGGCGGTTTGAAATCGGCGAAAGGAAAAAATAGTCGAACCGCTCTTTTCGGATTTTAATGATATTTTCGATCAATAGACGTTTAGATGCCTTCAAGTCTATACGAAAAAGTTTTTGAACACGGGTATCACAGTGAAACAGTTCAGCATAGGGTTCTTTTCCCAGGATGATCCCGATATATGCATCCGGATCATATGCCTTTATACTGTCAAGCACTCCTGTAATTTGAACGATATCTCCGATCCCGTGGTGGACCTCAAGCAAATATTTCATTTGTGGTGGACCTCAAAAGTGGATAGAAGTGTTTGCCTGAAAGTCGGCGGATCTGCAATACCTTCATGGGCTCAGCCTTTCCTCCAGACGAAGTTATCGACGAC
>NZ_CAJUBK010000004.1 GCF_910584465.1 uncultured Oscillibacter sp.
ACCCCCAAGGTCATCATCTCCGCCTCCGGCATGTGCGACGCGGGCCGCATCCGCCACCACCTGAAGCACAACCTCTGGCGGCCGGAGTGCACCATCCTCTTCGTGGGCTACCAGGGCGAGGGCACCTTGGGCCGCCAGCTCCTGGAGGGGGCCGACCGCGTGAAGCTCTTCGGCGAGGAGATCGCCGTCTGCGCCCATCTGGAGAACTTCACCGGGCTCAGCTCCCACGCCGACCGGGACCACCTGCTGAAGTGGATCTCCGGCTTCACGGACCCCAAGCCGGAGCATGTCTTCGTGGTCCACGGCGACCGGGAGGTCGCGCCCCACTTCGCCCAGACGCTGGTGAACATGGGCATCCCCGCCCACGCCCCCCAGTATACCGAGGTCTACGACCTGGCGGCGAACACCGTGCTGGAGCGGGGCTACCTCCCCGAGCGGAAGGTCAAGGCCGTCAGCGGGTCCAAGGGCGCGCCGGCTTACGAGCGCCTGGTGTCCGTCAGCGGGATGCTCACGGAGTTCATCAAGCGGAGCCGGGGCCGGGACAACAAGTCCCTGGCGAAGTACGCGGCGGAGCTGCGGCAGCTGCTTGAGAGATGGGAAGCGTGACATACGGACCGTGACTGCGGCAGGGGGAGCGGCGCTCCCCCTCAGCCTGTCGAAACGGCCTTTCGACCGGCCGGGCAAGTCCCCGGGACTTTCAAAAAAGTCCCGGGGACTTATGAGCGAAAATGAAAGGGACCCTCCCTGGGTCCCTCTCGTAAGGCTCTTCCTCCCCGTCGGGGGAGTCCCCCCTATTTTTTCGATACTCGGAAGGGGAGCGCCGCTCCCCTGTCCTTTGCTGAAGAGGAGGCGCTCAGATGGAACGACTGCGCAGGGGCGGGCTGTTCACCGCCGAGGTAGAGGGATACTCCAGCGAGGGGCTGGGCATCGTCCGGCTGGACGGCGCGGTGGTCTTCGTCCCCCGGGCCGTCCGGGGGGAGACCATCGACCTGCGGATCGTCCGGGTGATGAAGTCCCACGCCCTGGGGGAGATCGTGAAGATCCGCGTCCCCTCCCCGGAGCGGGCCGTCCCGGACTGCCCCTATTACGGGAAGTGCGGCGGATGCGACTTCCGCCACCTCACCTATGCGGAGGAGCTGCGGGCCAAGCGGCAGCGGGTCCAGGACGCCCTGCGCCGCATCGGCGGTTCGGACGTCCGGGTGGAGGAGATCCTGGGGGCCAGGGACCCGGACCATTACCGCAACAAGTGCCAGTACCCCGTGGGGCCCCATGGGGAGATCGGGTTCTATCAGGCCCGGACCCACCAGGTGGTCCCGGTGGACCGCTGCCTCCTCCAGCCGGAGGTCTGCGACCGGACGGCCAAGGCCGTGGGGAGCTGGATGAAGCGCTACAAGGTCCCCGCCTACGACGAGGGGACCGGCAGGGGACTGATCCGGCACATCTACGTGCGGACCAGCCGGAAGGGGGAGAGCCTTTGCTGCGTGGTGGCGGCAGGGCGGAAGGTCCCCCGGGAGGCGGAGCTGGCCGCGCTGGTGCTGGCCGCCGCGCCGAAGACCGTGGGCGTGGTGCTGAACGTGAACACGAGGAAGGGCAACGTCATCCTGGGGGAGCAGTACCGGACCATCTGGGGGCAGGACTCCCTCATGGACACGCTGTGCGGCCTGGAGTTCCGGCTGTCGGTGCCCTCCTTCTACCAGGTGAACCGGGACCAGGCGGAGGTCCTTTACGAGAAGGCGCTGGAGTTCGCCGCCCTGACGGGGCGCGAGACGGCACTGGACCTCTACTGCGGCGCGGGGACCATCACGCTCTTACTGGCGGGCCGGGCGGGCCGGGCCATCGGCGCGGAGATCGTCCCCGCCGCCATCCGGGACGCGGAGGCCAATGCGGAGCGGAACGGCGTGGAGAACGTGGAGTTCTTCTGCGGCGACGCGTCGGACACGGCGGCGCGGCTGTCCGCCCAGGGGCTGCGGCCGGACGTGATCACGGTGGATCCGCCCCGGAAGGGGCTCAGCCCGGAGGTCGTCGCCTCGGCGGCGGCTATGGGGCCGGGGCGGATCGTGTATATCTCCTGCGACCCGGCGACGCTGGGGCGCGACGCGGCGCGATTCGCCGGGCACGGCTATCGGGCGGTCCGGGCGGCGGCAGTGGATATGTTCCCGGGGACGAGGCATGTGGAGTCCGTCGTGCTGCTGCAAAGGGGGGAGCCGTAAATCCCGCCGCGCCGCTCGTCCGGGCCCCTCACAGGTGGCGCAGCCCTGCCCGGTATCCCCGGAGCTCCTCCTCTCCCATGGTCTCGACGATCCGGTCGACCGCCGCGATGAGGGCCTCCTTATCCTCCGGCAGCGTCCCTTGGAACCGGAAGGCGTTCGACGCGCCCAAGGCGGCAAACCGGGTGGGGATCTCCAGTCCCTCCAGCAGCGTGCGGACCTCCCGGTACTTCTCGGTCTCGCTCTCCTCTTCCCAGCGGCCCCGCCGGATCTCCCGGTAAAGCTCCGAATCCGGCTGGACGGTCAGCATATTGACGCCGATCGCCGTCGGGTGGAGCCGATTGCAGACGGCGGCCGCCGCCTTCGCGCCGGTCTCCCCCCGGCCGGCGCCGGAGATGCCCGCCAGGTAAAAGAAACTGTAGTGGATCCCGGACCGGTCCAGCCGCCGGCACTGCTCCACGATATCGGCGGCAGTGTAGCCCTTGTCCATGAAGCGCAGGGCCTCGTCATCGCCGGTCTCGACCCCGATCGTCAGTCCGTCGTACCCGGCCTGACGGAGGGACGCCAGCTCCGCGTCCGATTTGAGCGCGATGTCCGTGACCCTCGCGAAGCAGCCGATCGTCCGGATGGACGGGATATACGCATGGATCAGGTCCGCGATGGCCATGAGCCGTCCAGGCTCCAATACGAAGGGGTTCGCCCCGGTCAAAAAAGCCCGCCGGAGGCGTTCCGGCCTGGGCATCCCCTGCAGGCGGGACGCCAGCATCGAGATGGGGTCCGTGCTCCACAGCTGTGCCTCCTGCAGATCGCTCTCGATGTCTTCCAGGGGAGACATCCTGAACTTGAACGGCAGATCGTGATAGAGCGTGCAGAATTTACATCTGTGATGGGTACAGCCTGCCGTCACCTCCAGCAGCAGCGAAGCGGCCTCATAGGGCGGCCTCCAGATCGTTCCCGTGTGATGCATGTGAGGACCTCCTTGTTTTTTCCGCCATTATAGCACGGTACGATGGAAATGGAAGTACGGTACTTTTTCGCAGTACCTAGTTTTTTCGCACGGCCGTGCCAGAATACCATGAG
This sequence comes from uncultured Oscillibacter sp., assembly GCF_910584465.1. Lineage (GTDB taxonomy): Bacteria > Bacillota > Clostridia > Oscillospirales > Oscillospiraceae > Oscillibacter. Next base: position 3,288 of record NZ_CAJUBK010000004.1, read on the forward strand.
GAGGTCCTGGAAGATGCGGAAGACGGAAACGGCGGTCCAGCGCTGCAAGACCATGTCGGCCCTTCAAAAGATCTTGGGCGGCAAGTGGAAACTGGAGATCCTCTATTATATCGCTTTTTGCGGTATCCATCGGTTCGGGGCGCTGCGCCGCCAGCTCGGAGAGATATCGGAGTCGTCCCTGACGAAACAGCTCCGGGAACTGGAGGCGGACGGGTTCTTGATCCGGCACGACTTCAAAGAGATCCCGCCGCGGGTGGAATACACCCTGTCCGATCTGGGCCGGAGCTTCATGGACGTCATCAGCTATATGAAGTCCTGGGGGGATCGGAACCTGCCGTGAAGGGGCCTGCTCCCGCACGCGCCTCCCTCCCGCCGTCCAAGATCCCCCCTGCTCCTTTGGCGCCACAGCGCCCCGTCCGGCTCTACCGCCGGACGGGCCAGCCTGTCGAAAACCTCTTTTCGACAGGCTGGGCAAGTTTTCAGGACTTTGAAAGTCCTGAAAACTCCTGATCTAAAATGATGCAGGAGACCCCTCCTGGGTCTCCCGCACACACCCGTCCTTCCCGCCGTCCAAGATCCCTGCTGCTCTTTCGACACTACAGCGCCCCGTCCGGCTCTACCACCGGACGGGGCGCTCCGTCATCGTCATATGAAGGCTCTAAGGGGGCTGGGCTCAGTCTGCGGCATAGCCGTCCCGGTCCAAGGTCCAGCGCTTCCCATCCACGGTGATGGTGGTATCCTTGAAGATGCTGCCGTCCGCGTCCCGGTAGCGCCAGCCCCGGTCGTCCCGGGTCCAGCCGCTCATGTCCACGCCCTTGGAGAGGTAGCTGCTCAGGCCGATGGCTTCCCGGGTCTCGTCGTCCTGGAAGTGCCACCACTCCGAGCTCAGGCCCCGCATCCCCACGCCGGTCATGTATCTTTCCAGGCGCTTGGCGTTGTCGTTGTTCAGGTACGCGGCGGAGTACCAGCTCAGATCGTGGATCGCGCTCTGCATCTCCAGCTCCTCGCCGCTGTCGATGGCCTCCAGCGTCAGGTCCAGGGCGATGCCCCGGTTGTGGGCGGAGGCCACCTGGGCCAGGAAGCTGCTCAGGCGGAACCGCCCGCCGTCGGTCATGATCTTGAAATAGGTGTCGTACTCGGTCTCCGCCTCTCCCTCGCCGTCTTCGGTCCCGTCGTCCACCTGCCCGTCCTCCTGGGGCGGAGCGTCCGTCTCGGAGGGAGGGACCGCTTGGGATCCGCCGCCGGACAGCTGCAGGCCGGTCTCCTCCTCCAGCAGCGCGAAGGAGGGGGCCTCCGGCCCCGCCGGAGCGTCCGGGGCGGGGACCCCGCCCTCGGGCGGCGGGGCGTCTCCGTCCTCCGCTCCCTCCGTTCCTCCCTCCTGCCGCAGGGCCAGGTCCTCCCGGCTGATCTTCTCCCCGGTCTCCGGGTCCAGCAGGAGGCCGTCGGCCAGGTCCACGGCCCATCCGGTGACCGGGTCCAGGACCCTGGGCTCCTCGTCCTCTCCCAGGGGGACGCCCTCCTCATCCTCGAAGCTGTACACCAGGGCGGCCCAGTCCAGCTGGGCGGAGGTGGTGTCGTAGAGGTAGCGGGTGGCCTCGTTGGGGCGGAACGCCTCGTAGATCTTCAGCCGGTAGCCGTCCTCCTCCGCCCGCCGGGCGGCGGTGAGCAGCTTCTTCGCGCAGGGGTACAGGTAGGGGACCAGGAAGCCCCCGTCCTCCTCCTGGACGTGCTCGAACCCGGTGACGACCTGGTCCGTGATCAGGGCGATGGGGGACTCATGGACCTTGAAGACGGAGCTGTAGCTGTTCGTGATGTCGTACTCGCAGTGGTCGCCCACGTATCCCGGCAGGTCGATCATGCAGAAGCGGCTGTCTATGTAGCCGTACCGGTCCTTGTAGCGGACCCGGAACCAGTCCCCCTGCTCCTCCAGGACGCAGAGGGCGGTGCCGCCCGGGATCTTCCCCAGGGAGGCGGAGCCCGCGTCGGGCCCCTCATAGTAGGGCTGGCCGATGATGGGCCATACGGTGGCGTACAGCGGATCGGCGGAGGCGTAGAACTCCACCTCCTCCGAGGAGCGGACGCCGCCGCGGTCCTTGGCCGCGACCCGGTAGCGGTGGTAAGACCCGGAGCCCAGGCGGCCCAGCTCATAGACGGACCGCTCCGCCGGCTCCAGCGTGTCCAGGAGGACCCAGTCCTCTCCGTCCCACTCCTGGAGCTCGTAATACTCTCCGCGGGTCTCCTCCCACTCCAGGCTGACGACCCGGGGCGCGGTCTCCCGATAGATGAGGTCCAGCTCGTCCCCCAGCAAGTCCTGCCGCTCCACGCGGACCAGATCGGAGGCGGGCCCGCAGAGGATGCAGCCCTCCCCCCGGACGGCGGCCCGGACCTGGATCTGCAGGGGATGGCCGTAGGCGGGCATCGGGATATCGCCCTCCCGGCCCACGGTGAGGGTCAGGGACTTGGCGTCGGCAGCAGCGGCTCGGTGGGCCCGGCCCTCCTCGTCGATCGTGAAGACCTCGTAAAAGTCCGGGGCGCGGCCCGCCAGCGTCCACTCCAGGGACAGCTCCCCCGGCGCGGGGACGGCCTTGGCCTCCGGGGCGCCCAGATCCACGGCCTCGATCTGCGCCGTCCGCTTCTCGCTGGATGCGCGGCGGGGCAGGCCCAGCAGATCCATGCCCCAGGACTCCGCCCGCAGCTGGAGCGTCACGGGCAGGGATACGGTCCAGGCCCTGCCCCCGTTGCTGAACACCGGATATTCGACGGGCATGGCCTCGCCGCTGTGCCGCATGGACTGGATATAGGACACGTCGTCCACGATACGGTCCAGCGCTTCTTCATAGGTGCAGCCGTCCTCCTCGGCGATGCCCGCCGCGGCATCCGCCAGGGCGCCCCTTTGGAGCGCGGACTTGAGCTTCTCCCGGATGTCCTCCGGGACGCTCGCCTTGGCCTCCGGCCACTCGATGTCGAAGCTCCCGTCCTCGTTGAAGCAGACGAGGACCTCCCCCTCGCCGAAGACGGGGCGGAAGCTGCGGGGCACGTAGAGATAGGCTGCGGCCAGGACTGCCAGCGCGAGGGCGGCGCAGACCAGGATGGTATTTCGTTTCATCAGATCCTCCAAGGGGCATTCCGGCCTTCCTATCGGTCAGGATACGCCTGCCCCGGCGCAAGATATGTCAAAACACGGCGTAGACCGTTTCCTGATCCCCTTCCCTCGTGGTATAGACGGTGAAGCCGTCGTAGGTCAGCTCACCGTCGTCGCCGTCGACCAGGCAGCTGGGGGCATAATCGGAGGCGAGGGGACGGCCGATGGCGGCGTACAGCTCGCTGACGGGACGGCCCACCAGCCCCTCGGCCACAGACTTGCGGTCCACGCTCTCGGCGGGCGCGGGCTCCGGCTCCGGAGCGGGCGCGGGCCCTGGAGCAGGCTCCGGCTCCGGATCTGGTGCAGGTCCCGGCTCCGAGATGGGCGCGGGGGCAGGCTCCGCCCCGCCCTGTCCGGCCGCAGGCTCCGCATCCCCGGCCTGTCCCGGCTTCGGGGCGGGCGGGTCCTTGGCCTCCGGCTTTTCGGACGGCGCGGGCTCCGGGGGCTCCTCCGCCTGCTCCGGGGCCTGGCTCCCCGCATCCGGGGCCGCCCCGCCGGACCCGCCGGCGGGCTCCTCCGCCTGACCGGGCCCCTCCTCCGTCCGTCCGGCCTCCGGGGCCCCGCCGGCTTCGCCGGATCCTTCGTCCCCCGTCTCCTTGGCGGGGGCGTCCCCGCTCCGTACCGCAGGCTCTCCGCCCTCCCGGGCCGGCCCGGCCTGAGGGGCCTGCCCGCCGCAGGCGCACAGGGCGCACAGCAGCGCCGCGCAGAGCAGGATGCTCCATGATCTCTTCATGATATGCCGTCTCTCCTTCCCTCACATTTGGACGCCGCCGTGCTGGGGCCGCCGGTAGTTCCAGCTGTTCCCGGCGTCATAGAATTTATAAAGGTCGATGTCGAAGCGCTGCTTCCGGCGGTAGGCCATCTCCAGCTCGGTATCGAAGATATAGCTCTTGCCGTCCATCGCGATCTGCACCCAGCTGTGGGGGGACTTCCGCACGCCCACGGTGCCGTTGTAGATGGCGGACTCATAGCCGATCCAGCGGGAGAGGTACCAGAACAGGGCGGCGTAGCAGTAGCAGTTGCCGTAGCCGGTGGTCAGGATGCGCAGGGCGTCGGTCTCCATGTAGTCGTAGACGCCGAACGCGTAGGGGGCCCGGCGCAGATAGGTGAAGGAATCGCGCGTGTAGAGGTACAGGGCCCGGAGCATCTCCTCCTGGGTCTGGGAGGGGGCGGTATGGGCGGCCACGATGTCATGGAGCCGGGCGTCCAGCTCCCCGTTCCCGGTGGTGAAGCGGCCCAGGCTGTTGAAATAGTGGTTCCGGACCACGGCGTCCCGGACCAGGTCGCCCCTGGCGCTGTCGTAGCAGTACAGCCAGCCGTCCACCAGCCGGAAGCCGTCCTGGGGGACCTCGTCCTTCGGCGTGTGGGAGGTCCACTGCTCCGTCCCGCCGGTACTGGTGTGGCCGTGGCTGACGGTGGCCTCCAGCACGTCGTGATAGTACCAGCTGGAGGGGGCCAGGTCGATGTAGAACGCGGGATGCTCCCGGTCGATATAGTCCCTGTCCGCCGACCGGCCCAGGGCCCGGTTCAGCAGCACCACCGCCGTTGCCCGGCCGATGGCCTCGTCCGGCCGGAAGAGCCCGTCGCCGCCCCCCTGCGCCCAGCCGTAGGCGCGGGCGGAGAGGATGTAGGAGGCGTTGGGATCGTCTTCGGGCACATCGGGGAAGAGCTCCCCGTCGGTCCGCAGGGGGGAGAAGGAGGCGATGCAGCGGACGAACTCGCCCCGGGTGACCTCCCGGTCCGGCTCCAGCATCCCGTCCCGGGCCTCGATCACGCCCAGGTCCGCCAGGGTCCGCAGCGCGTCGGCATACCAGGCGTCCTCCGGCACGTCGGCGTAGACGCCGACGGGGACCTTGGCCTGCTCCGGCAGGAGGCGGTAGAGCATCTGGGCCGCCTCGGCCCGGGTGACATGCCGGTCGGGGTGGAACGCGGCGAAGGCGCCGCCGCTGCCGTAGGCGTAAGCGGTGTGGACGTCGGTGGACAGGGAGACGCCCGCCGGGACCTTGCCGGCCAGAGCGGCTTTCTCGTTCTCCCGCTTCTTCTTGCCGACCTGCGGCTGGTCGGGGGCAAGGCCCCCGTCGTCCGCCGGGACGACGGGGGCATCGGACGTCCGATGCCGGTCCGGCGCGAGGCCGCTGCCGTCCTCCCCGTCCGCCGGGCCGCTGTCCTGGGGCCCGCCGTCCTCCGGCGGAGGCGCCAGGCCACCATAAGCATCTTCGCTGTAGTCCTGCGTGCCGGGGTCCTCCGCCCCGGCGGCACAGGCCGGCATGACGGTGACCAGCATCACCAGCGCCAGCAAAAGCGCGATCCAATCGATCTTCCCCATACGGTATCTCTCCTTTACCCTCTGTCTGTCCGTCCTGTCTGTCTCTTGGAAAAAGCTCCCCGCACGGCGTCCCTCAGGCCGGGGCATAGGCGATGCCCACAGGCCGGATCCCCTCCGGGAGGTAGAGGCCGATGCCGCCGTCCTCCAGCAAGAACGCCTCGTAACAGCCGCCGTCCGAGGTCAGGACCAGCACCGGCGTATCCGGGGCCGCGTCCGGGAGCTCCTGCCCCTCTAAGATCCGCGGCCCGCTGACCAGCGCATAGCCCGGCAGGTCCTCCGACGGCTCCGCGTCCAGCTCCACGCCGCTCCCATAGACGGCATACGGCTCCGGCAGTCCCGTCCCCCGCCGGGGCGCGGGCATCACGGGGACCTCCCGGATGAGATAGCGCAGGTTCCGCTCCACCAGCTCCGCCACGACGAAGTCCGCTTCCCGCCGGGCCGTCAGGTCCAGCCGGTAGGGCATGGACCGGGAGAACAGCGCCGCGCCGAAGCTGTCGGCCAGGTAGGGGTACAGCAGGTTCCCGAAGGAGTCCCGGAACATCAGCAAAGACCCTTCCCCGCCGCCGTGGGTCATGATGGTGAGGTTCTCCGCCGAGCGGATGGGCGCGTCGTATCCGAAGTCCAGGACGCCGCCGTAGACCCGATCCGCCTCCAGGCCGTCCCCGGCGGGATAGAGCATATCGTAAAGGTCGCCCTTATGGACCTCCTCCGGGGAGAAGGGCCCGGCGAAGTAGGCGGAGGACCGTCCCAGGGCCTCGTTCAGCGCGTCGGCGGCCAGGGCCGCGCCCTTGCTGTCCCAATGGGAATCCGTCCGGAAATAGAGCGTCTCCTCCCGGTCCCGGAACAGGGCGAAGCAGTCCAGGTACTCCACGCCCTGCCGCTCCAGCTCCGCGGCCAGCCGCTCGGCGTCGTGGGGCTCCCCGGAGGCGGTGAGGCCGGGCATATGCTCGGGGTAGAGGGAATTTTTATTGGGGGCGACGGTGAACAGGAACCGCGCCCCCTGGCTCTCGCAGTATTCGCAGATCAGGGACAGGTTCCGGGCGGCGGAGAACAGCTCCCGCCGGTCCATGGGGTCCAGCCCGGCGTAGTCCGCCAGGGTGTCCCCAAAGTAGAGCCAGCCGTCCCTGCCCAGCACCACGTCCTCCGTGATGGAGCTGTGCAGCCCCTTGGCGTTCAGGGCGGACCACGCGGTGATCAGGTCCTGGCGGAGGAAGAAGTTGTCCGCCGCGTAGTCCCGGAGCTTGGAGAGGAAGCCGGGATCCCAAGCTCCCCCGGCGTCCCGGAGGGCGGGAGGGGCCGCGATGGTCTGGTTGCCGCCGGCCGGGCCCTCCCGCACCGGCAGCAGCATCCCCAGGGAGGGGATCAGGCACAGCAGGAGGATCAGGGCCGTGAAGGCGGCGTAGGCAGATCCTTTTTTCATGACATCGCCTCACAAGATGGAGATATATGGCCGCAGCCGGGAAGGGGCGGGCGCTCCTCCCCCGGGCCCGGGACCGCGTCCATAGGCCGGGGGATGCGGCCGGAGGCCCGCGCCGGCGGCGTCCCGCGGCCGGGGATGCGGGGCCTCAGAACTGGGCGTAGATGAAAGGCTGGAAGCTGCTGCCCGCCGCCGCCAGGAGGCAGAGGACGAACAGCGCCGCCGCGCCGGCGTAAGAGGAGAATTCCAGCCAGCGGCCGTCCAGGCGCTTTTTCAGCCAGGGCGCCACCGGCAGGCTCCCCACGACGCCCGCGCCCAGGGCGCACCACACCGCCGGGCCGATCCGCTCCAGGGCCAGCGTGGAGGCGGGGGTGGGGGCGAAGCCGGTGAACATGGCCCGCAGGACCGTCACGGCCTCCCCCACGGAGCTCGCCCGGAAGACCACGAAGCCCAGGCAGACCGCCAGCATCGTCCAGACATGCCCCGCGAAGCGGCCCAGGGGCCCCCTCTGGAGCTTCCCCATGGGCAGGACGCTCTCGGCGGCGGAGAGGAGTCCGTGCCACGCGCCCCAGAGGACGAAGGTCCAGCTGGCCCCATGCCAGAGGCCGCAGAGCAGGAAGACGGCGGCCTTGTTCAGGCACTTCCGGGCGGCGCCGCGCCGCCCGCCCCCCAGGGGGATGTACAGGTAGTCCCGGAACCAAAAGGAGAGGGACATGTGCCACCGCCGCCAGAACTCGGTGATGGAAGCGGAGACGTAGGGATAGTCGAAGTTCTCCGGGCCCTCGAAGCCGAACAGCGTCCCCAGGCCCAGGGCCATGTCGCTGTAACCGGAGAAATCGAAGTAGATCTGCAGGGTATAGGCCGCGGCGCCCAGCCAGGCCATGCGCCCGTCCAGCCCGGCCCCCAGGCCGAAGGCGGTGTCGGCGACCGTGGCGGCCATCTCGGAGATCAGCGCCTTCTTGGCGAAGCCCACGATGAAGCGGCGGAGGCCCCGCGCGCTCTGCTCCGCGCCGGGCCGGGGGCCGTCCAGTCCGGCGGAGAACTGCCCGAAGCGGGCGATGGGGCCGGAGACCACCTGGGGGAAGAAGGAGACGTACAGCAAAAAGTCGCTGAAGCGCCGGGCGGCCCGGTCCCCATCCCGGTAGACGTCGATGACGTAAGCCATGGACTTGAAGGTGAAGAAGGAGATGCCCATCGGCGGGAGGAGGCCCGCCGCCGGGATCTCCGTCCCCAGCAGGGGGCCCAGGCTCCCGGTGAAGAAGTCCAGGTATTTGAACATCCCCAGCAGGAGCAGGTGGAAGGCCAGGACCGCCGCCAGCAGGCCGCGCTTCCGCCGGGCCCGGGGCATGAAAAAACCGGCAGCGAAGCTTACGGCGGCGGACAGGAGGAGACAGGGGAGCCCCTGCCATTGCCCGCAGGCATAAAACAACAAGCTGACGGCGATGAGGAGATAGATCCGTCCCCTGCCCCGGGCCGGCCGGACGAGCAGCCATGCCGCCGGGAAGAAGAAGAACAGGAAGGGGGCGGAATGAAACGCCATGCGAACACCAACTCCATATAGAAGACTCCCGCGGGCCGGGTGGCAAAATGTGTCGGATCTATGGAGAGCATACACCTTCATGCCGAGAAAGTCAAGACATGCGGCCCTCCTGCCGCCGGGAGGCCCTCCCCTCCCCGCCGGCAGATCCCGGGGCCGGGCCTGCCTGCCGCCGGGGGGCGAGGCCCCGGGGACCGGGAACTTTTCCCGCTCCCCCGCCGTCTAAACGGACAGACCTACAGGAGGTGAGGAGGATGCGTCTGAAAAAATGGCTGTGCTCCCCGTGGATGCTGCTTTTGCTGGGGGCCGGGATCCTGCTGGCCATGGCCGACCGCGGGACCTACCGGCAGGAGGGGATCTCCATGACCGCCGTGGAGGGATCCGTGACCTCCAGGAGCGTGACGGTGGAGGTCCTGAACCGCACGGACCGGCGCATCTCCAACGCCGGGGAGCTGGAGGACTACCATGTCCAGCGGCGGCTGTGGGGGCTGTGGCTCCCCATGCGGGAGGAGGGGCGGCCCGGCGATACCGTCTGCGCGGCCCTCGAGTCCTGCTCTTATGAAAAGGACGTCCCCCGGCGCCTCACCTTCTACTGGAGCGACACGCGCCCCTTCGACGCCCTGCGGCCCGGGCGGTACCGGCTGATCCTGCAATTTTGGGACCACGGCGGGGAGGCCCCGTTCGCGCTGGCGGCGGAGTTCACCGTGGACTGACCTCCCTTCCCGTTGGAGAAGTCCCCACTCCTTTTCGACACTCGGAGCGGCGGCCCCTCCCGGCCGCCGCCTCTTTGTAAATTTTTTTCTCCCGCCCTGGATTTCCTTTGCATTTTCGGAGGGTCTGTGGTAAGCTATGGTTGTTTTACTATGGATATCGCCGGCTCCCCCGCCGGGGGAGCCTCCAATTTAGAAAGGAAGTTTCAAACGAACATGGGCCTGATAAAAAAGATTTTCGGTGACTACAGCTCCCGGGAGCTTCGATCCATCTATCCCATCGTGGACAAGATCGAGGCCATGGCCGACGAGTACAAGGCCATGACCGACGCCCAGCTCCAGGCCAAGACCCAGGAGTTCAAGGACCGCCTGGCCGGCGGCGAGTCCCTGGACGACATCCTCCCCGAGGCGTTCGCCACCGCGCGGGAGGCGTCGGACCGGGTGCTGGGCCTGCGGCCCTACCGGGTGCAGCTGGTGGGCGGCGTGGTGCTCCACCAGGGCCGGATCGCCGAGATGAAGACCGGCGAGGGCAAGACCCTCGTCGCCACCCTCCCCGCCTACCTCAACGCCCTGGCGGGGAAGGGCGTCCACATCGTCACGGTCAACGACTACCTGGCCAAGCGCGACAGCGAGTGGATGGGCAAGGTCCACCGCTTCCTGGGCCTCAAGGTGGGCCTGATCGTCCACGGCCTGAACTCCAAGCAGCGCCAGGAGGCTTACGCCGCCGACATCACCTACGGCACCAACAACGAGATGGGCTTCGACTACCTCCGGGACAATATGTGCATCTACTCCCAGGAGCTGGTCCAGCGGGGCCACTCCTTCGCCATCGTGGACGAGGTGGACTCCATCCTAATCGACGAGGCCCGGACCCCGCTGATCATCTCCGGCCAGGGGGAGAAGTCCACCCAGATGTACGACATGACGGAGATGTTCGTCGCAAAGCTGAAAAAGCAGGTGGTCGTCCAGGTGGACAACAAGGAGGAGGAGTCCTCCGACATCGACGCGGACTACGTCGTGGACGAGAAGGCCAAGACCGCCACCCTCACCGCCCGGGGCATCGCCAAGGCGGAGGAGTATTTCCACGTGGAGAACCTCTCCGACCCCTCCAACTCCACCATCAGCCACCACATCAACCAGGCCCTCAAGGCCCACGGCACCATGAAGCGGGACATCGACTACGTGGTCAAGGACGGGGAGGTCATCATCGTCGACGAGTTCACGGGCCGCCTGATGTTCGGCCGCCGGTACTCCAACGGCCTCCATCAGGCCATCGAGGCCAAGGAGCACGTCAGCGTCAACAGCGAGAACCGCACCCTGGCGACGATCACCTTCCAGAACTACTTCCGGCTCTACGACAAGCTCTCCGGCATGACCGGCACGGCCATGACGGAGCAGGAGGAGTTCGGCACCATCTACGACCTGGACATCGTCGAGATCCCCACCAACCGCCCCAACCAGCGCGACGACCACCACGACGTGGTCTACAAGACCGAGGCCGGGAAGTTCCGGGCGGTCATCGAGCAGATCAAGGCGTGCCACGCCAAGGGCCAGCCGGTGCTGGTGGGCACGGTCTCCATCGAGAAGAACGAGCTTTTGAGCAAGCTCCTGGCCCGGGAGGGGATCCGGCACAACCTCCTCAACGCCAAGAACCACGAGAAGGAGGCGGAGATTGTCGCCCAGGCGGGCAAGTTGGGGGCCGTCACCGTCGCCACGAACATGGCGGGCCGCGGCACCGACATCATGCTGGGCGGCAACGCCGAGTACCTGGCCAAGGCGGACCTGGTGAAGGCCGGGTATCCCGAGGAGGTCATCATCGACGCCACGGGCTACGCCGACACGGACGACCGGCAGATCCTGGACGCCCGGGAGCTCTTCGCCGAGAAGCTGGCCCAGCACAAGGCGGAGATCGCCAGCGAGGCGGACCAGGTCCGGGACGCGGGGGGGCTGTTCATCATCGGCACGGAGCGCCATGAGTCCCGCCGGATCGACAACCAGCTCCGCGGCCGCGCCGGCCGCCAGGGCGACCCCGGCGAGACCCGGTTCTATATCTCCCTGGAGGACGACCTGATGCGCCTGTTCGGCGGGGACCGGATCACGAACATGATGGACCGCTTCGACCTGGACGAGGACACCCCCATCGAGAACAAGATGCTGACCAAGGCCATCGAGAACGCCCAGACGACGGTGGAGTCCCGGAACTTCCAGTCCCGCAAATCCGTGCTGGAGTACGACGACGTGATGAACAAGCAGCGGGAGCTGATCTACGGCCAGCGCCGCCAGGTCCTGGACGGCATGGACATCAAGGACACCGTGCTGAACATGATGCGCACCTCCATCGCCAACCATGTGAGCCTCGCCTTCGGCGAAAAGCAGCACCTGGACGCCGCCGCCTGCCGGGAGATGCTCCGGGGCCTGGAGGGCATGTACTTCGCCAAGGGCGCGGTGGACATCCCCGAAGGGGAGCTCGCGCAGAAGAGCCAGGAGGACTTCGACGGGGCCTTCACCGCCGCCGCCGAGCGCTTCTACGAGGCCAAGGAGGCGGAGATCGGCAGCCCCGTCATGCGGGAGCTGGAGCGGGTCATCATGCTCCGGGTGGTGGACGAATACTGGATGGACCACATCGACGCCATGGACGACCTGAAGCAGGGCATCCGCCTCCAGTCCTACGGCAACAACGACCCCGTGGACGTGTACAAGCGGGAGTCCCTGGACATGTTCGAGGAGATGATCGCCGCCATCCAGGACGAAACGGTCCGGCGGCTGTACTCCGTGCGCCTGCGCAAGGACGAGGAGGTCAAGCGGGAGCGGGTCGCCAAGGGCATGGTGGAGAACGTCGGCGGCGACGGCACCAAGCCCAAGAAGCAGCCCACCCGCGTCGTGAAGATCGGGCGGAACGACCCCTGCCCCTGCGGCAGCGGGCTGAAGTGGAAGAAGTGCACTTGTCCGGAATACCATCCGAATTGATGGGCTTGTTCTCGCCCTGGCGGGCGGGGAGGGATCCAGCCATGATGATGGCTGTTCCATCGCACCCCCCATTTTCTCTTTTTATTCCCGAATAAAAAGAGAAAACGGGTCGTGCACGGTCCAAAAGAGAAAAACAAGGGGATGCGTCACGAAGGCGCGGCTGGTGTGCTTCCGTTTTTTGGCGAAGGTCTTCGGGCCGCGGCACAGTGCGGGCGGGGGTTTTGGTGGTCGTCGAATCGCCTTCCTTCTCTCTCCGCTGACGCTGATGCTCTGGTGATCGGATCCGCAGGGGCCGCCGCCCTGCGCAGCCGTTGGCGGCTTTGCCGCCTTACGGATGCGGCGTACCCCTGCGGGTGCTCGGCGGCCCGTTCCTCCGGGACCGCCTTCTGCCAGTAAACACCCTGCGGGGAAGGGCCTGTGTGTCCGCCTTCCCGGTGGGCTTTTGATCGGAAAGGAATACCTCTTATGAACAAGGATAATGACAACGTCCTCTCTCTGCTCCAGGATATCAAGGAACTCCTTTTTGGTGCGGTACTGATCCTGGCAGGCTGGATCTTCATTCTGGCTCCGTTCAACGAGGAGATCCCTCTGTGGATTTGTGGACTGCCGTTCTTTGCCTATGGCGGCTTCCATGTTTGGAACGGCTGGACGAAGCATGAGCTGGTCGAGAAAAACGGCGAGACCCAAAAGGAGGAAGAACAGGGAGGTCCTCATGCCCTTTGAGACCCATCAACAAAACGGCCTGGTGTGGCTCACCGCTCCTGATCTTGGCGGCGTCCGCCACGGCTTCTCCACCCGACTGGGTGGCGTGTCCCCCGCCCCCTGGGACAGCTTGAACCTCCGCCCCGGCATGGGGGACGGCCGGGAGGCCATGCTGGAGAACTACCGCCGCTTCTGCGCCGCCATCGGCGCAGATGTTGATCGGTCCGTCCTCTCCCGGCAGGTCCACGAGACGAACGTCCGGGCCTGCACGGCCGAGGACGCCGGGAAGGGCCTCTCCCGGGAGCGGGACTACGACAGCGCCGACGCCCTGGTGACGGACGTGCCGGGCCTGACCCTGTTCGTCTTCTCCGCCGACTGCGGCACCGTGCTGCTCCACGACCCGGGGACCGGGGCCGTGGGCGCGGCCCACGCGGGCTGGCGGGGCTGCGCCGGGGGCATCGTCGAAAAGACGGTCCGGGAGATGGCCCGCCTTTACGGCGCGGAGCCGGGGCGCCTCCGGGCCGCCCTGGGCCCCTGCATCGGGCCATGCTGCTTCGAGACCGACGGCGACGTCCCCGCCGCCATGCGGGAGGCCCTGGGAGAGGACGCAGGCCCCTATCTGGAACGGCGGGGAGCCAAGTGGCACGTGGACCTGGAGGGCCTGGAGCGCCAATGGCTGCTGCGGGCGGGGGTCTTGCCGGAGCATATCGAGGCCGCCGGCCTCTGCACCGCCTGCCGCCCGGACCTGTTCTGGTCCCACCGGAGGATGGGGGAGGCCCGGGGCGTCCAGTGCGCGGCCATCACCGCCGGGAGATGACGGTATCCGCGCCGGGAGGCAGGGGCCGGGAGGCCCTTGGCTCCCGGCCCCTCAGCCTGTCGAAAACGTCTTTTCGACAGGCTGAGCAAGTTTTCAGAACTTTCAAAAAAGTTCTGAAAACTTCTTGATCAAAAACGAAAGGAACCCTTCCTGGGTTCCTCTCGTAACTCTCTTCCTTCCCGTCGATGTAGTCCCCCTTCTTTTTTGACACTCTGAGGGGCCGGGAGGCCCTTGGCTCCCGGCCCCTCGTTCGTTCGTTGAGGTGAGTCATGAAGAAATGCCTGTGTGAACTGCTCGCGCTCCTGCTGCCCTTCGCGCTGCTGACCGGCTGCTGGCAGGAGGAGCTGCCGGAGGGGCCGGACGACATGCTGCCCCCCTTCGAGGAGGAGGCGGAGGACGGGCCGGAGGGCCCCGCCCTGCCGCAGAGCTTCGCCCTGCCCTATACGCCCGGGGGGAGCCTGGACCCGGCCGACTGCGCCGACGGGATGCAGCAGGTGGCGGCGTCCCTGCTGTACGAGGGCCTGTTCCGCCTGGACGAGCGCTTCGAGCCCCAGCCCTGGCTGTGCATCAGCTATACCCATGACGAAGCGCTCGCCCGCTATACCTTCTCCCTCCGCCCGGGCGTCCTCTTCTCCGACGGCACGCCGCTGACGGGCCGGGACGTGAAGGCGTCCCTGGACCGGGCGCGGGAGTCCGTGCGCTATGGCCCCCGCCTCGCGGGGATCGGCTCCATCCTCGCCGACGGGGACAGCGTCACCATCTCCCTGAAGGGCCCCAACGCCGCCCTCCCGGCCCTCTTGGACGTGCCCATCGTGAAGTCCGGCACCCAGGGGGACGGCGCCCCCACCGGCACGGGGCCCTATTTCTACGCCGAGGAGGAGACGGGGCCGTACCTGATCGCCAACCAGTCCTGGTGGCGGGGGGAGGCCCAGCCGGTGGACCGGATCGCGCTGGTGGAAGCGCCGGACACCGACGCCATGCTCTACCGCTTCTCCTCCCACGAGGTGCAGCTGGTCACGGCGGACCTCACGGGCGTGCTGGCGGTGAGCACCACCGGCAGCGTGGACTGCGTGGACGCGGCCACCACGGTGCTGCAATACGTGGGCTGCAACACCGGCCGTGCGCCGCTGGACAATCCGGCCCTCCGGCGGGCGCTGTCGGCGGGCATCGACCGGGACAACGTGGCCGGGGCCTTCCTCTCCGGCCACGGGCAGGCGGCCGCCTTCCCGGTGTCCCCGGCCTCCGCCCTGTACCCGGCGGACCTGGAGGAGGGCTATCCCCCGGACGGCCTTGCCTCGGCGCTGGCGGAGAGCGGCTATGTCCCGGAGCGGCCCCTGACCCTGCTGGTGAACGAGGAGAACAGCTTCAAGCGGGCCATCGCGGGCCATCTGGCGGAGAGCTGGACCGCCGGGGGCCTGCCAGTGGAGGTCCGGGCCCTGCCCTGGGAGGAGTACACCGCCGCGCTGGACGCCGGGGACTTCGACCTCTATTACGGGGAGACCCGCCTCACCGCCGACTGGGACCTGAGCGGCCTGCTGGCCCCCGCGGGGGCGCTGAACTACGGCCACTGGTCCGACCCGGAGACCAGCCGGCTCCTGGAGGCCCTGGCCGGGGCGGAGGACCGGGCCGCCGCCATGCGGGCCCTGTGCGCCCATCTCAAGGACCAGATGCCCATCCTGCCGGTGTGCTTCAAGTCCACCTCCGTGCTGACCCAGGCGGGCGTGGTGGAGGGCATCTCGCCCACGGCGGCGGAGCCTTTCTACGACCTGGGGGCGTGCGTCATCCATCTGGGGGGATGACGCGCGCGCGAAAAAGCCGCCGTGCCAAAGGCACGGCGGCTCTCCACATCGCTCAGTAGTAACGCTTCTTGTTCTTGCGGGCGGCTTCGGACTTCTTGCGCCGCTTCACGCTGGGACTCTCGTAATGCTCACGCTTCCGGACCTCGGCCAGGACGCCGGCCTTGGCACAGCTGCGCTTGAAACGCTTCAGCGCGCTGTCGATGGACTCGTTCTCCTTCACATGGATCTCAGACATCTATATTTTCCCTCCCTCCGAGGTATCCGGCTATCTCCAGGATACTTTAAGGGCCATGTCATATGGCTTCAACATCACTATTATACAGATCCCGCCCAAACTTGTCAAGAGTGTTTTTCATAAAATCCCTCGAAGGAGCGCCGGATGCCGGGACGGGACGCGCCCTCCCCGCAAAAAACCGGACGCGTATGGCGCAGGCCCCTCCGGGACGGGCCGCGCCGCGGGACGGACCGGGGCGCCCGGGGCCGGAGGATCGCTCGGACGGGGCCATGGCCGGGGCGCGGTGCGGCCCCCCTGTCCCCGGGGGATGCCGGATCTTTACCTGTACCGTCGGGAATTTACCCTTGCGATCCCGAGAGGCCCGTGCTATGCTTTTGCCAAAATCGATCGAGGAGGAGCCCATCATGGCCAGTATCACCTTCAAGCATGTCGAGAAGACCTATCCCGGCAACGTCACCGTCGTCCCCGACCTGAACCTGGAGATCCAGGACAAGGAGTTCGTCATCCTGGTGGGCCCCTCCGGCTGCGGCAAGTCCACCACCCTGCGCATGATCGCCGGCCTGGAGGACATCTCCAGCGGTGAGCTGTACATCGGCGACCAGGTGGTCAACGACGTGGCCCCCAAGGACCGGAACATCGCCATGGTGTTCCAGAACTACGCGCTCTATCCCCACATGACCGTTTACAAGAACATCGCCTTCGGCCTGACCCTCCAGAAGATCCCCCAGGACGAGATCGACCGCCGGGTCCACGAGGCCGCCCAGGCCCTGGACCTGGAGCACCTGCTCAACCGCAAGCCCAAGGCCCTCTCCGGCGGCCAGCGCCAGCGCGTGGCCCTGGGCCGCGCCATGGTCCGCAACCCCGCCGTCTTCCTGCTGGATGAGCCCCTCAGCAACCTGGACGCCAAGCTCCGCACCGCCATGCGCGCGGAGATCAGCCGCCTCCACAAGCGCCTCCAGACCACCTTCGTCTACGTCACCCACGACCAGACCGAGGCCATGACCATGGGCGACCGCATCGTGGTCATGAAGAGCGGCATCATCCAGCAGAACGACACCCCCCAGAACCTGTACGACTACCCCTGCAACCTCTTCGTGGCGGGCTTCATCGGCTCCCCCCAGATGAACTTCCTGGACGCCGTCATCGCCGAGGAGGACGGGAAGCTCGTGGCCAAGACCTGCGGCGCCGCCATCGCCCTGCCGGAGCGGATGGACAAAAAGACCTTGGGCGCTTACGTGGGCAAGCCCGTGGTGCTGGGCGTCCGTCCCGAGGACCTGGACCCCGCCGACGGCGGCGACCTGGAGGCCACCATCGAGATCGCCGAGCTCATGGGCGCGGAGACCCACCTGCATCTGGACTGCCAGGGCAGCAAGCTCGTGGTCCGGACGCCCTCCAGCTACTCCGGCAAGGTGGGCGACGCCGCCCGCCTGAGCCTGAACAAAGACAAGATCCACCTGTTCGACAAGGAGACCGAGCAGGCCATCGCCCACTGAGCCTCCCTCCCCGAGAGGGCTGCCGCCCAAAGGGCCCCCGGCCGCTCTGGCGGTCCGGTGTCAGGACGGGCCGGAGCGGCGGCAGCGCAGGCTACCGGCCATGACCATGGAGGTCCCCTATGCCCCCACGTGCCAATGAGAAACGAGATATCCGGCCGGCGGCCCCCGACGTCACCGTCCAGGGGCTGCTCGCCCTCCCTTCCGCCCGCATCCTCCCCCTCTCCGCCGGGGATCAGATCGCCGGCTATGGACAGACCGGGGACTACATCCTGGCGGCGGCGGTCCAGGGGAACCTGACCGTCTCCGCCTACGAGCACTACGCCCTGCTCGACCCGGGGCAGGCGTACCTGCTGGCGGAGCCGGGGGAGTACACGGTCCAGGCCGTGTCCGACGGGCTGTACCTCCTGCTCCGGCTCCAGGGCGAGCTGACGCCCCGCCTGCTGGCGGACCGCCTGGCGGACGGCGGCGCCCTGTTCCACACCGGCGCGGCGGCAGTCCGGGAGGCGGCGCTCTCCCTGGCCGTCCTGGAGGACGAACAGGGCCAGGTCCCGGCCGGGACCGCCTCCGCCCTGGCCTACGCCATGCTGCTCAAGCTCCGGGACCTGCCGCGGACCTTCCGGGTGGACGCCGGGTCCCCCCTGGTGGAGGCCGCCGTGGCCATCATCCAGGAGGAGTTCCCCTTCCTGGAGGGCGTGGACGAACTGGCGGAGCGCCTGGAGGTCTCCGCCGCCCATCTGGGCCGGGTGTTCACCAAGAAGATCGGCACCTCCCCCGGCAAGTACATCACCCGCGTGCGGATCGAATACGCCAAGCTCCTCCTCCGGGACCCGGACACCACCATCGGCTATGTGGCGGAGGCCTCCGGCTTCGCCAACGCCAACTACTTCGCCAAGGTCTTCCGCCGGGAGACCGGCCTGTCCCCCAGCGAATACCTCGCGGCCGCCCCGCGGGGCCCCGCCGGCAACATCCCGCATTTTGGCATATAATGTAAAAATCCAGGAGCCCCGGGAGACGGTCCCCCGGGGCTCTTTCCCTATATTTTATGTTTTGCACAAAAGGAAATCGCCGCATCTGTAGAAACTTAATGAATTTTTTGAAAACATGCCAAAATGTCACTTGACTTGCGCTTAAAGTGTGATTTCCAACATCCGGGTATATTTTATTTGATCCAGTCCATTTACACCGCCCCTTGGAGCGTATTATGATTTATGCAGTTTCGATGAACCGTGCGAAATTTGAAGCAGAGGAGTGGAGTTATGAAAAAGATCCCCCGCGTCGCTGCCATCGCTCTGGCCCTCACGCTGCTGCTCGGCCTGTGCGGCTGCGGAGCCGCCGATGGCAAAACGCACCTGACGTTCCAGATCTGGGACGTCTACCAGCGCGACAGCATGGTGGCCATCTGCGACGCCTACACGGCCCAGCATCCCGACGTCGTCATCGACGTGCAGGTCACCAGCTGGAACGAGTACTGGACCAAGCTGGAGGCCGCCGCCGAGTCCAACACCATGCCGGACATCTTCTGGATGCACACCAACCAGATCTTGTACTACACCGAGTTCGGGATGCTGGCGGACGTCACCGATCTTTATGACGACGTGGACCCCAACTATTACGAGGCACATTTCTCCGAGATCTCCCGGGGCAACGCCCAGGGCGTCGACGGGAGGATGTACGGCGTGCCCAAGGACAAGGACAACATCGTCCTGTGCTACAACAAGGAGATGTTCGACGCCGCCGGCGTGGCCTACCCCGACGAGGACTGGACCTGGGACGACATGATGGACGCCTCCCAGAAGGTCTATGATACCTTGGGCAAATACGGCTATATGGCATACAACGACGACCAGTGCGGCTACTGGAACTTCGTCTACCAGGCCGGAGGCTGCATCCTCACCGAGGACAAGACCAAGGGCGGCTTCGATCAGGAGGGCACCCGGAAAGCCATGGCATTCTATATCGGGATCCAGGACCAGCCCTGGTGCCCCGACCAGACCTATTTCGCCGAGACCACGCCGCAGACGGCCTTCTTCTCCGAGGCCGGATGCATGTACTTAGAGGGCAACTGGAACCTGTGGGCCATGCAGGAGAATTTCCCCGAGATGCGCGGCAGATGGGACATCGCCCCCCTGCCCAAATGTCCCGATCCCGTCCAGGGAGACGGCCGGGCCACCATCTCTAACGGCCTTTGCTACTCCACCGCCGCCCACGGCAAGACCCGGGACATCGCCCTGGACGTCATCAAGTTCTTCGGCACCGAGGAGGCTCAGCTGATCGCCAGCGGGTTCGGCGCGGCGGTCTCCGCCTATGACGGCACCGAGCAGCCCTATTTCGACGCCTTCGCCAACGCGGGCTACGACCTGGACCTGGAGATCCTCAACGACCAGTTCGAGTACGGCGTGCAGAGCGTCAACAACTCCGCCCGGCCCAAGTGGAAGGCGCCCGTCCTGGATGAGCTGAACAAGGTCTACAACGGACAGCAGGGCTTCGACGCCGGGATGGACAACATCCAGGAGATCATCAACACCGAGACCGCCAAAAAACTGGCGAACCAGTGAGAGGAGGGGTTTTCGTGAATAAGGGAATGAAAATGTCCGCCGCCGCCAAGCGGGAACAAAACTGGGCTTATATCATGGTGGCCCCCACCATCATCGGCCTCATCGTGCTCAACCTCTGGCCCTTCGTCCAGACGCTGTACACCAGCTTCTGCGAGCACCTGGGCTTCGGCCACTACAAGTTCGTCGGCCTCCAGAACTACATCGACATCTTCCAGCGCCCGGAATTCTGGCGGGCCACCTGGAACACCATCTACTTCTGCATCCTCACCGTGCCTCTGGGCCTGTTTTTGTCCTTGCTGGTGGCGATGCTGCTGAACGCCAAGATCCGCGGTAAGGGCGCCTTCCGGACCATCTTCTTCCTGCCCATGGTCTGCGCCCCCGCCGCCGTCACCATGGTGTGGCGCTGGATCTTCAACGGCGAGTACGGCATCCTGAACCAGGCCATGGGCACCCGCATCGGCTGGATCACCGACCCCAACGTGGTCATGATCGCCTGCGCCGTGGTGGCCATCTGGTCCAACATCGGCTATGACGCGGTGCTGCTGCTGGCGGGCCTGCAGAACATCTCCAAGTCCTACTACGAGGCGGCCAGCATCGACGGGGCCAACAAGGTCACCCAGTTCTTCCACATCACCCTGCCCATGGTCTCCCCCACGCTGTTCGTGGTCATGATCATGCGGCTGATGGCCTCCGTGAAGGTGTACGACCTCATCTACATGATGGTGGAGGACACGAACCCCGCCGTCACCAGCGTGCAGAGCCTGATGTACCTCTTCTACCGCGAGTCCTTCGTGGCGGGCAGCCGCGGCTCCGGCTCCGCCATCGTGATCTGGACCGTGCTCCTCATCGGCCTGGTGACCGTCATCCAGTTCCTCGGCCAGAAGAAGTGGGTCAACTACGACGTATGAGAAAGGAGGAGTCTTGATGAAAACCACCGCTTCCCTGGAACGGTCCCGCAAGATGACCACGTTCCTCACCTACCTGGCTCTGATCCTGGGCTC
The DNA here is from genome assembly GCF_910584465.1 of uncultured Oscillibacter sp. Classification (GTDB taxonomy): domain Bacteria; phylum Bacillota; class Clostridia; order Oscillospirales; family Oscillospiraceae; genus Oscillibacter. The sequence continues at coordinate 23,989 of NZ_CAJUBK010000004.1, forward strand.
CGTCATCATGATCTTCCCCTTCGTGTGGATGATCCTCACCAGCTCCAAGACCATCCCCGAGAGCCTGGCCATCCCGCCCACGATCTTCCCCAAGGCGCTGATCCTGGACAACTTCAAGGACGCCATGGCCAGCCTGCCCTTCCTGAACCTGTACTGGAACACGGCGCTGATGATCCTCTTCCGGGTGCTGTGCGCCATCGTGTTCAGCTCCATGGCGGGCTACGCCTTCGCCAAGCTGAACTTCAAGGGCAAGGGCCTGCTCTTCGGCATCGTGCTGGTCCAGATGTCCCTGCCCAGCCAGATCTTTATCATCCCCCAGTATCAGATGATCGCCCACATGGGCCTTGCCAACACGATCTTCGCCCTGGTCTTCCCGGGCATCGTCAGCGCCTTCGGCGTGTTCTTCCTGCGCCAGACCTACATGGGCATCCCCAATGAGATCGGCGAGGCCGCGTACCTGGACGGCTGCAACCAGTGGCAGACCTTCACCAAGGTCATGTTCCCCCTGACGGGGACCTCCGTGGCCGCTCTGACCATCTTCACCGCCGTGTTCGCCTACAGCGACCTGATGTGGCCCCTGGTCGTGAACTCCGACCTGAAGATGATGACCCTCAGCTCCGGCCTGGCGACCCTCCGGGGCCAGTTCACCACCAACTTCCCGGTGCTGATGGCCGGCTCCCTGCTGGCCATGCTGCCCATGGTCATCCTGTACCTGATCTTCCAGCGCCAGTTCATCGAGGGCATCGCCTCCACCGGCGGCAAGTGATCCCCGCCGCGGAGGGCGCAGGGGCTCCCGCGGCCCTCCGTCCCAGGCTCCCGCGGCCCCTTTCGGGGGGACGCATCCGAAAAAGGCCCCCTCCGCTCCGCGCCCGGCATCCCGCCGGCGGCGGCGCGGGCGGCGGCCCCCTGGACGGATCCGTCCACCTCCCTCCTCATCGACGGCCCCGGCGACCTGCCCCGCCGGGGCTGTCCGTATCTCACAGATCCCCGGCATGGGCGGAGCAAAAATTTGTCGACTTTCCGCTCTTGCTTCTCGGAGGGGGATCGCTTACAATGGCCGCAGTTCCATTCCTCAAATCTATGACACTGTGAGGGACCGCTTATGATACGTTGCGACAAGGGCCTGTTCACCCTGCACACGAAAAACACCACCTACCAGATGAAGGTCAACGGATACGGCGTGCTCCTGCACACCTACTACGGCCCCAGGGTCGGCGGCTGCGACCTGTCCTACCGCATCCAGTACACCGACCGCAGCTTCGCCCCCAACCCCGAGGAGGCCGGAGAGGACCGCGGCTTCTCCCTGGACGCCATGCCCCAGGAGTATTCCACCTGCGGCGTGGGCGACTTCCGCCTCCCCTCTTTGGACCTGGAGCTGCCCAGCGGCAGCCGCAGCGCCGACCTGCGCTACAAGTCCTTCCGGCTGGAGGCGGGCAAGTACGCGCTGGAGGGCCTCCCCGCTTTCCGGGGCCCGGAGGGGGAGACCCTGGTGGTCGTCCTGGAAGATCCCGCCGCCCAGGTCGACGTCGAGCTGTGGTACGGCGTGCTGGAGGACTATGACATCATCACCCGGGCCGTCCGGCTCGTCAACCGGGGCGCCGGGACCGTCAAGGTCCGTCAGGCCGCCTCCCTCTGCCTGGACCTCACCCGGGGGGATCTGGACCTCATCACCTTCGACGGCCGGCACGTCATGGAGCGCTGCCCCGACCGGGCCCCCCTCCTCCCCGGCATCCGCAGCGCGGGCAGCATCCGGGGCACCTCCAGCCACCAGCACAACCCCTTCGTCATCCTCTGCGACCACGACGCCGGGGAGGACCACGGGCTCTGCTACGGGGCGATGCTCCTCTACAGCGGCAATTTCGAGGCCGCGGTGGAACGGGCCCAGTTCGAGGACACCCGCCTGGTCCTGGGCATCCATCCCTATCACTTCTGCTGGGCCCTGGCCCCCGGCGAGAGCTTCACCACCCCCGAGGCGGCGCTCTGCTGCTCGAAGCAGGGCTTCTCCGTCCTGAGCCACCGGCTCCACCGGGCCATCCGGGAGCGGCTGATCCGCGACCCCTGGGCCGACCGGCCCCGCCGGGTCCTGATCAACAACTGGGAAGCCACCATGTTCGACTTCGACGCGGAGCGGCTGGTCCAGATCGCCGAGAGCGCCGCCCCCATGGGCATCGGCCTGTTCGTCATGGACGACGGCTGGTTCGGCGCGCGGGACACCGACGAGGCGGGCCTGGGCGACTGGATCGTCAACGAGAGGAAGCTCCCCGGCGGCCTGGAGGCCCTGGTCCCCCGCATCAAGGCCCTGGGCATGGACTTCGGCATCTGGATCGAGCCGGAGATGGTCAACGAGGACAGCGGCCTCTACCGGGCCCACCCGGATTGGGCCCTCCAGATCCCCGGCCGCTCCAAGGTCCGGGGCCGCCGGCAGCTGGTGCTGGACTTCTCCCGCCAGGACGTCCGGGACCATGTGTACGGGGCCTTGAAGGAGGTCCTCTCCAGCGCCGACATCTCCTACGTCAAGTGGGACATGAACCGGAGCCTGGCCACGGTCTGGTCCGCCGCCCTGTCCCCGGAGCGGCAGGGGGAGGTCTACCACCGGTACGTCTGCGGCGTGTACGACATGCTGGAGCGGATGCGCCGGGACTTCCCCAACATCCTCATCGAGGGCTGCAGCGGCGGCGGCGGGCGCTTCGACGCCGGGATGCTGTACTACACCCCCCAGATCTGGTGCAGCGACAACACCGACGCCATCGACCGGCTCCGCATCCAGTACGGCACCTCCTTCTGTTATCCCACGTGCACCATGGGATCCCACGTCTCCGCCGTCCCCAACGCCCAGACCGGGCGCTCCGTCTCCATCGAGACCCGGGGCGTGGTGGCCATGAGCGGCACCTTCGGCTATGAGATGGACCTGAGCGGGACCACGGAGGAGGAGAAGGAGATCATCCGCCGCCAGACCGCGTCCTTCAAGGAGCACGACGCCCTCCTCCGCCGGGGCGACCACTACCGCCTCAGCGATCCCTTCGCGGACGGGCCCTACACCGCCTGGGAGCAGGTCTCCCCCGACCGGCGGGAGGCCCTGGTCTCCGTGGTCTACGGCATCGCCCACGGCGCGCCTCCCTTCCTCACCCTGCGGCTCAAGGGCCTGGACCCGGCCCTCTCCTACCGGGTCAACGGCGAGGGGAGCTTCCCCGGCGACGTGCTGATGGAAGTGGGCTGGCCCCTGCCCATGTGCTGGGACGACTACCAGTCCTTCCAGTTCTACCTCACGGCGGTCTGAGCAGGAAGCGGCCGCTCCCGCATCTCCCCGCAAACGAAAAGTGACCGCTCCCGCGGTCACTTTTTCATCTGCAGACGGTTCCGGGCCCGCCACTCCCTGGGGGAGACGCCGTAGCGCTTCTTGAAGGCCCTGGAGAAATGGAGCTGGTTCGGGTAGCCGCAGCGGACGGCGATGCTGCCGATGGGCTGGCTGGTCCCCTTCATCAGATCCGCCGCCTTGGACAGCCGCAGGCGGATCAGGAACTCCTGGGGCGGACAGCCCATGCTCTCCTTGAAGAGCTTGCTGAAATAGCTCCGGTTCAGCTTGCAGACGTCGGCCAGCTCCTCCACGGTCAGCTCCCGCTGATAGTTGTGCTCCATATAGGTGATGGCCTCCTGGATATAGAAATCCTTCAGCTGGACCCCGTGGAGGGCCCTGCGGGTGGAGGAGGTCTCGATCAGGGCGTCCAGGAACAAGAACAGGTTCCCGATCAGGTGGAGGCTGGAGGCGTCGGAGTGCCGGGCGATGTGGAGCATGATGTCCCTGACTGCCTGCCCCTGAGCAGGGCTCTGGGGCAGGTAGGCGGACTGGCGCTCGCCCAGTCCGGCGCTCTCCACGTACTCCGCCACCCGCAGCCCGTCGAACTCCACCCAGACATACTTCCAGGGCTGGTCCTTATCGGCCACGTAGGTGCTGATCTGTCCGGGACAGATCAAAAAGCCCTGGTCCTGCCCCAGGTCGTAGTCCCGCCGCACGCCGTCCCCGTCCGTGTTGTCCAGGTGCCCCCGGCCGGAGATCACATAGTGGAACAGATAGTGGTTGCGGACGTAGGGGCCGAAGGAGTGCAGGGGCGCGCACTGTTCCCAGCCGTACTGATAGAGCCGCAGGTCCAGGAAGTTCTCGTTCGGGAAGACGGAAAAGGAATGATCCTCCACCAAGGTCCACGTCCTTTCTTGTAGGGGTCGATGCCGTTCGATTGTACCACACTTTTCCAAAAAAGCCAACACAAATTTGCGGGGCCTCCGCCGATCGGATCCTCCGCGCTCCCCACCGCCCTAGAGCGTCGAAAAATAGGCGGGGTCCACCGGCGGGGAGGCAGAGAGTCACGAGAGGGGCCCAGGAAGGGCCCCTCTCGTCCTCGATCGATCAGTATCGAGGACTTTTTGAACGTCCTGGAAACTTGCTCCGCCTGTCGGGAAGACGTTTCGACAGGCAGAGGCGGCGGAGCCAAGGCTCCGCCGCCCGTCTCCCCGCTCCCGGCCGCTCAGTCCCGCCGGACCCACTTGCCGAAGAGGGTCTTCTTATAGTGCAGCAGCTCCTCCTTGGCCTTGTCGAAGCTGCCCGCCTTCTGGAGGTACGCCACGCCCTTGGGGATGTCCGCCGCCGCGCCGCCCAGGCCCCGGGCGAAGATCACGCCCCGCATGTAGTCCGCCTCCCGGTTCTGCCAGTCCACCTTGTCCAGGAACCGGAGGGCCTTCGCGTAGTCCTGGGGAGTGCCCAGGCCGTAGAAGCAGCACTTCGCCAGGTAGAACACGCCCCAGGTGTTCCCCTTTTTGTCGTGGGCGACGGACAGGTGGCGGAAGGCTTTCGCGTAGTCCTGCGGCACGCCTTTGCCCGTGAAATAGGCCCGGCCCAGGTAATTGTTGGCCCCCGTGTGGTCCGGGTCCCGGGCCAGCTCCTTCTGATAACAGGAAACGGCATAGGCCATATCCTGCTCCGTGCCTTTGCCCTCCTCATACAGGAAGCCCACCTCGAACCAGTCGTTGGGGTTGCCGCCCTCGGCGGCCTCCCGGTACCAGCGCAGGGCCTCCTCGTACCGCTCCGCCTTTTTCAGCTCGTCGGCGTAGATGGACTGGTGGAGCGGGTACCCCAGCTCCGCGCCGGTCTTATAGAGGTCCTTCGCCTTTTCCGGCTGGGGGGCGATGATGTCCTCGTCCCCTTCCCTGTAGTACTTGTTCAGGTTGTTGGCGGCGAAGTAGACCCCGCCCCGGAACGCCTTCCAGAACCAGTCCTCGCACTTGGAGATCTGCTCTTTCAAATAAGCCTTGAACTCCGCCTGGCTGGAGAAGGAGTCTTTGCCCTTATCCTGGATGCGGAGGAAGTCCCACCAGAAGTAGCTGTTGCCCACGATGTACTGGCAGAACGCGTCTCCCCCCTCCGCCAGGGCCTCCACCTCGTCGAAGGCCGCCTGGAGGCTCTGGAAGGGCATCTTCTTCTGGACGGAGGGCGTCAGCTCCCCGCTCCGCAGGGCCACCAGCACCCCCAGGGCGCTGCCCTGCTCCACGGACTTGTGGAGGAGCTTCGTGGCCCGTTCGTCGTCCTCCGGGAAACCGTGGCCCCTCCAGACGTACTGATACCCGCACAGGCACCGGGCCAGGACGCAGCTGGCGTCGCCGTCCCCGGCGGCGGACGCCTCCTCCAGGAGGGCGAACGCCTCTTTGCCCCGGCCCGTACGGACGTCGTAGTAGATGTCCTGGAGGGCCCGCTCCACTTCGCTGCTCAAAACTGCTGCCATGATCGAAACGCTCCTTTATCTATTTGGTTTTTTGACCCGCTTCCAGCTCCCGCCGCCCGGCAGGTACTGTCCCCGGGGATACCCCGTCAGCCACGCCGCCGCCTCTCTCGGCGGCATCTTGGCGATGTAGAACTCCAGCTCCGGCCCGCCGGGCCTGGTGGCCTCCACCGTGCAGCGGGCATCCGTCCGGTCCCCCGCCGTCACCCGGATCCACAGATAGCCCGCCGGATGGACCAGGTCCACCACCTGATAGGTCCCATCCGCCACGCCGTCCGCCGCCACCTGCACGTCTTCCGCCGTGAAGGTGGTGTGGCTCTCCGCGGCGCCGCTGGCGTAGACCAAAGAGAGCTTCGCCTGGGACTCCCGCCCCGGACGAGCGGGCGCCTGCCGGGAGCGGACGCCGTAGACGCGCCGCAGATCCCAGTCCCCGAGGGGCGGGACCTCCCGGCGGAGCCAGGCCGTCAGCACCGCCAGCGCCTCCCGGCGCCCCAGGGCCTTGGCAAGGCCAAGGTCTTCCTCCCCAGGCTTGGAGGCCAGCTCCAGCAAAAGCAGGACCTGCGGCTCGCCTCCCTCCTTCGTCCGGGGGGAGCAGCCCAAGGAGCGGAGGACCCGGCCTTCCGCCTCGACGGGGCGGGTAGGCGTCAGCGAGAAGCCTCCCCCCGCTCCCTCCAAACAGCGCTCCAGGTGCTCTCCCACCAGCGTCTCCGTGACGCGGGAGGTCACCTCGCCGCCGCATTCGAGGATCATATCCTGGGCCCCGCCGCTCACGGCCTCCCGCTGGGCGGCCTCTGAGGCCCGGAGGGCCTTCGCCTGGCGGAACTCCCGCTCGAACTCCTCCCGCCCGCTCTCGTCCATGCTCCAGAAACTGCTCCACTGGCTGTTCGTGCCCCTCCGGGCCCCCGGCGCCCGGAGGGCCAGGCAGTCCGCCGCCGCCCGCAGTTCGTCCGGCTTTTTGAAATCGGTGATGTGCTTTTGCCAGCGGTCGTCCACCAGCACCAGCTGCAGCACCCGCTGCGTGACGCTGCGCTTGCCGCTGCGGCGGTGATGGATCTCGTCCACCACGAAGATGCCCCGGATGCGGTCGATGCGGCTGGCCTGCTCACCCAGCACCCACTCCCGGCCGATGCCCATCTCGTCGAACCACCGGCCGTTGGCCTTCAGGTCCTCGTCCACCATGGCGAACAGCTCCCCCACCGGAGGGGCCTCCTCCGGGTAAGGCAGCTGACTGCGGATGGAGGCGGCCAGGCCGCTCTTCCCCGGGAAAAGCGCGTCCCGCGCGCCGGTATAACCCATGTAGACGCCCAGGGCCAGCATCAGTGCGCTGCCGCCGCCGCTGACCGCCAGGGTCACGTAGTCCGCGGCCTCCCAATAGGCCCGGTCCTGCCGGAGCCCCAGGGAGAACAGATAGGCCAGCCCCGCGGAGACCACCAGCCACAACAGCCCCCACAGCACCCAGACGATGCGCTTCCGGGTCCGGCTGAGGCAGTAGCCCTCCTCCACGCCGTGGGGATCGTTTTTCCGCTGGATGCACAGCAGGACCAGGATCACCGGGATGGCGAACAGCCTCAGCACGGCCGCCAGCAGCACGTAAACGACGACGTTCCACGGCCAGCGCAGGAAGCCTCCGCCCTTCTTCTCTTTCACCGCTCCAGATACCTCCTTGCTCCCCCAGGAGATGGGAGAAGATCGTATCGTCATTGTAGCAGTCCTCCACGGCTTTGTCCAGTCCCCCGTCCGGCCCCCCGCTCGGAAGCGGGCGGCCCAAGTCCCGGTCTTTGTTTGGACGGATCCGTTTGCGTCCCCTTTTTTCGACACGGAACGCGGCATATCCGTTGACAGGCGGAATATAGATCGTTATAATGAAAAAATCATCCTCACTCATCCGGGAGGTCCCCCATGGATCTTTTTGAACTGCTGCTCATCGCCGTCGGCCTCTCTATGGACGCCTTCGCCGTCTCCGTCTGCAAGGGCCTGTCCGTCCAGCGGCTCCGGCCGCGGCATTACCTGCTCACCGGGACCTGGTTCGGCGGCTTCCAGGCGCTGATGCCCTCCGCCGGGTACTTATTGGGATCCGCCTTCGAGCAGTACATCGTCTCCTTCGACCACTGGATCGCCTTCGCCCTGCTGTCCCTCATCGGCGGGAACATGATCAAGGAGAGCCTCTCCGGCGAAGAGGAGGAGGCCGACGCCTCCTTCGCCGTGCGCACCATGTTCCTCCTGGCCGTGGCCACCAGCATCGACGCGCTGGCGGTGGGCGTCACCTTCGCCCTGCTGCCGGGAGTGGACATCGCCGCCGCGGCCTCCCTCATCGGGGCCACCACCTTCCTCCTCTCCGCCCTGGGCCTGAAGGTGGGGAACGTGTTCGGCCTGCGGTACAAGTCCCGGGCGGAGCTGGCCGGGGGCGCGATCTTGATCCTCATGGGGGTCAAGATCCTGCTGGAGCACCTGGGGATCCTCACATTTTGAACCTGCTCAGGCTGCCGGGGCGATGCCCCGGCAGCCTGAACCGGTCTCCGGGACTTTTCCGGCGTCCCGGGATCGGCCCGGACCGCGGGGGTGGTCCTTCCCCGGCCTCCCGCACCGCGCGGACCGGCAAACGGAGGAGGGGGCCTCCCGGGCCCCCTCCGTGCGCTCCCGTCCTCCCGGACGGATCACCGGTCCATCAAGATCAGGTTCTGGATGTTGTTCCGCCCCGTGCCGCTCTGGAGGAGGTACACGCTGTAGATGGCGTTGCTCACCACGTCCAGATACAGCGAGCCGAAGGTCTCCTGCGGCGGGTAGACGCCCAGCCAGGCGGAGTCCAGGGTCTCGATGTCCAGGGACGCGGGCATGGGCGTCAGGTTCGTGTCCGCGTAGAAGAACTGATAGGTGCCGGGCATGATGCGCTTGAAGGCGGCGACCTCCTTGAAGCGCAGGTCCGTCCAGACCACGCGCCCGTCGCTCATGATGACGTCCATCGGGCTGGTGTTCATGGCCAGGTTGCCGACGCGGAAGCTGGAATAGCCGTTGGTGGGCGGGCAGCAGCTGTCCGTGATCTGCAGCAGGTCCAAGCCGCTGGCGGTGTTGACGACGGCGATCGTGGTGATGCCGCCCGCCTGGAAGGGCATGGTCTTCTGGATGTAGATATAGCCGTCGGTCCCGGCCACCGTCACCGTCTGATAGCCGGCGCTGACCTGGCCGTAGGTGGTGGCGGAGGCGTAGTTCAGCAGGCTCACGAACTGGCGGTTGCCCACGAAGATGCGGAACGCCTGATAGCCGTAGCCCGCGTTCAGGAAGCGGACCTTGGCCGCGCTGGGCCACACCGCGCCGATGACGCCGGGCAGGATGGCGGAGATGCAGCTGTTGTTGCTGCAGTTCCAGGACTGGCCGAAGCTGCCGGTGACCGGGACGGTGATCGTCCCGCCGAAGCCGGGCAGATAGGGGAAGGTGGACGTGCCGGGGCCGGGATAGACGGGGCCGCCCTCGCCGGGGTTCGGCAGGGGGATCACGGGCACCTGGCCGGGATCGGTGACGCCGCCGTTGGTATCGCCGGGATAGACGGGCCCGCCCTCGCCGGGATTGGGCAGGGGGATCACGGGCACCTGGCCGGGGTCGGTGACGCCGCCGTCGGTATTGCCGGGATAAACGGGCCCGCCCTCGCCCACGTTGGGCAGGGGGATCATGGGCTCGTCGGCGTTGACCATCCTCCCCGCGGGAGAGGAAGCTCGCCGGGTCATATTTTGTTCCATATAAGCAGCCGGAACCATCGTTCCGGCATCCTCCTTTCAAATGGGGCTGCACCATCCTATGCCGCGGGATCCCCCGGCGTTCATGATGCAAGGATGATGGGAAGATGCCGTACACTATCCATACTATGCCGTATATGCCGCTGGAAGGAGCGATCCCTATGAACAAGATCTTGATCGCCGAGGACGAGGCCCCCATCGCCAACCTCATCCGGACCGCCCTGGAGGGCGCGGGCTACCGCTGCGTCTGGGCCCCCGACGGCGCCGCGGCGGCGGACGAGCTGGAGTCCCGGCCCTTCGACCTGGCCCTGCTGGACATCATGCTCCCCAAGGCCGACGGGTACGAGGTGCTGGAGTACTGCAAGAGCCTGGAGGTGCCGGTGATCTTCCTCACCGCCAAGGGGCAGCTGGAGGACCGGGTGAAGGGCCTGCGCCTGGGGGCGGAGGACTACATCGTCAAGCCCTTCGAGCTGATGGAGCTGCTGGCCCGGGTGGAGACGGTCCTCCGCCGCTGCGGGAAGACGGGCCGGGTCCTCTCCCTGCCCCCCGACATCGAGATCGACACCGCCAGCCGCGTGGTGCGCCGGGCCGGGTCCCCCGTGGCCCTCACCGCCAAGGAGTACGACCTCCTGCTGCTGTTCATGCAGAACAAGGGCATCGCCCTCTACCGGGACCGCATCTATGAGAAGGTCTGGGGCGAGGAGTTCCTGGGGGACAGCCGGACCGTGGACCTCCACATCCAGCGGATGCGGAAGAAGCTGGGACTGGAGGAGAGGCTGGTGGCGGTCTACAAGGTGGGCTACCGCCTGGAGGGATGAGGCCCCATGAAACTGTTCTGGAAGCTCTTTTGCAGCATGGTCCTCATCACGGCGCTGGCCTGCTCCGCAGGCGGCTATGCCCTGATCGGCGCGCAGTTCCGCTCCTCCCTGGAGCGGGAGGTCTCCGCCCTCTACGAGGAGAACGACCTCCTCCGCTTCGCCCTGGCCCAGGAGCTGTCCTTCCACCCCGCCTACAGCCGGGAGGAACTGGCCAAGGCCGCCGGGGGCATCACCATCTCCACCGGCCAGGGGCGGACCGTCTCCTTCCGCCTCAGCGACGAGGCGGGGCGCGCCCTGGGCGGCAGCGGCGCCCTGCCGGTGAACGCCGCCGCCCTCACCGCCCAGCTGCCGGAGGGGCAGCGGGGCTGGGTGATGGAGGCCCTGGGGGACGGGCGCATCTACCTCCACGCCGCCAGCCCCCTGGCCCTGGAGGACGGCATCTTGTACCTGGAGAACTGCCGGGAGGTCAGCGGCCTGTTCCATTCCCGGTCGGAGCAGTATCAAAGCTTCTTCTCCCTGATGCTGGCCCTCACGGGGGCGGTGGGGGCCCTGTCACTGTTCACCGCCGCCGTACTGCTGCGGCCCCTGGCCCGCCTCTCCGCCGCCACCCGGCGCATGGCCGAGGGGGACCTGGACCAGCGGGTCCGGGTGGACGGGGACGACGAGATCGCCCAGCTCTCCGCCGACTTCAACGTCATGGCCCACCGCATCCAGCGCCAGGTGGCCGAGCTGCGGGCCGCGGCCCGGCGGCAGGAGGATTTCATCGCCAGCTTCGCCCACGAGATCAAGACCCCCCTGACCTCCATCATCGGCTACGCGGACCTGCTCCGCTCCCGCCCGGCGTCGGAGGGACAGGTCCGGGAGAGCGCCGGATATATCTTCGGCGAGGGCCGGAGGCTGGAGGCCCTGAGCCGGAAGCTGCTGGACCTCATCGTCCTGGAGCGGCAGGACTTCCCCCTCCGCCCGGCGCCGCTGGGCGCCTTTTTGCGCCGGGTGGCCGGGGCCATGGAGCCGTCTCTGGCCCAGGCGGGGATCCGGCTCACCCTTCGGGCGGAGGACGTCACGGCGCAGATGGAGCCGGACCTGATGGAGACCGTCTGCGTGAACCTCCTGGACAACGCCCGGAAGGCCATGGAGGGCGGCGGGGAGATCCTTTTGGAGGGCCTCGCGGAGGAGGGCGGCTGCTGCATCCAGGTGACGGACCAGGGCAAGGGCATCCCGGAGGAGGAGCTGGAGCGGGTGACGGAGGCGTTCTACATGGTGGACAAGTCCCGCTCCCGGGCCCAGGGCGGCGCGGGGCTGGGGCTGGCCCTGTGCCGCCGGATCGTGGACCTCCACGGCGGGACGATGGACATCGAGAGCCGCCTGGGCCGGGGGACCCGGGTCCGGATCCATTTGAAAGGAGGCGGAGCGGGATGAGGGGGTGGAAGAACTGGCTCTTCCCGGTCTTGACGCTGCTGACCGTGGCGGCGCTGGCGCTGCTGCCTTTGCGGCTGTCCGCCCTGGAGGACGGCGAGCTCACCGGGACCGTCCACGCCGAGGGGCTGTCGGAGGACACCAATTTCCCCTTCAAGCCCCCGGACCTGCCGGGGCGGATCTGGCTGCTGGTCCGGCTGAACGAGCTGCCGGAGGACCTGACCATCATGAGCCAGGAGCTGGAGGGGGAGGATCGGGACCGGGAGATGGAGCGCCTGCGGGAGGCCCTGACAGACCTGGGGAGCCTCCTGTTCCCGGAGACGCCGGGGCTGCTGGCGGAGATCGACGGCGACTCCTGGGACTGGACCCGGTACTATCTCCGGGACCAGACGGACCTCTCCAGCGCCGGGTTCACCGTGGCCTCCACCTATGACGAGACCCGGCGGAGATCCCTCACCGTCACCCTGGATGGGGAGAGCGGGCAGATCCTGGGACTGATGTTCTTCCGCGCCGACGGCCTTCCCGGCAGTCCGACCGCCGGAGAGCTGGGGGAGAAGATCCTGGACCGGCTGGGGCTGGAGTACGTCCCGGAGGGATCTGGCGACATCACCTATTTCCGCCTGCCGGAGTGCAGGAGCCTTTTCTGGGCCGTGCGGGACGGCAGGGAGCTGGACTTCAATTTTGCCCTGGACTGGAGCGCCGTGGACGAGGAGATCGCGGCGAGCTATGGTCATGAGCCCACCGATGCAGGATCGATGCAAAAATGGTGAGACTCCGATGCAGGAATGTTTCGGTTTCGACGGGGACGAGCCTTATGATAGAGACATGATCTCGATCGCAAAGGAGTTGTTCTCATGTCTGACCCGCGTGCCTGCGTCATCCAAGACTTCCCCATCCCGGAGCGGACCTACTACGCCGCCCCGCCCGCCCAGTGGGACCGTCCTCCCGGCGCCGCCAGGCCCCGCCGCCTCGCGCCTCCCCGGCGCAGAGGCCGGAGGTCCCCCCTGCCGCTCCTGGCGCTGGCGGGGCTGACGCTGTTCCTCACCGGCTTCCTGCTGGGCCGGGCGGGGGCCGTGGGGGCCTCTCCCCCGGCGCTCCCCCTCTCCCGGCAGTCCGCCCCGGTCCCAGGGGAGCCGGAGGACGGCGGTCCCGTCCGCGTCCTGACCGTCCCCGGGGCAGTCCGCTCCGGAGGAGAGGACGGCGCCTCCGACCCTGAGGACTGGGCCCTGATCCTGGTCAACGGGGAGCACCCCCTGCCGGAGGACTTCCAAGTCCCGGCGTTCACCCGATTGGCGAACGGGCACTCCATCGACGAGCGGGCCTATCCGGACCTCCAGCGGATGATGGACGCCTGCCGGGCGGAGGGGCTGAGCCCCACCATCTGCTCCTCCTACCGGACGTGGGAGAAACAGGAGGAGCTGTTCGAACAAAAGGTCCTCTCCTGCCTCCCCGCGGCCTCTTCCCGGGAGGAGGCGGAGGAGCAGGCCGCCCTATGGGTGGCCCGCCCCGGCACCAGCGAGCACCAGGCGGGGCTGGCGGTGGATATCGTGGACAAGTCCTATCAGCTCCTGGACGAGGGCCAGGAGGAGACGGCGGTGCAGGCGTGGCTGATGGAGCACTGCGCCGAGTACGGCTTCATCCTCCGCTATCCCACGGACAAGAGCGCCCTCACCGGGGTGGGCTATGAGCCCTGGCACTACCGCTATGTAGGGGAGGAGGCCGCCCGGGAGATCATGAGCCGGGGGCTCTGCCTGGAGGAGTACGCAGGGACCGGCTGAGCAGGGCCCCGGGGCTTTCGAAAGATCTTGGAAACTCCTGTTCAAAAAAAACGAGGGTGGATACTGACAGTATCCACTCTCGTTTTTCCCTTGTCATTTATTTTTCTCTTGTCATCCATTCGTGAGTGTGGTACAATCAGCGTGCGACACAACCGAATGATCATCTATGCGAGTGTGCATTTTACCTTTGGTAAAAATGCAGGCTCTGCTTTCGCATTCGCATGGATGATCCACATGGATGTTTGAAAGGTTGTGTCGCAGCAATCGGAGCTATGTGTTTTTCGGTGCGCAGCTTCGGCTGCGTACTTTTTTCATGTATTTATTACGGGAGCCAGTTGGACAGCCAACTATCCCGTTATAAAAATAAAAACGAAGGATGTATGATCATGAAAAAACTATTCGCATCGCTTTTGGCAGTCATGCTGCTAACGCTCCCTGCCTGCACTGGCGCGAACGACCCAGCACAGACCGATGTCCCCAACGCAGATGCTCCTGCCCAGACGGATGCTCCCAACGCTGACGCCGAGGTCCAATATGACTATCTCTTGAAAGCGGGCGAGATGACAGAGGTCTACGATGTTATTTTTGAAAAAATGGTCACCGTCACAGTCGACCCAGCCAGCACGCGCGATGCCGCTGATGAGCTGCGGAGCAACATCGTATTCGATGACTGCGTCTTCAACGGCGGCCTAACGGTCGTTGGTGATTTCCATGCGATGGTCCGCTTGGGCGGCGGCTGCTCTTTCGGTGACGGCTCCGTCGTCACCTGCAAGGAAGTTACCTCCGGCATTGCCAAAGAAGCTACGATGGACGATAACTTTGTCAAGATCTTTGTCGGCTGTGAGGGAGTTACCGTAGAGACAAGATCCGCTGTCGGTGTAGTGACCGGCGATCCTGACTTCGTGTTTAATGGCACTACTTACAGTAAGGCAGAGATTGCACCGGATGCTGATTACTTGGGGATATATAGCCTGTACGAGAACGATTCCATGGCATACATCAAACTTGCTCTCGGAGAAGATGACAGCGTGGAATTTTTAGATTGAGCAGACAGCAGCAAACAGTCCCTACCTTTTAGCGGCAGGCTGTGCAAGTTTCCGGGACTTTCAAAAAAGTCCTGGAAACTTATCCATCAAAAACGAAAGGGACCCCTCCTGGGTCCCTCTCGTGACTCTCCCCCTTCCCGTCGACGGGGGCTCCCACTGCTTTTTCGCTGCTCTGAGGAGGACGCCTGGGGGCGTCCTCCTTTCCTCGTCCTTCAGCGCTTCTCCAGATGGTCCGCCAGGCGCTTCAGCATGGTGCACAGCTGCTGCCGCGTGACGTCCCGCCCCAGGCCCAGATCGCCGGAGGCGTCCCCGGCCAGGATGCCGTTCCGCACGGCCCACTCCACGCCCTCCCGGTGGGCGGGGCTGGGGATGTTGTCCATATGCGCGTCCTCCTTTCGCCGGTCCGGCCGGATGTAGGCCGTGACCGCGGATGTTTTGCGGGTCCTGCGGCAGACCATGCCGCCGTTGGACTGGCTCCCGGCCGCGCCGGGGGACGTGTTGCCCTCGATGGCAGTGATGGTGCCTTTGCCCACAGATTCCACGATGCCGGTGTGCCCGAAGTCATAGATGACGATGTCCCCCGGCCGGGGCGTCTCGGCCACGCAGTCCGGCCGCTTCGACCGGTACCAGCCCAGCAGGCCGGAACAGGAGGCCGTCTTATAGGGCAGCGCCTCCCCCGCCTTGTCGAAGGCCCACTGGACGAAGGCCATGCACCAGGGGTAGGCGGCCCCCGAGACCGCCCGGCCATAGTACCAGGTGTTGTACTTGACCCGGTTGGAGTTCGCCGGGGACTCCTTCACGCCCAGCTCCGCCCTCGCGGCGGCGAGCACCCGCTCAGCCGGCGTCATCGTCCCCGCCCTCCTGCGTCCCTCGGGCCCTTTGGCTCTGGGTCCCGAAATAGAACGCGATCACCACCGCGTACACCGTCATGAAATCCTGGCTGACGCTCCCACCCACCGCCATGCAGGCGAACACGGCCGTCAGCGTCAGCGTCACCAGGCTCTTCACGCTGAGGAGGTTCCCCAGCCGTTCGACGATCGTTCGATCCATATCCCGATATCCTCTCCTTCCCATATCCGGTCCTCCCATGGGGCCCTGCCGGTCCCGGCCCCTGCCCTCCGCGGGGCCGGGACCATGGACGCCGCGCCGGTTCGCGGCGCCGTCCTCCGTCCGATCCGCCTTCATAAGCCCGCCTCCGCCAGCAAAAGGGCGACCGCCGCCGCGCAGACGGCCCAGACGGCCCTCTCCACCAGGCCGTCCCAGCGCCTGGCGGGCTTGGCCTCCAGGGCGTCCACCTTGTGGGCCAGCGTGTCCAGCTTCTCCATGATGGCGTCGTATTGGGTGTTTTGGACGGCGTTGATGGTCTCCACCCGGCTCAGCCGGTCCCGGAGCTCCTTGTGGCCTTCCCCGTTCTGCCGCTGGAGGTCCTCCACCTGCCGCTCCAGCCGGACCAGGTCCGCGCAGGGCTCGGCGCATCTCTCGTTCATGCTCCCTCTCCTTTCCAAGTCCCGCCGCCGCCCGGCCCGCGGGGCCGCTCCCCGCGCTCCCCGGCCGGTGCGGGGCTCATGGAGCGGTCCCGGCCCTCCGCCGTTGCATGCCCCCGTGCAACGCCCCCTCCCGCGCGGCGGCGGCTTACGTCATAAGATGTCGGGGCCGCCTCCCCGCCGGGCTGTCGATCCACGATCTTCACGAATATCTCCCTCTTTTTTCTCCAAAGCGGCCCTTGCTTTTGCCGGCGGGCTCCGCTACAATATATAGCAGTCGTTTGTGATTAGGATAGGAGGATATTGTGGATATGGAATTGGGTTACGATCCGCTTTGGGACGAACAGGGCCGGCTCCGGCAGGGCTGCACCGTGGGCGAGGCGCTGGCCTGGATGACGAGGTTCGGCGGCCGCACCGCCGGAGAATCGGTCTGTATCAACGGTGTAGGCTATAAGATCGGACGCCTGCTCTACGGACCGGAGCGGCCCGCCGTGGCGGACAAGCCCATCTCCCGGGTCTATGACGGCTATTACCGGCAGCTGAATTTCAGCGTGTGAGGACGAGCACAGGGGCGCACGGGCGAAGACCGCGCGCCTCTTCCTTCTATGAGATCGGATCACATGGTTGACACCTGCTCCCGCAGTCGTTAAAATATAAGCTGAGTATGAGGCCGGCGGGCTGTTGTTCCAGGCCCGCCCGAAACGCGCAGCCATATGGAGGAGAACGCCTATGTATCATTGCCATCTGCGGCTCTATCTCGCCAGCCGCCAGCGGGAGCTGTTCGCCCCCCTCCGGGAGGCCGCTCCCCTCGACCGTTTCACGCATACGTTCCTGGAGAGCGAGACGCCGGACCCGGCCCTCGCCGCCCAGGCCGACGCGGTCTTCGCCGACCTCCGGGACCTGGACGCCGCAGCCGCGGTCCGGGCCCTCTCGGATACGCGGGGAGAGCTGATCGTCCTGGCGGAGCGCCCCCAGCTGGAGGCTTTGGGAGATCTGGAGGATCTGTATCCCGCCGTGTCGGACATCTGGATCTTGCCCATGAGCGGCGGAGAGCTGGGCTTCCGCTTCCGGAAATGGCAGCAGGCGCGCAGACAGGACCGGGACCTCTGGGAGACCTCCCAATTCCTGGAGACCGCCATCAACAGCGTCCCCAACCTGGTCTGGTACAAGACCAAGGACGGCATCCACGAAAAGGTGAACGACAGCTTCTGCGAGACCGTGGGCAAGACCCGTGAGCAGGTCCAGGGCCGGGGCCACGCGTACATCTGGGACGTGGACCGGGACGATCCGGCCTGCATCGAATCCGAGCGCATCGTCATGGAGACCCGCCGGACCTGCGTATCCGAGGAGACCATCCGGACCGGCGGGGGCACCCGCCTCCTGACGACCTACAAGTCCCCGCTCTACGATGTGGACGGCAGCGTGATGGGCACCTTGGGCGTGGCCATCGACGTGACGAAGGAGCGGGCCTATGAGGAGGAGCTGAAACGGGAGAACCGCGCCCTGGAGACCCTGTTCACCACCATGGACTGCGGCGTCATGTGCCACAGCCTGGACGGCAGGCGCATCCTCAGCGTCAACCGGGCCGCCCTGGAGATCCTGGGCTTCGAGTCCGAGGCGGCGCTGGCCCAGGCCGGGTTCGACACCATCGCCGCCTCCGTGCTGGACGAGGACCGGGAGAAGCTGGTCTCCTGCATCCGCTCCCTGAAAAACGTGGGGGACAGCGTCAGCGTGGAATACCGGGTCCTCCATACCAACGGGGATCTGATCCACGTGATGGGCAACGTGAAGCTGATGGAAGAGGACGGCGAGCTGTTCTACCAGCGCTTCCTCCTGGACTGCACCGCCCAGAAGCAGCGGGAGCGGGAAGAGGAGCTCCGCAAAGAGCGCCGCCACCAGGAGCTGGTCCAGGCCCTGAGCGTGGACTACAACCTCGTCTGCTACTTCGATCTGGACAGCGGACAGGGCAATGTCCTGCGGACCAACGTCTGTCCTTACGGCCTGCTGGACAGCCTCTTCTCCGGGGACCTCACCATAGAGGCGTGCATGGAGGACTACATCCAGACCTGCGTCTACGTGGACGACCGGGAGCTCCTGCAGCAGATCTTCACCAGGGAGCGCCTGAAAGAGGAGCTGGCCTACCGGGGGCTCTACTACCTCAACTACCGCACCATCTGCGGCGGCGAGGTCCGCTATTTCCAGATGAAGGCCGTGCCCATCGGGGACTGGAGGACCAGCCACGGCGTGGTCGTCGGCTTTCGCAGCGTGGATGAGGAGACCCGGGCGGAGATGGAGAAGAAGAGCCTCCTGGAGGACGCCCTCTCCCAGGCCAACCGGGCCAACAAGGCCAAGAGCGTCTTCCTCTCCAACATGTCCCACGACATCCGCACCCCCATGAACGCCATCATCGGCTTCACCGCCCTGGCCTCCACCCACATCGACGACCAGGAGCGGGTGAAGGAATACCTGAAGAAGATCATGACCTCCGGCAACCACCTGCTGAGCCTGATCAACGACGTGCTGGACATGAGCCGCATCGAGAGCGGCAAGATGTACCTGGACGAGAAGCCCTGCTCCCTGCCGGACATCCTCCACGGCCTGCGGAGCATCGTCCAGGCCGACGTCCACGCCAAGCAGCTGGAGCTGTACATGGACGCCGTGGACGTGCTCCATGAGGACATCCTCTGCGACCGCCTGCGGCTGAACCAGATCTTGCTGAACCTCCTCAGCAACTCCATCAAGTACACCCCCGCCGGGGGCATCGTCAGCATCCGGGTGACGGAGAAGCCCTCGGCCCCGGCGGGCCACGCCGCCTATGAGTTCTGCATCAAGGACACCGGCATCGGCATGAGCCAGGAGTTCGTCTCCCACATCTTCGAGCCCTTCGAGCGGGAACAGAACTCCACCATCAGCGGCATCCAGGGCACCGGCCTGGGCATGGCCATCACGAAGAACATCGTGGACATGATGAACGGCTCCATCCACGTCCAGAGCCGCCAGGGCGCGGGGACGGAGTTCTTCGTGGACCTCACGTTCCGCCTCTGCTCCGAGGAGAAGGAGCCTACCACCATCCCCGAGCTGACCGGCTGCCGGGCCCTGGTGGTGGACGATGATTTCAACACCTGTGACAGCGTCTCCTGCATGCTCCAACAGATCGGCATGCGGGCGGAGTGGACCCTCTCCGGCAAGGAGGCGGTGCTCCGCACCCGCCAGGCCATCATGCGGGAGGACCATTACTGCGTCTATGTCATCGACTGGCTCCTCCCGGACATGAACGGCATCGAGGTCGCCCGGCGCATCCGCAAGGAATGCGGCGAAGAAGTCCCCATCATCGTCCTCACCGCTTACGACTGGGCCGACATCGAGGACGAGGCCAGGGAGGCCGGGATCACCGCCTTCTGCGGCAAGCCCCTGTTCCTCTCGGAGCTGCGGGACTGCCTGCTCACCATCGTCAGCGCGGAGGAGGCGCCGGCGGAGGACGGCGCGCCCCTCCCGGCGTCGGCCCTGGGCCGCATCCTGCTGGCGGAGGACAACGAGCTCAACCAGGAGATCGCCCAGGCCATCTTGGAGGAGGCGGGCTTCAAAGTGGAGATCGCGGAGAACGGGCGGACCGCCCTGGAGATGCTGACGCGCTCTCAGCCGGGCCATTACCAGCTGGTGCTGATGGACATCCAGATGCCCGTCATGAACGGCTATGAGACCGCCAGGGCCATCCGGTCCCTGGAGACGGCGGGACTGCGGGACATCCCCATCCTGGCCATGACGGCCAACGCCTTCGAGGAGGACAAACAGACCGCCCTCAAATGCGGCATGAACGGCCACATCTCCAAGCCCATCGACATCGACAAGCTGCTGGAGACCCTGGAGGACGTGCTGAAGCAAAAGCAGGTTTTCCATGAATGAGGGACGGGCGAGAGGCGGATGCCTCTCGCCCGTCTTTCATGTCGTCCCGCCTCACGCCGCGCCCCCGCCCCGGCCCATCGCCGGGCGGTCAGGGCCGGGGCGCTCCGGCCCGCCCCAAAGAACGCACCGGGAGCCTGGGCGGCTTTGCCGCCCAGGCTCCCTGCGATCCCCATCAAAAAGCGGCCCGGTCCTCCGTCAGCACGCCGCTGAGGTCCATGGGCTTCCCGTCGGACCACAGGCGTTCCAGGTCGTAGAACTCCCGCGCCTCCGGGGAGAACACATGGACCGCCAGACAGCCGTAGTCCAGCAGCACCCAGGTGCCGTCCCGGTGGCCCTCCCGGTGGAGGGGGGCTTCGCCCGCCTGCTCCTTCAGCGCCTTCTCCACCGCGTCGCACAGCGCGTTGATCTGGGTATTGGAGGAGCCGGTGGCGATGACGAAATAGTCCGCCAGGGTGGTGATCTCCGCGATCTCGATGGCGCTGATCTCCTTGCCCTTCTTCTCGTCCAGGGCCTTGGCGGCGATGATGGCCAGCTCTTTCGGTGTCATATGCGTTCCTCTCTTTCCTGATGATATGTGGATGGTCTCCTCACGCCTCACGCGGCGGGATCCGGCCCGATCAAGGCGAAGCCGGGGTCGGAAGGAGGCTGGGGCTCCGCGGGGACAGGCTCCGACGGGGCCGGGGGCGTCTCCGGGACGGGCTCCGGCGTGCCGGGATCGGCGCCGCCGCCCGGCAGGACGTCGCCCTGAGAGGGCGGGGCAGCCGTCCCCGAGCCGGGATCGCCGGGGACGGCCGTCCCCGTCCCGGGATCTCCGGGGATGGTCGTCCATCCGGGGTCCGCCGTCCCGGTCCCTGCGCCGCCTCCCCCGTCTCCCGGCTCCACGACGATGGGGCCCCCGTCCTCCGGATCGGGCTCGGCGGCGGTCCCGCCCTCCGGGTCCTCGGCGGTCCCGTCCTCCTCCTCCGGCTCCGGGCTGGGGGGCGGGAGGGCCGACGGCTTATCCTCCACATAGCCCGTGGAGGAGCTGAGGCTCCCGTCCGCGTTGACGGACATGATGTCCAGGTCCTTCAGGGTGAAGACCTCGGTGAAGGGGCTGAGCTCGTCGTTCACCAGGTCCAGGAGCGCCTTGGGCTTGGGGAGCACATAGTTCACTTCCCTCTGCCGCCCATGGGTGTCCCGCTCGACGGAGCGGCTGTAGGCGTTTTTCGTGGTGTGGGGCATGGTAACGAAGTTGACGTCTTCTATTTTCAGGCCTCCCATGACCGCCGATTTGCCGAACCAGAGGATGTTCTGGAAGCTCAGATCCGTCTCCACATTGTTGTTGAACGCCTCGATGAGGGGCCCTGCCTTCGTCATGTTCTTCGGCTGGAGCACCTGCTCCGCCATGGCCTTTAAAAAGGCTTGCTGGGTCTTGATACGGCCCACGTCGCCCTCGGCATAGCCATGTTTTTTATCGTTGTCGTACCGGTAGCGGAGGACCTGCATGGCGTCGTCCCCGGAAAGGAGGCGGTAGCCCTTGGCCTGGTGGATGCTCAGGTCCTGATAGGGGTCCTCGTAGTTCATATCCAGAGGCACGTCGAACCACACGCCTCCGATGGCGTCCACGATCTCCCCCACGGCGTCCCATTCCACCACGACCTGGAAGTCCGGTTCGAAGCCCACCAGCTGGGCGATCTCCTTGTAGAGGTGCTGGATGCCTTTTTCGCCCTGTCCGTAGTAGTTGTAGACGGCGTTGATCTTTTTGATATCATAGGGGATGTTCACCATGGTGTCCCGGGGGATGGACATGATCGTGGCCTTCTGGCCGGTCACGTCATAGCTGGCCAGCAGTATGGTGTCCGTGTTGCCGCCGCCGCCGGTGTCCCGGCCCAGGATCAGGACCGTCCAATAGTCCTTGCTCTTCCGCTCGCCGTCGCTGCCCCGGGGGCGGATGCCCTCGCCATAGTCGATGGCGTTGGGATCGTCCGGCCGGCCGTCGCCGTCGGCGTCCACCATGTCCTTGGGGTCGTTCCGAGCGGGCAGCTCCGGCCGGACGAACAGGCTCCGGAAGGCCAAAGTAGCCAGCAGTGCGACCGCCAATATCACGATGATGACGATCAAAACGATGTGCTGCCGGGTCAGCCGCCCCCTCCTGGGGGGCCTCGGCGCCGGACCGCCCGCCAGCCGCTTTCCAACATTGCTCATGATCTCATCTCTGTCCTTTCAGCGCGTCCCTGGCCTCCAGGGTCTTGGTGTGGATGGGAGCGCCCCGCTCCTCCATCTCCCGGATGGTCATCTCCAGTCCCAGCAGCAGCCCCGCGTCCAGGTCCTCGTAACAGGCCCGCCGCAGCTCCTCCACGCCGGGGAAGTCCCGGGTGGGTTCGATGTAATCCGCCAGGTAGACGATCTTCTCCAGCAGCGTCATATCCGCCCGGCCGGTGGTGTGCCAGCGGATGGCGCCGGTCACCTCCCCGTCCGTGCCGAAGACGGCGGCGGCGACGGCGGCGCCGGTCTTGGCGTGGAGCAGCTTCAAGGCCCGCCGCTCCAGATCGTCCAGTCCCACGCCGTACCGCTCCGCCAGGGCCAGCTGATCCTCCAGCCCCAGCTTCTTCGTGCAGTCGTGGAGCAGCGCGGCCCGCCGGGCCTTCTCCACGTCGCCCCCCCAGCGCTCCGCCAGGTGGATGGCCTCCTGCTCGGTGCCCAGGACATGGGGGATGCGCCGGTAGTCCAAACAGCTCAGCGCCGCGGGCCGGAGCTGCGCCAGGGACAGCCCCTTCAGGTCCGCCGCCGTCCCGTACAGGCCCTTTCGCAGGATGTAGCCATATACCGCCGGGGCCAGCAGTCCGCCCCCCTCTCCCCGGGCCAGCCGCTCCCGCAGCTCCGTGGAGGACACGTCCACCACGCCGGGGATGGTCAGGGTGAAGATGCGCGCCTGGGGGAAGGTCCGGTAGAGGGCGCTTCGCTGGACGGAGAACAGCTCCTCCGTGTCCTCCTCCGTCCGCCCGAAGGCGGCCACGCCCGCCAGGGAGAGGATGCGCCCCGGGTCGTGCCAGGTATGGATGGTCAGGAACATGTCCGCGCCCATCAGCAGCCACAGCTCATCCTCCGGATACCGCTCCTTCAGCCGCTCCAGGGTGTCGGCGGTGTAGCTGGCCCCCTCCCGCCTGAGCTCGATGTCCGAGACCTCGGCCCGGTCCCCCAGGCCGGTCTGCTCCGCCGCCAGGCGGACCATCTCCAGCCGCTGCTCCGGCGCGGGCGTGCCGGGGGGCAGCTGCTTGTGGGGCGGGCGCCCGGTGGGGATCATCAGCAGTTTGTCCAGCTTCAAAAGCTCGGATACCGCGCGGGCGGCGGTAATATGTCCCAAGTGCGGCGGGTTGAAGGCCCCGCCGTATACGCCGATCTTCAAATC
The DNA here is from genome assembly GCF_910584465.1 of uncultured Oscillibacter sp. GTDB lineage: Bacteria > Bacillota > Clostridia > Oscillospirales > Oscillospiraceae > Oscillibacter. The sequence continues at coordinate 47,318 of NZ_CAJUBK010000004.1, forward strand.
AGAAGCCTCCTTGCAAACGGATCGATATCAGGTCCTCTTTCCCCGCTCCCGCACCAGGGGGATGCGCGCCTCCCTAGGCTTGGAATGGCTCTCCCGGTAGAGGACGAACTTGGTCCCGATGACCTGGACCACCTCGCTGCGGGTGGCCTTGGCCAGCGCCTCCGCCGCCAGGCGGGCGTCGTAGTCCAAGTTGTTGTCCAGCACCCGGCCCTTGATGAGCTCCCGGGCCTCCAGCGCGTCGTCGGCCTGCTTGATCAGGTTCTCCCCGATGCCGTCCTTGCCGATCTGGAGGATGGTGTCGATGCGGTTCGCCAGGCCCCGCAGCTGGGCCCGCTGTTTGCTTGTCAAGTCCATACGCTCCTCCGGCGCGTTCGCGCCGCCTTTCTTTTTTGTCCTCAGCCGTCGAGGGCGAAGGTCAGGAACTCCTCCAGGTCGCCGTTAAACTCAACGTCAAAAATATGGCCGTCCAGAGTCTGTTCCATATAATGTATCACGCTTGTGTCCAGGTCGATCTGGGGCCTGCCCAGGGCGGCGATGAGCTCTGGGACGGTGAGGGGGCCGAAGTCCAGCCCGCCGGTCTCCATCTCCTCCAAAATGAACTCCGCCAGATCGGCCAGCCGGCCCTCGTAGCGCTCCGCCAGCCTTCCCGCCACCGCCTCCAGCTCCTCTGAGGGCTCCTCGCAGACGAACTCGATCCCATTCGACACGGCCAAATAGGCGCCGTTATCCTCATCGTATTCGAACATAAGCCGTTTTCCCCTTCAGACGTTTATTTCCCGAGATAAGTTCCCAGCGCCTCCGCGAAGGCCGCCAGGGCCCTGCCCCGGTGGGAGATCTTGCTCTTCTCCTCTGCCCCCAGCTGGCCGAAGGTCTTGCCCTTCTCCGGGATCAAAAACACCGGGTCGTAGCCAAAGCCGCCGTCCCCCAGGGGGGCGAAGGCGATGGCCCCGTCGCAGCGTCCCTCCGCCGTCAGGGTGTCCCCGTTGGGGAAGGCGCAGGCCACGGCGCAGGAGAAATGCGCCGCCCGCGTCCCCTGGCCCCGCATGGAGCGCAGGAGCAGCAGGCACCGCTTCCGGTCGTCCAGCCCCTCGCCGCCGTAACGGGCGGAGTAGACGCCGGGGCCGCCGTTCAGCGCGTCCACGCAGAGGCCGGAATCGTCCGCGATGGCGGGCAGGCCCGCCGCGGCGCAGACGGCCTTGGCCTTCAGCATGGCGTTCTCGGCGAAGGTGGACCCGGTCTCCTCCACATCCACCTCCACCCCCGCCTCGGCGGGGCTGACGACCTCCACGCCCAGCTTGGACAAGATCGCCTCCATCTCCGCCAGCTTCCCCGGATTGTGGGTCGCCAGCACGAACTTCTCACTCATCAAAACGTCCCTCCCAACGCTTCTTCCTGCGCCGCCAGCAGCTCCTTGCAGCCCTTGGCGCACAAGCGGACCAGCTCCTGCTGCTCCGCGGGGGTGAAGGCCCGGCCCTCGCCGGTGCCCTGGAGCTCGATCAGCTCCCCCAGCTCGTTCATCACACAGTTCAGATCCACCTGGGCCCGGCTGTCCTCGCTGTAGCGGAGGTCCAGCAGCGGCGTGTCCTCCACGATCCCGGCGGAGACGCCGGTGACACAGTGCCGGATGGGGCTCGCGGCCAGATCGCCGCGCTCCACCAGCCTCCGGCAGGCCAGGGCCAGGGCCACGAAGCCGCCGGTGACCGAGGCGGTCCGGGTGCCGCCGTCCCCCTGGAGCACGTCGCAGTCGACGGTGATCGTCCGCTCCCCCAGCGCCTTCCTGTCCACCGCGGCGCGGAGGGACCGGCCCACCAGGCGCTGGATCTCCGCGCTCCGGGGGCTGAGCTTCAGCTTGACAACGTCCCGCCGGCTCCGCTCCCGGTTGGCCCGGGGGAGCATGGAGTACTCGGCAGTGACCCAGCCCTCCCCGTAAGGGACGTGGGGCGGCGTCTTCTCCTCCACGCTGGCGCAGCACAGGACCATGGTGTCCCCGCACCGGATCAGGCAGCTGCCCTCGGCGAATTTGACGAACCCTGTTTCGATCTTCACAGGCCGCAGCTCATCGAAGGCCCGGCCGTCTTCTCTGGTCATAGCTCCGTCCGCTCTCCCTTCTTGTCCCGGCCCCCCATCACCAGACCGGCCAGCAGCAGGACCAGGCCCGCGGCGATCGTGAGCAGGGGGACCGCGCTGTCCCACTCGCGGACCTCGCATCCGTAAAGGAACAGCACCGCGCCTACGATCATGATCTTAACGCTCAGGATACCTTTCTCCATTGGGATACCTCCCCATCCTCCGTCTCAGATGATGGCCTGCGCGTACTCCTCGGCGTCGAAGGGCCGCAGATCGCCGATGCCCTCGCCGACTCCCGCGAACTTCACGGGCACGCCCAGCTCCCGGGCGATCGCCACGGCGATGCCCCCCTTGGCGGTGCCGTCCAGCTTGGTGAGGATGATGCCCGTCAGCCCCGCCGCCTCCTTGAAGGTCTTGGCCTGGATCAATCCGTTCTGCCCCGTGGTGGCGTCCAGCACCAGCAGGGTCTCCCGGGCCGCGCCGGGGCACTCCCGGTCGATGATCTTCGAGAGCTTGCTCAGCTCCGCCATGAGGTTCTGCTTGTTGTGCAGCCGCCCCGCCGTGTCGCAGAGCACCACGTCCACGCCCCGGGCCTTGGCGGCCTGGAGCGCGTCGAAGAGCACCGCGCCGGGGTCCGCGCCCTCATGCTGGCGGACCAGCTCCGCCTTGGCCCGCCCGGCCCAGATCTCCAGCTGGTCCGCCGCCGCCGCCCGGAAGGTGTCCGCCGCGCAGAGGAGGCACTTCTTCCCGCCGTAGCGGAAGAGGTCCGCCATCTTGCCGATGGAGGTGGTCTTCCCCACCCCGTTGACCCCGATGAAGAGGAACACGCAGGGAGAGGTGGAGACGTCCACCTCCGTGGTGCCCACGTCCAGCGCGTCCACGATGATCTCCCGCAGGGCGGAGCGGACCTCCTCCTGGCTCCGGAGCTTCTCCTTCCGGACCTTCTCCCGGAGCTTCCCCACGGTCTCCACGGCGGTCTCCATGCCGAAGTCGGAGAGGATCAGGGTCTCCTCCAGCTCCTCGAAGAAGGCCTCGTCCGCCTCGGTGTAGGTGGAGAAGATGTTGGTGGTGATCTTTTTCAGCTTGTCAAAGAAACCCATAGGTCCTCCTTGAGGTCTCAGCCATGAAGATGGCTGGTTCTTTGCACCCCCCATTTTCTCTTTTCCTTCCCTGAAGAAAAAGAGAAAACGGGCCGTGCACGGTCCAAAAGAGAAAAAGAAGGGGACGCGCGCGCAGGTAGTGCCGACTGAGATGGGGATATCTTCTGCCCGCGGCTCAGTTTTAGCGGGGGGTTGGAGGTTGGGGGATCGCCTGTCCGGCCCTCCTCGCTGCCGCTGACCTGGTGGGTGGGGGTTCTCCTTGTTATTTTTTCTCGTCGTATTCGATATGACTTCTGCAATCAGGGCAGGATCGCGGCCAATGGCGTCCTAAATATTGGCCGCAGTGGGGACAGCGGTGCCACTTTAGACGCAGGGCTAGGCCTGTCAGCACGATCGCCATCGCCAGCACCGTCACCGGCGTCCAGCCCGTGCTCCCCTTAGCCCCTAACAGGCCCAGGACCGCGCCCCCTAGGGCAAGTCCGATGGCGAGGTACTCCTTTTGACGCAGTGTCATGGCGCTCCTCCTAAATCATCAGTGATCCCTTTCCCGGGCCTCGTAGTCGATCTCCTTCCCACAGTGGGGGCAGTACTGCCCTTTGGTCCTGCCCAGAAACCGGCCGCAGCTTGGACAGCGCCACCACCGCTTCCACAAGACCGCCGCGCCAAAAACCATCGCCATGCCCAGCAGCAAGATCCATATGAATCCGCCGCCGATCAGCATCAGCAGCAGCCCCGCGATAAGGCCCGCGGTGCTCACAAGCTCTTTCTGCCGCAGCGTCATGGCGCACCTCCTTACTGGATGTCCAGCTCCTTTGCCATGTCGTTCAGGTTGATGGTCAGGATCTTAGAAACGCCCTTTTCCTGCATGGTCACGCCGTAGAGCACGTCGGCCTCCTCCATGGTGCCCCGGCGGTGGGTGATGACGATGAACTGGGTCTTCCCCGCCAGCTGGCGCATATACCGGGCGTAGCGGGTGACGTTCACGTCGTCCAGCGCCGCCTCGATCTCGTCCATGACGCAGAAGGGGGTGGGATGGACCTTCAGGATGGAGAAGTACAACGCGATGGCCACGAAGGCCTTCTCGCCGCCGGACAGCAGGGAGATGGTCTTGAGGGTCTTCCCCGGCGGCTGGGCCTTGATCTCGATGCCGCAGTTCAGGATGTCGCCCTCGTCCTCCAGCTCCAGCTGGGCCTGTCCCCCGCCGAACATCTCCAGGAAGGTGGCCTGGAAGCTCTCGTTCAAAAGCCGGAACTGCTCGGCGAAGATCCGGGTCATCTCCCCGGTGATGCCGCCGATGATGTCCGTCAGCTCCCCCTTGGCCTTCTCCACGTCGTCCCGCTGTCCCGTCAGATAAGTATACCGGCCGTTCACCCGTTCATACTCCTCGATGGCGCCGATGTTCGGCGCGCCCAGGGCGGAGATGCCCTTCTTCAGCTCTCCGATCCGCCGGGCGGCCTTGGGGACGCTCTCCAGCTCGATGCGCTGCTGCTGGGCGTCGCTGTGGCTCAGCTCGTAGTGCTCCCAGAGGCGGTCGATGATCTGCTTCTCCTCCATAGCGGAGGTGGCCAGCTTCTGCTCCAGCCGGGAGGCGGAACGCTCCAGGCCCAGCAGGTCCTCGTTCATCTCCTGGCTGGCCTTGTTCTGGGCGGTGCGCTGGGCCTCCAGGGCCAGCTTCTCCTCGTTCAGGACGGACAGCCGGGCCTGGCACTCCCGCCGCCCCCGGTCCAGCCTGCTCATGGACTCCCGCCGCTGGGCGATCTCGTCCTGGGCCTTCCGGATCGCGTCCTGATAGGTCTGGAGGGCCTCCTCCTTCTGCCCGCGGCCCCCCGTCAGCTCCGCCGCCAGGCGGCGCAGGTCCCCCGCGCGGCGGAGGGAGGCGTCCCGCTCGGCGGTGAGGCTGGCCAGCTCCTCCTTCTTGGCGGTGACCTCCTCGCTCAGCGCATTGGACCGGGACAGCAGCTCCGACTGGCCGGACATGGCCTCCGCGGCCTGGGCCCGATACTGCGCCGCCAGGGCCTCCTGTTCGGCGACGGCCTCCTCGGCCTGCCCCCCGCGCCGGGCGTTGTCCGCCAGGTGGCCGGTCAGGCCCTCCAGCTCACCGTCCAGATCCTCCAGCTCCCGGTCCAGCGAGCTCAGCAGGAGGTCGAAGTGGTCCTTCGTCCCCTCCAGCCGCAGGACCTCGTCCTCCGCCTGGCGGAGCTGGCCCTCGGCGGTCTCCAGCTCGTAACGGGCGGCAGAGAGGTCCCGCTGGACCGCCTCCTCTTCCCGCTTGGCCTTCTCCAGCTGCTCCCGCAGCTCCCCGGCCCGGCCATGGAGCTTCTCCAGCTCCGCCGCCCGGCTCAGCACGCCGGCGTTCCGGGAAATGGAGCCGCCGGTCATGGAGCCGCCCCGGTTGATGACCTGTCCGTCCAGGGTGACGATGCGGAAGGCGCTCCGGTACTTCCGGGCCAGGCCGATGCCGCAGTCCAGATCCTCCACGATGACCGTCCGGCCCAGGAGGTTCTGGAAGATGCCCTGATACCTCGGGTCGAAGCTCACCAGCCGGGAGGCGATGCCCACGAAGCCGGGTTCCCGCTCCACGCCGTTCGGGCGCAGCTCCTCCCCCCGGATCGCGGAGAGGGGCAGGAACGTGGCCCGGCCCCCGTCCCGCTGCTTCAGATAGCCGATCGCGGCCTTCGCGTCCTCTTCCCGGTCCACCACGATGTTCTGCAGGCCCGCCCCCAGGGCGATCTCGATGGCGACGGTGTACCGCTGTTCCGTCTTCATCAGCCCGGCCACCGGGCCGTGGACCCCCCGCAGACGGTTTTGGCACACCAGCTTGACCGCCTTGGAAAAGCCCTCGTAATCCTTCTCCATCTCCGTCAGCAGCCGGATGCGGTCTTCCAGGGCCCCGGCGTCCATGGTCAGCTTCATCCGCCGGTCCGAGGCGGCGGCGGCTTTCTTCTCCCGCTCCGCCATCCGCAGGCTGTGGCCCGCGATGATGTTGGCGGCGGACTGGGCGTCCTCCCGCGCGTCCTCCAGGCGGCGGCGATTGGCCTTGGCGTCCTCCCGGGCCTGCTCCAGCCGCTCCATGGCGGCGGAACGCTCCGTCTCCACGGCGGTCCGCCGCTCTTCCATCTGTCCGCTCTCCGCGCGGATGGCGGCGGCGGCGGCCCGGGCGTCGGCCGCGGCGGCGACCGCCATGGCCTCCCGGCCCCGGAGGGCCTCCGCCTCGGACTGCTGGCCCCCCGCCTGGGCGGCGGCGGCACGGGCCTCCTCCAAAAGCGCGTCCAAGGCGGCTTCCAGCGCCTCCGACTGCCGGGAGAGCCCCTCGGCCCGCTCCTTCTCGGCGGCGGACTGCGCCGCCAGGCCCCCGGCCCGGCTGTCCGACTCCACCAGCTCCGCCTGGGCCCGGCCGATGTTCTCCTGGTTATAGGCGATGCCGCTCTCCAGCACCGCGATGGCGGCGGACTGATCCTTGGTCTGGGCCTCCAGCTCCGCGGCCTGGGCCCGGACCTGCTCCGCCTCCATGTCCTTTTGCCGCATCTCCTCGCCGAAGCGCTCCCCCTCGGCATAGAGGGCGTCCAGGGCGGTGCGGGCCTCGTCCCGCTCCTTCTCGGCGGCGCGGAGATCCATCTCCAGCTTCCGGGCGCCGACCTTCAGCGCGTCCAGGTCCTCCAGCCATACGGAGATCTCCAGCACCCGCAGCTCGTCCCGGAGGACGAGGTACTTCTTCGCCTTCTCCGCCTGGTCCCGCAGGGGCCCCACCTGGAGCTCCAGCTCCGAGATCTTGTCGTTGATGCGGACCAGGTTCTCCTCCGTCCGCTCCAGCTTCCGCTCGGCCTCCTCCTTCCGGTGGCGGAAGCGGGAGATGCCGGCGGCCTCCTCGAAGATCTCCCGGCGCTCGCTGCTCCGGGTGGACAAGATCTCGTCGATCTTGCCCTGGCCGATGATGGAGTAGCCCTCCCGGCCGAGGCCCGTGTCCAAAAACAGCTCCGTCACGTCCTTGAGCCGGACGGACTGGCGGTTGATGTAGTATTCGCTCTCTCCGCTGCGGTAATACCGGCGGGTGACGGCCACCTCCGCCTCCTCCATGGAGGGGAAGATGCGCTCCGTGTTGTCCAGCACCAGCGTCACCTGGGCGAAGCCCACCTGGTTCCGCTGTTCCGTGCCGCCGAAGATGACGTCCTCCATCTTGGCGCCCCGGAGGCCCTTGGCGCTCTGCTCGCCCATGACCCAGCGGATGGCGTCGGAGATGTTCGATTTCCCCGAGCCGTTGGGCCCCACGATGGCGGTGATATCCTCTCCGAAGTTCAAAAGGGTCTTATCAGGGAAGGATTTGAATCCTTGGATCTCCAGCGCTTTTAAATACACGTTCCCACCTCTGCCGAAGCCCTGCCAAGGGCGGCTCCAATAATCGGTTAAGTATAGCAGAGAATGCGCCGGATTTCAAGACAAAATCTGTAAAGCCCGGCAGGCGTCCCCTCACGCGCCTCCCCCGGCGCCGGGGCGCGCCCCGGCCGCTCCCGGCAGCCAATCCGTCTCCAGGGGCAGGGCGGCCAGCCGGATCTCCGGCTTCACCCGCTCGCCGTGGAAGTCGCTGCCGCCGGTGACATGGAGCCGGTACTTCTCCGCCAGGCGCAGATAGAACGCCTCCTGCTCCGGCGTGTGCTTGGGATAGTAGCACTCGATGGCGTCCAGGCCGTATCCCGCCAGCGTCCGCACCAGCGCCTCCAGCGCCTCGTCCTCCAGCCCGATCTGGTAGGGATGGGCCAGGGAGGCCCTGCCCCCCGCCGCCCGGATGGTCTCCACGCAGGTCCGGGCGTCCGCCTTGAAGCGCTTCACCTCCCGCCGGAACACCTCTGTGTCCAGATAGCGGTCGAACGCCTCCCGGTTGCTGGCCGCATACCCCCGCCGGACCATCGCCTGGGCGAAGTGGGGCCGGGCGATGATGCTCCCCCCGGCGATGGCCTCCACCTCCTCCAGCGTCAGGGGACAGCCCCTCCCCGCCAGGAAGTCCAGGATGCGGTACTTCCGCTCGTCCCGGCCCGCCTTGAGCTTCCGGCAGAGGGGGGCCAGCCCCGCGGGGTCGAACCCGTAGCCCAGGATATGGAGGTGGCTGTGCTCCTCCGCCCCCAGCTCGATGCCCCGCAGGACCCGGAGCCCCAGCGCCTCCCCGGCCCGGACGGCCTCCTCCAGTCCGTCCACGGTGTCATGGTCCGTCAGGGCCAGCAGCTCGATCCCCCGGTCCTTCGCCAGCCCCGCCAGCTCCGCGGGCGTGTACTGCCCGTCGGAGGCGGTGCTGTGGGTATGCAGGTCTGCGGTCATATCTCCGTGCAGGGAGGGGGCCGACCCGGACGAGGCGGCTCCCTCCCGTCCTCCTTCTCTTGAAAATAGGTATCCCCATTATACCATCCGCGGCGGAGGATGCAAGGCCCAATGCAGGCCGGCCGGTCCGGCGGGCCGCAGCCGGCCTGCGCCTGGAAACGGATGTAAAAGTCCTCCCTTGACAGTATGATGTCTGCGTGTCATAATAGACATATGAACGCAAGGGCGCCAACGCCCGGAGGTCCGGCAAGATCGAAGAAAGGGGAGCAGTTATGAAACGCAAGACCATGGACGGCAACGAAGCCGCCGCCTACGCCAGCTATGCCTTCACGGAGGTCGCCACCATCTACCCCATCACCCCCTCCAGCCCCATGGCGGAGCACGTGGACACCTGGGCCGCCAACGGGATGCGCAACCTTTTCGGCCAGCCGGTGCGGCTGATGGAGATGCAGAGCGAGGCCGGGGCCTGCGGGGCCATGCACGGCTCCCTGGAGGCCGGGGCCCTCACCACCAGCTACACCGCCTCCCAGGGCCTCATGCTGATGGTGCCGCCGCTGTACCGCATCTCGGGGCAGCTCCTGCCCGGCGTCATCCACGTCGCCGCCCGGACCGTGGGCACCAGCGCCTTCTCCATCTTCGGCGACCACTCCGACGTCATGGCCTGCCGGCAGACGGGCTTCGCCCAGCTGGCCTCCTCCTGCGTCCAGGAGTGCATGGACCTGGCCGCCGTGGCCCACCTGTCCGCCATCCGCTCCCGGGTCCCCTTCATGCACTTCTTCGACGGCTTCCGCACCTCCCATGAGATCCAGAAGATCGACGTGCTGGACTACGGCGACCTGGCCCCCATGCTGGACCAGGAGGCCCTGGCCCGCTTCCGGGCGAACGCCCTGAACAGCGAGCATCCCCTCATGCGCTCCACCGTCATCAACCCGGACACGGCCTTCCAGCTCCGGGAGGCGGCGAACCCCTATCATGACGCCGTCCCCGGCATCGTGGAAGGGTACATGGCCCAGATGTCCGCCCTGACCGGCCGGGACTACCGCCTCTTCAACTACTATGGCGACCCGGAGGCGGAGCAGGTCACCGTCGCCATGGGCAGCGTCTCCGGCTGCCTCCAGGAGGTGGTCCGCTACTTAAACGCCCGGGGGCGGAAGACCGGCTTCCTCCAGGTCCGGCTGTACCGTCCCTTCAGCGCGGAGCACTTCCTCGCCGCCCTGCCGGAGAGCTGCCGGCTGCTGACCGTCCTGGACCGGACCAAGGAGCCCGGCGCGGGCGGCGAGCCCCTCTATAAGGACGTCTGCTCCGTCCTCCAGCACGGCAGCCGCCAGGTCCGGGTCCTGGGCGGACGCTACGGCCTGTCCAGCAAGGACACCACCCCCGCCCAGATGATCGCCGTCTACGACAACATGGCCGGGGAGCAGAAGGACCACTTCACCGTGGGCATCACCGACGACGTGACCTTCCACTCCCTGCCCGTGGGGGAGAACGTGGTCACGGCCGACGAGCGGACCATCAGCTGCAAGTTCTGGGGCCTGGGCTCCGACGGCACCGTGGGGGCCAACAAGAACTCCATCAAGATCATCGGCGACAACACGGACCAGTATGTCCAGGCGTACTTCGAGTACGACACCAAGAAATCCGGCGGTGTGACGAAGAGCCACCTCCGCTTTGGGCATACGCCGATCCTCTCCACCTACTATGTCACCATGGCGGACTTCATCGCCTGCCACAACCAGAGCTACCTCTCCAAATACGACATCGTGGACGAGCTGAAGGAGGGCGGCACCTTCCTCCTCAACTGCAGCTGGTCCGGCGCGGACCTGGAGGCCCATCTCCCCAACAAGGTCAAGCGCCTCCTGGCGGAGCGGGAGGCGAAGTTCTACGTCATCGACGCGGGCGCCGCCGCCGAGGCCATCGGCCTGGGGAACCGGACCAACAGCGTCCTCCAGGCCGCCTTCTTCAAGCTCAGCGGGGTCCTGCCCGTGGACCAGGCCGTGGACTACATGAAGGCCGCCATCCAAAAGACCTACGGCCGCAAGGGCGAGGAGGTGGTCCGCATGAACTGCGCCGCCGTGGACGCGGGGCTGACGGGCCTCCGCGAGATCCCGGTCCCCGCCGCCTGGGCGGGCCTTGCCGACGAGCCGGAGGAGGAGGACACCGCCTCCCCCTGGTACGTCCGCACGGTGATGCGGGCGGTGAACGCCCAGAAGGGCGACCGCCTCCCCGTCAGCGCCTTCAAGGACGCGGCGGACGGCAGCGTCCCCCTGGCCACCTCCAAATACGAGAAGCGGGGCTTCGCCGCCCATGTGGCGTGCTGGCTGCCGGAGAACTGCATCGGCTGCAACCTCTGCTCCCTCATGTGCCCCCACGCCGCCATCCGGCCCTTCCTGCTAGATGAGGCGGAGGTCCAAAACGCCCCGGAGGGCTACGTGACCCGTGAGGCCAAGGGCAAGGGCTTCGCCGGCCTGCGCTACCGCATCCAGGTCGATCCCCTGGACTGCACCGGCTGCGGCACCTGCGCCGCCGCCTGCATCGCCAAGGAGAAGGCCATCGTCATGCGGCCCATCGAGAGCCAGATGCCGGAGCAGCCGCGCTGGGACTACAGCCTCTCCCTCTCCCCCAAGGAAAACCCCATGAGCAAGTTCACCGTCAAGGGCAGTCAGTACGAGCAGCCCCTGCTGGAGTTCTCCGGGGCCTGCGCGGGCTGCGGCGAGACGCCTTACATGAAGCTTTTGACCCAGCTCTTCGGCGAGCGCATGGTGGTCGCCAACGCCACGGGCTGCACCCAGGCGTGGGGGTTCAGCGTGCCCAGCTACCCCTACACCACCAAGCCCAACGGGAGGGGCCCGGCCCTGTCCAACTCCCTGTTCGAGAACAACGCCGAGTATTCCCTGGGCATGGTCCTCAGCGTCCGCCAGCAGCGGCTCCGCCTCCGGCAGGAGGTGCGGGAGCTTATGGACGAGACGGAGGACGAGGCCCTGCGGACCGCCCTCGCCGCCTGGCTGGAGGGCTTCGAGGACAAGGAGCGGACCCTCGCGCTGAGCGACGCGGTGCTGGCCGCGCTGGACGCCTCCCCCGAGACCGGGGAGAAGATCGAGGCGGTCCGCCGGGCCAAGGACCAGCTGGTCAAGAAGAGCATGTGGATGTACGGCGGCGACGGCTGGGCCTATGACATCGGCTACGGCGGGCTGGACCACGTGCTGGCCTCCGGGGAGGACGTGAACATCCTGGTCGTCGACACCGAGGTCTATTCCAACACCGGCGGGCAGTCCTCCAAGGCCACGCCCTTCGGCGCGGTGGCCCAGTTCGCCGCCGCGGGCAAGCGGACGGAGAAGAAGGACCTGGGGATGCTGGCCACCCAGTACCAGGACGTCTACGTGGCGTCGGTCGCCCTGGGGGCGGACCCCGCCCAGTACATCAGGGCCCTCCGGGAGGCGGAGGCCCACGACGGGCCGTCCCTCATCGTGGCCTATGCCCCCTGCATCAACCACGGCATCGTCAAGGGCATGGCCTGGGCCCAGGAGGAGGCCAAGATGGCCGTCAAGAGCGGCTACTGGGTCCTCTACCGCTACGATCCCAAGCGCCGCCTGGAGGGCAAGAACCCCTTCGTCCTGGACTTCACGGACCCCAAGTACGACCTCCGGGAGTTCTTCATGGGCGAGGTCCGGTTCAACTCGCTCCAGAGGACCTTCCCCGATGTGGCGGAGTCCCTGCTGGCGGAGGCCCGGGACCAGTGCCGCGCCCGCTGGGCCCGGTACACCCACCTGGCCTCCCAGGATCTCTCCACGATGATGGACGTGCTGGAGGACTATCCCATCGCGGGCCAGGTACGCTCTTCCGACTGAGCGTCAGACAGCAGGCGCGCCCCGTGCAAAGCACGGGGCGCGCAGCCTGTCGAAAACGTCTTTTCGACAGGCTGCGCAAGTTTTCAGGACTTTCAAAAAAAGTCCTGAAAACTTATCGATCAAAAACGAAAGGGACCCTTCCTGGGTCCCTCTCGTGACTCTCTTCCTTCCCGCCGATGAAGTCTCCCTTCTTTTTGACGCTCTGCGCGCCCCGTGCAAAGCACGGGGCGCGCCCTTATCCGCCTTCATCCATCCGATCCATCCGATGCCGGGGGCGTCTCCGGAGCATCCTCCACCGACAAGAGCTTCCGCCGCAGATAGGCCCAGAACACCGCCAGCGAGATCAGCAGCGCCGCCCAGCTCACGGGATAGGAGGCGTAGACCCAGGTCACGGCCACCGCGCTGGTATCCAGCATCCGCACCCATAAGAGGCGCAGCGCACAGGTCGACAGCAGGTTGATGACCACCGGGGCCACGGCGGCCCCGCAGCCCCGGATGACGCCCACCAGCACGTCCCCCGCGGCGAAGAGCACGTAGAAGGGCACCACGGTCCAAAGCCGCTCCGCCCCCGCCCGGATCACCGCCGGGTCGCTGTTGTAGATGCCGACCAGCGGACGGGCGAAGGCCACCGTCAGCACGCTCAGCCCGCCGCCCATCAGCAGGGTGCACAGCATGCAGATCCGGGCCGAGCGGAGGATCCGGCGGCGCTGCCGGGCCCCCAGGTTCTGGCTGGCGAAGGTCTGGCAGGCGTGGTGGAAGGCGTTCGTGGCGATGTAGATGAAGTTCTCGATGCTGGCCCCGGCGCTGTAGCCCGCCACGATGATGCTGTCGTAAGCGTTGATGGCCCCCTGGAGCGCCACGTTGGACAGGCTGAACAAACAGCCGTTGAGCCCCGCCGGGATCCCCACCCGGGCCATGGCCCGGAGGGCCCAGGGGTCCAGCCGCAGGCGGCGGAAGGAGAAATGGAGCTCCCCCTTGGAAAGGGCCAGACAGCCCAGGATCAGCGCCGCGCTGGCCCCCTGGCTGGCGATCGTCGCCAGGGCCACGCCCGCCACGTCCATCCGCAGGCGGATGACGAAGAACAGGTTCAAGATCACGTTCAGCGTGCCGCTGAGGGTCAAGAACACCAGGGGGCGCCGGGTGTCCCCCTCCGCCCGGAGGGCCGCCGCCCCGTAGTTGTAGATCATCGTGAAGGGCGTCCCGATGAAATAGATGCGCAGGTACACCAGGGCCAGGGGCCGCACGTCCGCCGGGGCGGAGATCAGGTCCAGCATCCAGCCCGACAGCCCGATGCCCGCGAGGCCCAGCGACGCCCCTCCCGCCAGTCCCACCAGCAGGGCGGTGTGCAGGGCCTTGGAGATCTCCTCCTCCCGGCCCGTCTCGCCAAGATACCGGGCGATGACCACGTTGACCCCCACGGAGATCCCCACCAGCAGATTGACGATCAGGTTGATGACGCAGGCCGTGCTCCCCACGGCGGCAAGGCTGGCGTGGCCCGCCCAGCGGCCCACGACGATGATGTCCGCCGTGTTGAACAGCACCTGCAGCAGGTTGGAGGCCATCAGCGGCAGGCTGAACAGCAGGATCTTCCCCAGCAGCGGGCCATGGGTCATATCCATGGTCCCGCCGCGGTGCAAAGCGCCGGTCTCCATCTCTCGACACGCTCCCTTCGGCATCGGACTCGATATAGGCAAACGGCTGTCATCTGGTCTGGGCGTCCCGGCGGAGGACGCCGATCGCTTTTCCCGGGGAACGCGGGGCCTCTGTCCGGTCAAGGGACGTACGTCACGAGGACCCTGCAGCCGCCCTCCACCGCGTATCCGCCGCTCCCGGCGGGGAGGAACAGGCACTCGCCCTTCCGGATCGTTCGGGCCTCGCCGCCGCAGATCCACCGCCCCTCCCCCTCCGTGACCAGGAGGGCGTGGAAGGAGCCCGGCCCGCACCGGGCGGTGAAGGGGCCGTCATAGCCGTCCACGGCGAAGCAGCCGCACTCGCCCAAATGGGGGCCGAAGTCCATCGCCCCCACGGGATGGAGGTCCGTCACCTCCAGCGCCTTCTCCACATGGAGGGGGCGGGGCCTGCCGTCCGCGCCCACCCGGTCGTAGTCGTACACCCGGTAGGTCACGTTGGAGTTCTGCTGGATCTCCGCGATCGCCAGCCCCGCGCCGATGGCGTGGAGGGTGCCGGAGGGGATGAAGAACACGTCGCCCGCTTTCACCGGGACCTTCCGCAGCAGCTCCGTCAGGCTCCCGTCCCCGATGGCCCGGACGAGCTCCTCCCGGCTGGTCTCCCGCCGGAAGCCGTAGTATAGATACGCGCCGGGCTCCGCCTCCAGGGCGATCCACATCTCCGTCTTGCCGTACTGCCCCTCGTGGGCCAGGGCGTACTCGTCGGAGGGATGGACCTGGATGGAGAGGTCCTGGTCCGCGTCGATGAGCTTGATGAGCACCGGGAACTCCTTGAAGCGGCCGCAGTTCGTCCCCAGGACCTCCGGTCCCGCCTCCTCGATGTACTCCGCCAGGGTCCGGCCCGCATAAGGGCCGTCCGCCAGGACGGAGGGGCCGTCCGGGTGGCAGGAGAGGACCCAGGCTTCCGCCAGGGGGTCCAGACCGCTCTTCACGCCGAAATCCTCCCGCAGGCGGCGGTGCCCGCCCCAGAGGTAGTCCTTGCAGGCGGGGGAAAGCAGATACGCTGGCATCGATATAGCCTCCTTCGCATAGGGCCGGCGGAGACATCCGTCTCCGCCGGCCCCCTCTTCACATGTCTTTATCTCACTCGTATCCTCCGCCCTCAGCCCTGCGGCACGATCTTGCAGGCATTGTGCTCCTTCCGGTCCAGCACCTCTTTGATCGTGCCCTTCAGCTGGTCCAGCACGACGGGCTTGGCGATGTGGGCGTCCATGCCGGAGTCCAGCGCGTTGCGGATGTCGTCCACGAAGGCGTTGGCCGTCATGGCGATGATGGCTACCGACTGGGCCGAGGGATGCCCTCCCGCCCGGATCGCCCGGGTGGCCTCATAGCCGTTCAGGATGGGCATCTGCACGTCCATCAGGATGATGTCATACTCCCCGGGCTTCGACGCCTCGAACTTCTCCACGGCCTGCTGGCCGTTCTCCGCGGTGTCGCAGACCGCCCCCAGGGTGCTCAGGATCTTCACCAGGATCATGCGGTTGACCTCGATGTCGTCCACCACCATGATCCGCCGGCCTTCCACCACGCTCTTGCCCTCATCGGAGACGGCGGCCTTCTGGGTGCCCATCATGCGCTGGATGGCGTCCTTGAAATTGCTCATGAAGAAGGGCTTGGGCAGGAAGTGCTCGATGCCCACCTCCATGGCCTCCTGCTCGATGTCCGCCCAGTCGTAGGCGGTGAAGAAGAGGATGGGGATCTTGTGGGGATATTTCTTCCGGACCAGCCGGGCGGTCTCCATGCCGTCCAGATCCGGCATCTTCCAGTCCAGCAGCATGATGTCATAGGGCTCGCCCGCCTTCCGGGCGGCCCGCATCATCTCGATCGCCTCGGCGCCGCTGGTGGCGTAATGGGTGACGACGCCGGGGGCCGACATCTTCCGCACGATGTCCCGGCAGATGTCCTCGTCGTCGTCCGCCACGATCATCCGGGTGATGTTGTGCTTCTCCCAGAAGGCCGGGTCCTCCTCCCGGTCCTCGATCCGCAGCTCCAGCTCCACGGTGAAGGTGCTGCCCTCGCCGAGCTTGCTCTCCACGCAGATCTTGCCGCCCATCAGGTCCACCAGGCTCTTGGTGATGGCCATGCCCAGGCCGGTGCCCTGGATCTTGTTCAGCATGGTGCTCTGCTCCCGTGTGAAGGGATCGAAGATCACCCGCTGATACTCCTCGCTCATGCCCTGGCCGTTGTCCTTGATGGTGAACTGGATCCGGCTGTAATGTTCGTCCACCTTGGGCAGCTCCTTGACCCGCATCTCGATCCGCCCGCCGGTCTGGGTATATTTCACGGCGTTGGAGAGGATGTTGATCAGGATCTGGTCGATCCGCAGCTTGTCGCCCAGCAGGTGCTCCTGGGTCAGGGAGCTGGTGAATATCTCGAAGGTCTGGTCCTTGGCCTTGGCCTGGGGGCGGATGATGGTGTTCAGCTCGTCGATGACCACCGCCAGGTTCAGCTCGCCGATGTTCAGCACGGCGCTGCCGCTCTCGATCTTGTTCATGTCCAGCACGTCGTTGATCAGTCCCAGCAGGTGCTGGCTGGCGGCATAGATCTTCTGGGTGTAGTCCATGACCCGGTCCGGGTCGTCCGCCTCCTCCCGCAGCAGGGCGACGAAGCCCATGATGGCGTTCATCGGCGTGCGGATATCGTGGCTGACGTTGCTGAGGAAGGTGCTCTTGGCCTTGCTGGCCACCTGGGCCATCTCCAGGGCTTCGCTCAGGGTGTCCTGCGCCTTGCGCTCCTGGGTCCGGTCGGAGATGTAGATGATGATCTTCTTCACGCCCTGGAGGGACACGCAGTACACGCTCTCCCGGAACCACTTGTGCTCTCCGGTCCTGGGGTCGATCCGCTCGCTCTCCGTGGTCTCCAGGGACTGGCCCGGCTCCATCGCGGCCAGGGCCTCCGGCCCGGTCTCCTGGCCGCTGAAGTACCGGGCGTGCACGATCTTCCCCGAGTCCTTCAGCAGGTCTTCCTTGGAGATGCCCAGCACCCGCTCCACGTTCGAGCTGATGAACTCCGCCTTCTCGCCCCGGCCGTCCATCATCATGTAGACGTCGTCGATGTTGTCCGACAGGAAGGTGGAGAAGATCTCGAACATCTGCTCCTGGTACTGCAGCTCCTGGTCCTTCTCCGCCCACTTGGCCTCCTGCTGCGCCTTCTGGGCGGTGAAGTCCAAAAGGAACCTTTGATAATACAGCTCCCCGTCCCGTTCGATGAGCTTGATATTGCCCAGGATGTAGAAGAGGCTCCCGTCTTTATGCAGGACGCGGTACTCCACGTCCGCCGTGTCCCCCTTCTCCTTCAAGGAGTGGATGGCCGCCCGGAGCTTGGGTTTGTCCCCGTCCAGGACCGACTGGGCCACCATGTTGAAGCCGTCCTTCAGGAGCTCCTCCTTCGTCCGATACCCCAGGAGGTCCAGGGCCGCCCGGTTCACGCTGATCACACGCTTCCCGTCCAGGCTGTGGCACATGACGCCGCAGTCCAGGGTGGAGAACAGCAGCTCCAGCGTCCGGTCCTTGTCCACGATCTCCTGCTCGTATTTCCGCTCCCGCGTCACGTCGACGCCCAGGCCCACGGTGCCCATGACGCTGCCGTCCAGATCGTACAGGGGGGATTTGTACGTCGTCAGCAGGATCTCCCCGTCCCCGGTCTGGATGGCCTCGTCACTGACGCAGAGCCCCCGCTTCTCCATGACCTCCCGCTCCGACCAGACGCAGGCCGGGTCGTCATGCTCCACGTTCCAGACGTCGGCATGCATCTGCCCCTCCACCTGCTCCCGGCTCTTGCCCGCGGTCTGGCAGAAGCGGTCGTTCACTTTTTCATGGATGCCGTCCTTGGTCTTATACCAGATCAGGTTCGGCGACTCGTTGATGGTGGTGTCCAGGAACTGCCGGGCCTGCCACAGGTCCTTGCGCAGCTTATGCCCCTCCTGCCACTTCAAAAAGCGGAAGCGGAGCTCCCCCTCCGAGAGGGGGGCCGTCCAAATGTCCCGGACCTGCGCGGGCGCGGATCCCGCCAAGCGTCCGGTCTGCTCACGGCCGGCCAGCAAGATCAGCTCGGCCTCCGGCCTCATGTCCGCCGCCAGGGCCGCCAGCACCGCCCCGGCGTCCGCCCCCTCCAGGTCGGCCAAGATCACGTCCGCCCGGCGGATAAGGTCCGCCTGGGGCTCCGCGCTCCCGGAGAAGGTGTGCGTGAAGCCCTCCAGCGGCGGGATCTCCCGGATGGCCTCCAGACTGCCGACCTGCCGGGTGAGCAAATAAAATCGAATATGGCAGTGATACATCCGTATCCACCCGCTTCCTCAAAAAGATCTGGACGCGTCCCCCGCGTCCGGGCGGACCTCAGCCGACGCTCTGCTGCGCCTCCGGCAGGGTCAGGTACATCTCGAAAAGCCGCTCCTCCACGGCGAGGAAGCTCTCCAGCAGATAGGGGCTGAACAGCCCGCACTGCCCGGTGCAGATCATCTCCACCACCCTCTCCCGGGGGAAGGAGGGCTTGTAGACCCGCTTGCAGCTCAGCGCGTCGTAAACGTCCGCCAGGGACACCACCTGGGACCAGATGGTGATCTCCTCACCGGCCAGATGATCGGGATAGCCCCGGCCGTCCCAGCGCTCATGGTGGTGCCGGGCGATGTCGCAGGCATAGTCATAGATGCCGCTGTCCCGCAGCTGGGGGATGCTCTCCAGGATGGTCACGCCCTTGGTGGTGTGGCTCTTCATGATCTCGTATTCCGCTTCCGTGAGCTTGCCGGGCTTGGTCAGCACCGCGTCGGGGATGGTGATCTTCCCCACGTCGTGCATGATGGAGGCCAGGGCGATGTTCTCGATCTCCTCCTCGCTCAGGCCGCTCCCAAGCTCCGTGTTCTGCAGCATCAGCCGGGTGATCTGGCAGATGCGCTGGACATGTCCGCCGGACTCCTCGTTGCGGAACTCGATGGCGGTGGCCAGGGCCTCGATCATGCCCTGGTTCAGCTGGATGATCCGCTCCGCCTGCTCCAGGATGGCGATGTGCTGGTTCTCCACCACGGTGTTCAGGTGCTTCCGGGCCTCGAAGAGCTCGATGACGGAACGGACCCGCCGCAGCACGACATAGGAGATCACCGGCTTGCTGATCACGTCCATGACGCCCAGCTCATAAGCCTCCTTCATGACCTCCTGGCCGCACTCGGCAGTGATGAGGAACACCGGGATCTTGTCCACCAGCCCCAGGGGCTTCAGCCTCCGCAGGACCTCGATGCCGGTCATCCCCGGCATCTGCACATCCAGGAGGATGGCGCAGAGCTGGTTGCGCAGGATCTGAGACAGGCCCGCCAGGCCGTCCTCCGCTTCCAGGACCGTATAATGATCGGAGAAGAGCTTCCTCAAGATCTTGCGGTTGATCGCGTCGTCGTCCACGATCAAGATCGTGCTGGACGCCTGGTCGCTGCCCGGCCACAGGTTCAAGTCCTCCACTTTGGATCACTTCCTTTCTCCCCCTAGACGGAGGGGAGTCCCATATGACCACCCGATCTGCCGAACGGATATCACAGCTTCATGAAATAATCCACGATCTGGGGCTCACAGTCCTCCAGCAGGGCCAAAAGCATGTCGTCCACCATCGCGCCGCCCTCGCCCGACAGGCGCTTGACCACGAACTTGACGGGGCGTGCCTTGTCTCCGAAGAATTTGGAGCGCATCTCGTCGAACTCGTCCACCAGGCGGCACAGCTGGCAGAAGACGGAGTTGTTCTTCCCCACGATGCCGTCCGGGTATCCCTTCCCGTCGAAGCGCTCGTGATGGTGGAGGCATATGCTGGCGCAGACCTCCACGAAATAGGCGCAGCTGTGCGCCCGGTTCAGCCGGACCAGGTTGGACCCCATCATAGGATGGGTCCTCTGCAGGTCCTGGAACCCGCCCTGGCCCCCCGCCGCCATGAGCTGGAGCCGCCGGTCCGGGATCAGCATCTCGCCGATGTCGCAGAAGTAGGCGGCCTTGCTGACCAGCTCCACGGCGTCGTTGTTCATCCGCAGCTCCCGGGAGGTCTTGTTGTAGTTGACGAGCAGGATGCGCATCAGGTCCGACATGATCTTGTAATGGGTGTCGTCCTTGCCGTTGTTGGTGAGGTAGGTCTTATAGACGGACTCCAGGTCGGCGATGTAGGCCCAGGTCTCCTTCAGGTCCTCGTTCTTCAGGTCGTACTCCGGGATCACGCCCAGCCGGGACCGCAGGCGCCGGAGCACGTCCTCCCGGTCGAAGGGCTTGCCGATGAACTCGGCGATGTTGTACTGCAGCGCCCGCTCCACGTTGTCCCGCGTGGGCTCGGCCGTGACCAGGAAGACGGGGATGTGGGTCATCTGCTTGTCGGCGATGAAGCGGAGCACGTCGAAGCCGTCGATATGCGGCATGGCGATGTCCAGCAGGATGGCGTCCAGCCGGTCGCCCTGCTTCGTGATGTAATCGAAGGCCATGTTGCCGCTGTTGGCCTCCACGATATCGAAATCCCGGCAAAGGATGCTCTTGAGGATGATGCGGTCGATCTCCGTATCATCGACGATCAGCAGCTGTTTACGTTCTTGGGCCATGGCGATTCACCTCTTCCCGTCTGGCGCTCATTGATACCGCCGGATGCAGTCGACGATGGCGTCCTGGACCGGCAGCAGCCCCTCATAGACCGCCTTGGCCGCCTTCCCGTCCCCGGAGCGCAGCAGCCCCAGGCTCTTCGTATAAGGGTCGAACAGCGGGTCCAGCCCCAGGTTCCCGGTGACGCCCTTGAGGGTATGGACCCGCTTGGTCAGGCCCTCCAGATCCGCGGCGTCGAACTCCTCCAGCCGCACGTCGTTCTCCGCCACGGCGCTGAGGAACATCCCCAGCATCATCACATACAGCTCCTGGTCCCCCATCACCCGGTCCAGGGCCCCGTCCACGTCTACGCCCAGGCCCTTCAGTTCCTCGATCAAACTCATAGCTCCGAACTCCCTTCTCCATCCTCTGTCCCCTGCTGCGTCCTGCTGTCCAGCACCTGCCGGATCGTCGACTTCAGCTTATCCACCTGCACCGGCTTGGCGATGTGCGCGTCCATGCCGGAGGAGATGGCGTCCCGCACGTCGTCCATGAAGGCGTTGGCCGTCATGGCGATGATCGGCACCGTCTTGGCCTCCGGATGCCGGCTGGCCCGGATGGCCCTGGTGGCGGCGTAGCCGTCCATGACGGGCATCTGCACGTCCATCAGGATGATGTCATACTCCCCGGGCTCCGACGCCTCGAAGGCGTCCAGGGCCTCCTGCCCGTTCGCCGCGGTGTCGCACTCGGCGCCCAGGGTCCGGAGGATCTTCACCAGGATGAGGCGGTTGACCTCGATGTCGTCCACCACCAGGATATGCCTGCCCTCCACGGCGCTGTCCTCCGACGTCTCGACCTTCCCGGTGTCCCCCATGACCCGGCGGATGGCCTCTTTGAAGGTGCTCATGAAGAAGGGCTTCGGCAGGAAATGGTCCACGCCGATCTCCCGCGCCTCCTGCTCGATCTCCCCCCAGTCGTAGGCGGTGAACAGCAGGATGGGGATCTCCTCCGGATAGGACTCCCGGATGCGCCGCGCGGTCTCCAGCCCGTCCAGGCCCGGCATCTTCCAGTCCAGCAGGATCAGGTCGTAGGGGCGGCCCTCCTCCCACGCGGTCCGCATCATCTGGACGGCCGTCTCGCCGTCGGTGGAACGGTCGGTGACGACGCCGGTCCCTTCCATGGCCCTGGCGATGTTCCGGCAGATCTCTTCCTCGTCGTCCGCCACGATCATCCGGGCCACCTTGTGGTCCTTCCAGAACCGCGGGTCTTCCTCCCGCTCCTGGATGCGGAGCTCCAGCTCCACGGTGAAGGTGCTGCCCCTGCCGGGCGTGCTCTCCACCCGGATGCTGCCGCCCATCAGGTCCACCAGGCTCTTGGTGATGGCCATGCCCAGGCCGGTGCCCTGGATCCCATGGGTCGACTTCTTCTCCTCCCGGGTGAAGGGGTCGAAGATCACTTTCAGATACTCCGGGCTCATGCCCAGGCCGTTGTCGCTGATGGTGAAGCGGATGCGGCTGTACTTCTCCACCACCTGGGGCAGCTCCTCCACCCGCATCTCGATCCGCCCGCCCGCGGGGGTGTATTTCACCGCGTTGGACAGGAGGTTGATGAGGATCTGGTTGATCCGCAGCTTGTCGCCCTGGAGGTGCTCATAGACCAGGGAGGAGACGAAGATGTCGAACACCTGGTCCTTCGCCTTGGCCTGGGGGCGGATGATGGTGTTGATCTCCTCGACCACGCCGGCCATGCTCATCTCGGAGAGGTTCAGCGAGGCGCTGCCGCTCTCGATCTTGTTCATGTCCAGCACGTCGTTGATGAGGCCCAGCAGGTGCTGGCTGGCGGCGTCGATCCGCTGGGTGTACTCCAGGACCACCTCCGGATCGTCCGGCTCCTCCCGCAGCAGGGCCACCAGGCCGATGATGGCGTTCATGGGGGTGCGGATGTCGTGGCTGACGCTGCTGAGGAAGGCGCTCTTGGCGTCGTTGGCCATCCGGGCCAGGTCCAGCGCCTCCGACAGGCCGTCCTGGATCTTGCGCTCCTCCGTCCGGTCGGAGATGTAGAGGACCAGCCGGCTCTCCCCCTGGACCGCCGTGCAGTAGATGTTCACCTGGAACCACTGGTACTGCTTGGTCCTGGGGTTGGTCCACGAGGTGGTGATGGGCTTTATGGCGTCCCCGGGCTCCATGGCGTAGATCTCGTCGGCGTCCAGCTTCTCCTCGCCGTTCCCGGTGCCCACGAAGGAGCGGATATCGGCGCTGATCTCCCCCGGCGGGATGCCCAGCACCCGCTCCACATTGGGGCTGATATACTCTATGCGCTCCCGGTCCAGGTCGATCAGCATGTACACGTCGTTGGTGTTGCTGGAGAGGTAGCTGGAGAAAATGTCGAACAGCTCCACCTGGTACCGGATCTCCCGGTCCTTCTGGGCGATGTCCTTATGGGTGCGCCAGATCAGCAGGACGACGATGGCGCACACCGCCAAGATCCCCATCAGGAGGAGGAACGTCAGCTGGGAATCCCGCAGGATCTGCTCCGTCTCCTCCGTGATGGCGTCCATGGAGACGACGGAGACCAGGGTCCACCCGGGCACGTTCTCCACCGGGACATATGTATAGACGAAGGAACCGCCGCCGCCTGCAAAGACCGCGCTGCCGGGCTCCCTCCTCTGCAGCGCGTCCAAAAACTCCTCGGCCTCCTCCTGGGCATCGTGGCCTCCGGACAGGGCGTCGAGGATGTTGTCGTATTCGCGGCCGTCCAGCGTCCCGTTGGAATGGAGCAGGATGTCGCCCTTTTGATTCACCACATAGCCCAGGCCCCGGTCGTCGTAGAACGAGAGGGAGAACGCCTCGGAGACCTTGTTGCGGTCATAGCTCTTCTGGATCAGGCCCCGGATGCCGTTGGCGAAGGTGAAGCTCTCATAATAGCCGAACATGGCGCCGCTGGCATTGAGCCCCGTGAAGGGGTCGCGGACACCGTCCCCCATGAGGGCGCGGTAAGACGCCAGCTCCTCCCCCTCCAGCTGGAACACCTGGTTGGACTTGTTGCTGAAGAAGCGGCCGTTGTATAAATTGACCACCGTGTAGAAGGCGTCCACCTCGCCGAAGACCTTCAGCTGGCTCCGGATCATGTCCGCGTCCTCGGAGCCGTTCTTGGAAAAATAGTCCGCGAAGCTGTGCAGGCGCTCCCGGTCCCCCGAGATGAAATTGTCCAGGGCCTGCTGCTGCTGGCGCGTCACGGTCATGACGTTCCGCACCGCCTGGGCCGTCAGATCTTCCCGCATCGTGGAGACATAGTGCAGCCCGCCCGCCAGGATAACGCCCATGCACAGCGCCAAAAGCGCCATCAGCAGTGTCTTTTGGTCCTTCTTCATCATGCCTCACTGCCTTCGATCCTTCAGAATTTGAGGACGATACGCCAATATGAGCCGATCCGCCCGGTCCGGCCTCCCAGGCGGTCCTCCGCCCCGGGGATGGCCGATATCCGCAGCTGCCCGTCCGGCCGGTCTCCGCCGGCCCCCGTCCGCCGGGTATCCCATAGTGGATGTCCCGGTAAAAATCGCTATATCTAGTATAGACGATCCACTGCAGAAATGCAAGGACTTTCTTTGATGGGATCCCGATTTGTCCCTAATTTATGGATATCCCCGTCCCTCCCCGCGGGGCCCGGGCCCCGCCCGGCGGCCTTGGCCCGCGCCGCCGTCCCCGCGTCCAGCGGGCCCTGTCCCCCCCCTCCTCCGGGCCGCTCTCCCGGCCCTCCTGCCCCGGCGCCCGTCTCCCGAAAGTATCATTTTCCGCACCGAAAATCAGGACTCCGCTCTTTTTCCTTGCGTTCTCCGCGGATCTCCTGTATGATATGATAAATAAGTAACAAAGGAGTGGGCAGGATGAAAGCAGTGCTGGCGGATACCGTGACGCTGAGCCGGACCATCACACACAGTTACTATGCTGGAGACATGGAGCCGTACTTCTCCGCCCTGTGCCCCAAAAGCGTATGGCTGGGCACCGGCGGGCGGATCCTGATCGGCGAGGACGCCATCCGCTCCCGGCTGGAGGGCGTCGCCGGAAAGCGCAAGCGTATCTGCCAGGTCTTCCAGGAGGAGTACACGCCCCTGTACCTCACCCCCCGCTGCCAGGCGGTGATGGCGGAGGTCCGGGTGGGCGTCCCCGGCCAGAAGGACCAGGACATCAACGCCTCCTACACGTTCCTCTATCAGCTCATCGGCTCGGAGACGAAGCTGGTGCTGCTCCACGCCAATTACGAATACCTCCGCCCCTTCGCCCTGACCGAGGAGGGGCCCACGCTGGAGATCCCCTCCTACCAGTTCGTCCGGGACATCCTGCTGGAGATCCAGTCCAAGACCCGGCTGGCCGTCCCCTGCGGGAGCACGACGCTGTTCGTCCAGCCCGAGACGATCTTCTACATCCGCAGCCGGAACCGGAAGGCGGAGCTGTCCTGCCTGGACAAGGTGATACAAAGCGACCTCAGCATCAGTGAGATCAACGCCCTGCTGCCGGAGACCTTCTGCCCCATCCACCGCTGCTATACGGTGAACACCCGCTATGTGATGTCCGTCCGGCGGTACGAGGTGTCGCTGATCACCGGCGAGACCCTGCCCATCCCCTTCCACACCTATATGCAGGTCAAGGCCGATCTGGAGCGGCGGATCGCCGGAGGGGGGCGGACCGGCTGAGCAAGTCCCGGGGCTCCCCAAACGCCCCGGGCTCCCGACCGAGGCCCCGGGGGATCCCTCCCCGTTGGCGGGATCTCCGTGTCTTTCGGCGGGCCGGGGCCGGACGGCGGGAAGGGAGCGCGCTGCGAGAGGGGGCCCTCCGGGGCCCTCTCGTTTTCGGCCGCGGGCCCCGGAGGGACGGAGGCCCGGGGCCCCGGCGGCGGGGCCGGCCGGTCAGCCTATGACCTTCATGAAGGGCATCCCCTTCACCACCCAGGCGTCCGGCAGATACCGGCCCCCGGCCATGGAGCTGCTGGTCTTCGTGATCATCCTGCCGTTGTAGCTCATGGAGGAGCTGGACCCGCCGTCCATGTTCATGGCGGTCCAGCACCCGTAACGCAGCAGGATGTCCGCGCACTCCGACACGGTGGTCCCCAGGCTGTGCCCCACCCGGCGGCCGTCGATCACCAGGAGCAGCACCGTCTTGTCCGCCGTCTGCCCGATCATCGTCCGGGGCTGGATCCCCATGCCGAAGGACCCGTCGATGTGCTTCTCCCCGTTCAGCACGACGATGGGATAGAACTGCATGGCGTCCCGCAGCTCCCCGGTGTCCAGGCCGACCCCCGCCCGGAAGTTGTCGTCATAGTCGAACCCGGCGATCTGATACCGTCCCGCCAGCGCCTCGCCGGAGAGCGCTCCCCCGGAGAGCACGAAGCCCATGGGCCGGCTGCCCCGGCCCTTCCCCTCCGGGTCGTAGAAGCCGCTGGCGTTCACGCCCAGCACGGCGCCGCTGGCCTGGCAGAGCTCCGTCACCGTCTGCCCCCGGTCGGGGAGCGCGCTCCTGGCCAGGACCACCTGGGAGCTGTCCTTGACCACGGCCAGCTTCCCCCGGTAGCCCTCCCCGGACACGCTGCAGATGAAGAGCTTGTTGGGCACGTCGATGGCCCAGACCTCGTCCCCCGCCGTGGTGTACACGCCCTCCAGGTCCTCGGCCTGCAGCGACGCCAGGTCCCCGATGTCCTCCGGCAGGCCCTCCAGGGCGATCTCCGGGAACAGGGCGGCGAACTCCCGCCGCGCCCGCTCCTCCGGCGGGCCCTCCGGCCCCGCCCCGGATGGGGGCGGCGGGACCGCGATCTCGCTGGCCTCCACCTTGTTCTCCTCGAACCGCCGTTCCACGTCCCCCATCACCTCCTCGATCGCGGACTCCGGCAGGAGCGCCTCGGCCAGCCACTGGTGGGTCATGGTGCCCATGGCGGTCTCGATGTACAGGGCCCTCCACTTCGCGATGAGCGGGAGGCCGGAGTACGCGAACAGCAGGTACAGCGCGGCCAGGAAGGCCCCCGCCGCTGCCGCCGCGAAGGCCCTCCGCCTGCGCTTGGAAAAGGGATCGGTCTTTCCTCTCATAGGACGAGCCTCCATCCGGACGATACGTGGAACGAAGATGCCATGCCCGGCCTGCAGCGCCGGGCCTCCCTCGATCCGTCCAGTATAGCAGTCCTCCTCCGGCCCTGTCAACACGCCCCCGGCCCCGCCGCGTCCGTCCCCCCGCGGTGAAGATCGTGCGCCCGGCGGGCCCAAGGACCGGCATCTCGCATCATGCCGGCGGATATGATAGGATATGCCCATCGCCGCGGGGAAAGATCTGGACAGGGCCGCCGGCACGGCCGTCCCCGCGGAGGGACGGAGGCCCGGCCCTTTTTCAAAATATCCAAAATATATAGGCTACCATCTTTTCAACGGGCCGGGGATCGTGTATAATAACATCATCCCGCCGCACCGCGTAGGAATGGAGGTGCCGCAGCATGCCGTTCAAAGACAAGATCTCGTCCTTCCTGTTCCGGTCCAAGTCCAAGGAGGGCCCGGACGACGTCCCCCTCACAGAGCGGGCCGATGCGCCCCAAGAAGTCCCGGAGGCCCCGCCGGCCATCCCGGAGGACCCCGCCCTGCTGGAGCTGCCCGCGGACCATCCCTTCCGCCGGCTCCTGGACCTGCGGCAGGAGGAGGGGGGACAGCACCTGCCCCCCCTCCGGCTGTGCCTGGACGAGGACGGCACGCTCCCTCCGGAGCTGGTCGCCAAAGAGAAGGTCCGCCTCCAGGCGGCCCTGAAGACCGTCTGCGCCTCCCGCTGGAAGCTGGTCAAGGCCCACGAGCAGGCCCGCCGGGGCCGGAAAAAAACGGAGCCGGAGGGGGAGCCGCTGGCCCTGGACGCCCAGCCCTGGATCTTCCTCTCCTCCGATAAGCTCTACGCCTGGATGCTGGTCCTCCCGCCGGTGGGGCCGGGGGCGGAGCTGTCCCGGGACATGGTCTATCGGAGCCTGACGGACCAGGGCGTCTCCTTCGGCCTGGACACGGCCCTGCTGGACCGGCTGTCCCATGACCGGGAGCGGTACTCCGGCCTCTTCCTGGCCGCCAGGGGGAAGCCCGCCTTCGACGGGCGCAGCGGCAACATCGTGGAGCACTTCCCCCGGCGGAGCGAACGGATGCTGACGGCGGACGAGTTCGGCCAGGTGGACTACACCTCGCTGAACCTGATCTCCAATGTGGAACAGGGCCAGGAGATCTGCCGCCTGATCCGCCCCACCGAGGGCGAACCGGGCCGGACCGTGCTGGACCAGGAGATCCCCGCCAAGAGCGGCGCGGCCGTCCCCCTCCCCAAGGGCCGGAACACGGAGCTCAGCGAGGACGGGGAAGCCCTGGTGGCCTCGATAGCGGGCCATGTGGAGTTCAGCGGCCGCTGCTTCCAGGTCAAGCCGGTGCTGGATATCGACGGCGACGTGGACTTCTCCACCGGGAACATCAAGTTCGTGGGGGACGTCAGCATCAAGGGCGACGTGCTCAGCGGCTTCACCGTGAAGGCCATGGGGAACATCTACGTGGGCGGCGTCGTGGAGGCCGGGAGCACCGTGGAGGCCGGCGGCGACCTGACGGTGGTCAAGGGCATCGTCAGCGACGGGACCACGGTCATCCGGGCCTCCGGGTGCCTGTTCTCCAAGTATATCGAGAACACCACCGTCTATGTCAAGCAGGACCTCCAGACCGACTGCATCGTCAACGGCAGGATCTACTGCGACGGGGAAGTGCTGGTCCGCTCCGGACGGGGCAGCATCATGGGCGGACGGGTCTGGGCCGCCAAAAAGGTCAGCGCCAGCGCCATCGGCGCCCGGTCGGAGGTCCGGACCTCCATCGCCCTGGGCGGGTGCCCCTGCGCCAGCCTCGAGCGGGAGCTCCTCCGCCAGGAGCTGAAGGCCCTGGACCAGGAGCTGGAGCGGCTGGGGGAACAGCCGGACAATCCCGCCAAGGCCAGCCTCATGGGCAAGGTCCGGATGAAGCAGTCGGTGGCCGGGCACAAGCTGAAGCAGCTGGAGGAGGACCTGGCCGCGGACCTGGCGGAGCCCAAGGAGAAGGACAGCGGGCGCATGGAGTGCGGCATCGCCTATGCAGGGACGGAGATCAGCTTCGGGGACACGTCCCTCCGCCTGCGGCACGAGTCCCGCCAGTGCGTCGCCAAGCTGCTGTACGGCGAGATCGTGCTGATGTAGCGGGCCTCAGGCGGCGCGGGGCCCCGGGCATACCGTTCCGCGGCGCCGTGTGCGGCCGCCGGACGGCCTCGCGGCCCCTCCCAAGCAGCACAGCGGCCCCCGGCGGATCGTCCGCCGGGGGCCTTTTCAGGACTTTTTCAAAGCCCTGAAAAGGTTCGATCCAGATCGTGCAGGAGACCCTTCCTGGGTCTCCCGCACACACCCTCCCTTCCCGTCAGGCTGACAAAACGATCGTTTCGCCCGTCCTTCGGGGGCCGGGGGGCCGGGGCCCCCAGCCGCCCCCGCAGGGGCGGAACACCCCGAGGCCCCGCGCGACCACGCCCCCAGACCAGAAAAGCGCGGGGCCGAGGAGCGAGGGAGCGAAGCGGACGAGCGGCGGCGGCGGGCCGGGCCCACGGAGCCAGGAGGCCCGCCGCCGCCATCGCGGGGGGGCCGCGCGAAGCGCAAAGCGGCCCGCTGGCCGCGCGGGGGGAGCCACACCTTCTCTGCCAACGAGCGACGCACCATATCCACATATCGTAGCATACCTCTCCTCCTACCACCATCCCTGGGGGCCAGGGGGCCGAAGCCCCCTTAAATCCTGTACGGATACCAGTCCGGCGCATACAGGTCCGCAAGGTACTCCACGCACGCCTGACGGAGCTCTCCCTGGTCCATCCAGTCCGGATATTCCGGCATCCGGGTCCCGTGGGCCACGGCGTGGCACCGCCAGCACAGGGTGATGAGGTTGTGGTGGCAGTCCCCGCCGCCTTCAGAGCGGGGGACAGCGTGGTGGACCTGGAGCCCCCGAGGGCTATCGCAGAGGGCGCAGGACCAGTTGTCCCGCTTGTAGACGGCCTTCCGAACGGCGTTGGTGAGATTGGCTGAAATCATGGTGTGTCCTCCTTCGTGAAATGTGAGGCCGTCCCACCACGCGCCGCAAGGGCGGCGGGCCAGGGCCCCCACAGCCCCGCAAGGGGCCGACACCGCCGCCGGGGCCACGGGAGGCCGCGGCCGCACGGGGCCACGACGGCGGCGGCGGGGCGGGCGCAAGCCCGGCCGGGGGCCCGGCAGGGACCGCCGTTCATCTTGACCCTTGCGGCTCGTGGTAGGCTTCACATGGTTCCACGGAGGAGGACCGCCATGGTCTCGTGCAATCGAACAGCCGTTCGTATCCCCGTCGGAGAGCGGGGCGGCTGGTCCTGCGCCCGACCTATAGGAGGACAGGCCATCATCCGCCGCCGCCGAAGTAGGCCACGTACGCAAGCAGGAACTCTTTGAGGACTGCATGAGGCGTGGCCCCCTGCTCCTTGCAGATGTTTCGGAACTCCTCATGCACTTCCGTCCGCACCCTCGTGGAGGCCGTGCGCATCTCACGGGCATCCCAGC
Source organism: uncultured Oscillibacter sp. (assembly GCF_910584465.1). Classification (GTDB taxonomy): domain Bacteria; phylum Bacillota; class Clostridia; order Oscillospirales; family Oscillospiraceae; genus Oscillibacter. The sequence continues at coordinate 77,431 of NZ_CAJUBK010000004.1, forward strand.
GGGCTTGGCGGGCCCTCCCGTACCCTCCACAAGGAGCTTGGCCTTTGCGTACTGTAGACCTCCATGATTCCTGTGAATCCTTCGTCAGTTGCTCCATCCTGTGCCGCCCTTCCCCACAATCCTGCAATCTCCCACTTCCCTTCCCTGTAGAATCCTGCCCGCAAGGGCATGCCGTGGTTAGCTTCCTGGGTCTCCCGCACACACCCTCCCTTCCCGCCGCGCAAGTCCTCCCTCCCTCCCTGACCGGCAAGCCGAGCGGCCCCCGGCGGACGATCCGCCGGGGGCCGCTCTTTTGTCCTGCCTGTCCCGTTAGGCCCGTCCCGTCAGGTCCTCAGCGGGAGCCGCTCTCCCGCTCCAGCAGCGCGCGGACCACCTCGTACACCCGCCGGGTGGAGGCCACGCTCAGCCGCTCCTTGACGGAATGGGCGCCATGGATCTCCGGCCCGAAGGACACCGCGTCCAGGCCCGGCAGCTTCTCGATGAACAGGCCGCATTCCAGCCCGCCGTGGGTGGCCTGGACGGTCCCCTCCCGGCCGCAGACCTCCCGGTAGACCGCCAGCACGTCTTTCAGCAGGGCGGAGCCCCGGTCATACTGCCAGCCGGGGTAATCGCCCTGCCGGGTCAGCGTGCCACCGCCCAGGGCCATGACGGCCTCCATCCGCTGGACCAGCATCTCCTTCTGGGAGGCGATGCAGGAGCGGACGGAGACGCTGAGATGGAGGCCGTCCTCCCGCAGGTCCACCACCCCCAGGTTCAGGGAGGTCTGCACCAGTCCGGGGAAGTCCGCGCTCATCGCCTGGACCCCCTGGGGCACCGCCAGCATCGTGCGGAGGATGCCCTCCGTCGCCTCCCTGGGGAGCGCGCGATCGAGGGCGGTACGCTCGCAGGTCAGGGCGATGCCGTCGTCGCAGCCCCGGTACTCGTCCCGCAGGGCCGCGCCGAACTCCCGGACGAACGCCTCGAACTCCCCTGCCCGGTCCGCCGGCACGGCGATCTTGGCTTCGCTCTTGGAGCAGATCACGTTGTCGAACTCCCCTCCCCGGACGTCCGCCAGGCGCAGGCCGGGGATGCGCGCCATCGCGCCGTAGAGCGCCCGGATCATCACCTGGTTGGCGGAGGCCCGGCCCTTGTGGATCTCCGCCCCGGAGTGGCCCCCCAGCAGGCCGTCCAGGACCAGCGCGTACCCGGCCTCTCCCTCCAGCGGCGTCTGCGTGCCCGGCAGGAAGCCGTCCAGCTGCACGCCCCCGGCGCAGGAGACGGTGAAGGCCCCCTCCTCCTCCGAGTCCAGGTTGATCAGCTTCCGCCCCTTGAGATCGGAGCAGTCGATGCGCGACGCTCCCACCAGGCCCACCTCCTCGTCCGCGGTGAAGACCGCCTCCAGAGGCGGATGGACCAGGGAGCCGTCCGCCAAGACGGCCAGGATCATCGCCACGGCGGCGCCGTTGTCCCCGCCCAGGGACGTCCGCTCCGCCCAGACCCACTCTCCGTCCGTGCGGAGGTCCACCCCCTCCGCCGCCATGTCCTTGGCGCACCCTTCCTCCTTGACGCATACCATGTCGATGTGGCCCTGGAGGATGACGGGCGCGGCCCCCTCACAGCCGGGGCTGGCGTCCTTCCAGATGATCACGTTGTCATACTCGTCCTGCCTCCAACGGAGCCCCAGCTCCTTGGCGACGCCCACGCACAGGTCGCTGATCCGCTTGGTGTCGCCGCTCCCATGGGGGACGGAGCACAGCTCCTCAAAATACTCGAACACCGCTCTCGGCTCCAGGCCGGATAAAACTGCCATAGCAGGTCCCTCCTTCGATGAGATCGGGCCCCCGTCCCCAGATCCATGTCCCTTGCCTGGAGGGGCGGCCTCGTCCGCCCCCTTATTATACCCATCCGTCCCCCCGTTGTCAAAGCGGACGGGCGGACCGTCCCGCGGGCCCGGAGCCGCCGGTCCCCGGCCCTGCCGTCCGGGGCGGGCCCGCCGGAGAGGGGCCGCGGGGCGTCCCGCGGCCCCTCCCTTCGATCTTCCGCCAGGAAAGCCTCTAAATCCCTTGTCAAACCGCCGATCATGTTATATAATGGCAAGATAGGTTTGGACTCGAGGGTCGAACGGGCAACACCGGCGGGGAGCCGGGGACTGCACCGCCAGACCGCCGGAAAGGGGGCGTCCGTCATGCCGCCTATCAAAGATATCATCTCCAAGAACATGCGGATCATCACGCTGATCATGGTGGTCATCATACTCTCCTTCTCGACGCTCATCCAGATATCCGAGCTCCGGCAGGCGGCCCAGGAGGACGCCCGCCAGATCTTCGACCAGGTCGAGTGGATCTTAGAGGAGAACTCCGTGGAATACGAGCGGATCCAACGGGAGTATACCACCACCTGCCTCAGCGACGCCCGGACCGTGGCCTACATCCTCGAATATGCTCCCGCCGCGATGACCGACGTGGCGGAGCTGAAAAAGATCGCCGCCAACGCGGAGGTGGACGAGATCCACATCTTCGACACGGACGGCGTCATCGTCGCCGGGACGCACCCGGAATATTTCGGCTACTCCTTCGACTCCGGCGAGCAGATGGCCTTCTTCAAGCCCCTGCTGACGGACCGGTCCCTGGAGCTCGTCCAGCCCATCACGCCGAACACGGCGGAGGGCAAGCTCGTCCAATACTCGGCCCTCTGGAGCGAGGACGGACGCTTCATCCTCCAGATCGGGATGTACCCCTCCGCCCTCCTCCGGGCGACGGAGAAGAACGAGCTGTCCTACATCTTCTCCCGGCTCAGGACCGGCGTGGGCGACAACCTGTATGCCATCGACCCGCACACGGACCGGGTCGTGGGGGCCACCAGCATCTCGGACGTGGGCAAGACGACCTCCGAGCTGGGCTTCCAGGCGGAGGATCTGGAGCACGAGGGCCTCTTCCGCGCCGAAGCCGCCGGCACGCCCTCCTATTGTTCATCGGCTGAGATCGCCGGGGACTATGTGATCTGGACGACGCCGGTGTCCAGCTTCTACCAGCCCGTCCTGACCAACGACCTCCTGCTCCTGGCCGGGCTGATCTTGATCGCCGTCATCTTGTTCTACGCCGTGTCGGGCGCCATGGGCCGGTCGGTGGTCATCCCCATCCGGCGGGTGAACGAGGACCTCCGGGCCATCCAGCACGGGGACCTCTCCACCCAGGTCTCCGTCAAAGACAACCGGGAGTTCCTGGAGCTGAGCTCGCACATCAACAGCATGGTCGAGAGCCTCCTGCGCAGCTCCGAGAAGCTGAAGCTGAACGAGCAGATCCAGCAGCAGAAGGAAGCGCTGGAGCGCCAGCACCTCCAGCTGGAGGAGGCCCTGGAGCAGGCGGAATCCGCCAGCAAGGCCAAGTCGGAGTTCCTCTTCAATATGTCCCACGATATCCGCACGCCGATGAACGCCATCCTCGGCTTCACGAGGCTCGCCCTGGAGAGCGGCGACCCGGAGACGCAGAGAGCCTACCTGCAGGACATCGACATCTCCTCCAAGCAGATGCTGAGCCTCATCAACAACATCCTGGAGCTGTCCAAGATCGAACACCAGCAGGTCACGCTCCAGGAGGAGCTGGTGCACACCGGCGAGACCTCCCGCAAGCTGCTCACCATCTTCGAGAACGACATGCGGGAAAAGCGGCTGACGTATACCGTCGAGACGGATTTCAAGCACTCCCATCTCTATCTGGACACGTCGCGCTACTCCCAGATCTTCCTGAACCTCGTCAGCAACGCCGTCAAGTACACCCCCGAGGGCGGGACCATCCGCATCTCTTTCCAGGAGCTCCCCGGGGACACGCCGGACACCTGCATCGTGGAGACCGTGATCCGGGACAACGGCATCGGCATGTCCCCCGAGTTCCTGGCCCATGCCTACGAGTCCTTCGCCAGGGAGCGGACCTCCACGATCAGCGGCGTCCAGGGCACCGGGCTCGGCCTGACCATCGTGAAGGACCTGGTGGACCTGATGCGGGGCACGGTCTCCATCGAGAGCCAGCAGGGCGAGGGCACCACGGTGACGCTCCGCCTCCCCCACCGGCTGGGCCGGCCGGCGGACGAGCAGTCCCCGGACACGGCGGAGCTGGACACCATGCTCTTCCAGGGCCGGCGCATCCTGCTGACGGAGGACATCGACATCAACGCCGTCATCGCCACGAAGCTCCTCACGGCCAAGGGCTTCCTGGTAGAGCGGGCCAAGAACGGCGTGGAGTGCGTGAGCATGCTGCTGAAGGCGGAGCCGGGCTATTACGACCTGGTCCTCATGGACATCCAGATGCCGATCATGGACGGGTACAAGGCGACGCAGTCCATCCGCTCCTTCGAGGACCGCCGGAAAGCCTCCATCCCGATCCTGGCGATGACGGCGAACGCCTTCCAGGAGGACCGCGACCGGGCCGCCGAGGTGGGCATGGACGGACACATCGCCAAGCCCCTCGACGCCGCCAAGATGTTCCAGGCCATCGCGGAGGTGCTGCGGGGCGGGTGACGGCCCTGCCGGGACGCGGGGCCCGCGAAAAGCCCCTTGCGAGAAAGGACGGTCCGATATGTTCCTAGGCGTCGACTACTATCCCGAGCAGTGGGATCCCGCCCTGATGGGGCCCGACATGGACACGATCTGCGAGATGGGCGGCGATACGATCCGCATCGCCGAGTTCTCCTGGCATTTGATGGAGCGGACCGAGGGATGCTATGACTTCTCCTTCTTCGACGAGGTGATCGCCATGGCGAAGGCGAAGGGCCTGAAGGTCATCATGGGCACGCCCACCGCCGCGGTCCCCGCCTGGCTGGTGAAAAAGCACCCGGACATCCTCTCCCAGTCCGAGGACGGGCAGAGGCGGGCCTTCGGCGGCCGGCATGTCTGCTGTTACAACAGCCCCCTGCTCTATGAGTACTCCGAGAAGATCGTCCGGGCCCTGGCGGGCCATTACAAGGGCGAAGCGCAGATCGCAGCCTGGCAGGTGGACAACGAGATCGGCCACGAGGGCAGCGACCTTTGCTGGTGTCCCCGGTGCCGCCGCGCCTTCCGGCGTTATCTCCATGACAAGTTCGGCGGGGACATCCGCCGGCTCAACGATACCTATGGGGCCGCGTTCTGGTCGCACGGATACAACGATTTCGACGAGATCCCCCTCCCCTCCGCCACCATCACCACACACGATCCCGCCCTGCGTCTGGACTGGGAGCGCTTCCGCAGCCGGAGCCTCTGCCGCTTCCTCGACTTCCAGGCCCGCCTGATCCGGGAGATCGACCCCCAGGCGGTGATCATCCACGACTTCCCCGGCGGCGGGCTGGACAAGCACGTGGACTACTCCCAGGCCGCCAAGAGCCTGGACGTGGCGGCCTATAACGATTATCCGGTCTGGGGCGGCCAGAAGGAGCCCCTGCCGCCCCACGAGATCGCCTTCGAGCTGGACTATATCCGGGGCCTGCGGCGGGAAAACTTCTGGATCACCGAGGCCATCATGGGCGCCCAGGGGCACGACGTCACCGGCTTCCTCCCCCGGCCCGGCCAGGCGAAGCTGTGGTCCTATCAGGGCATGGCCCACGGCTGTTCCTCCCTGCTGTATTTCCGCTACCGGGGGGCCTGCAAGGGGGCGGAGCAGTTCTGCTATGGTATCCTGGACGCGGACAACGTCAAGGGCCGGAAATTCTACGAGGTCCAGAGCTTCTTCCGCGACATCCGGCAGTACGCCCAGGCCCTGGAGTCCCCCATCCGTCCCGATGTGGCCATCGTCTACGATTACGACTCCCTGGCCTCCTTCCGCATCCAGCGGCAAAGCGTGCTGCTGGACTGCCCGGGCGAGATGAAGAAGCTGTACAAAGCCTTCTACGACGTGAACGTCCCTGTGGACGTGATCCCGGCGGAGGCGGAGCTCTCGCGCTACAAGGCGGTCCTGCTGCCCCAGATGATCGTCGCCGAGCCGGAGTTCCAGGCCAAGGCGGAGCGGTTCGTCCGGGACGGCGGCACGCTGGTCCTCACCTACCGGAACGCGGTGAAGGACCCGGACAACAACATCCCCTTCGAAGTGCCCCTCCCCGCGGGCTATGCCGGCCTGGCCGGAGCGGTCGTGGAGGAGACGGAGAGCCTCCAGGAGACGGACGCCTTCCCGGTCATCGGCCAAGGCGCGTTCGCCGGGGCCAAGGGCCATGGCGGCATCTTCCGGGACATGCTGGCGGTCCGGGACGCCGAGGTGCTTTACCGTTACGGCGACCCCTTCTATTCGGAGTTCGCCGCCGTCACGAGGAAGCGGCACGGCAACGGCATGGTGTACTACCTGGGCTGTTCCTTGGACGCGGACACCACCGCCAGATTGATGGGGACCGTCCTGGCAGACTGCCAGATCGATCCCATCCCCTCTCCCGACGGCGTGGAGATCGTGACCCGGGGCGGGGAGGGGCAGAGGATCCGGATGCTCCTCAACCACAACGCCTTTGAAACGGAGGCCCTGGGCGCGGCCCTGCCGCCCTTTGGCTGTAGGATCGAGACGCTTTGAGGATGCCCCTATGATGATAGAAGACCGAAGGGCTTTCGCCCTTCGGTCTCTTTTCGTCATGCTCATGGTCCGGACGCCGACGCCCTGTCCCGGCCATGCGGCCGGGACGCGCGGACGTCCTTCGGTCTTTCAAGAGGGCCTCACTTCGCAGCCTTGGCGGCGCGGATGGCCTCGGTGAGGAGGGGGGTGACCTTGAAGAGGTCGCCGCAGATGCCGTAGTCGGCGATCTCGAAGATGGGGG
>NZ_CAJUBK010000005.1 GCF_910584465.1 uncultured Oscillibacter sp.
CCAGAGCCGCCCCCTTTCCCTGGATAGGGAAAGGGCGGGGGGATAGGGTCGAACCACTTCCCCCTCAAACCGCTGTCTTTCCACAGCTGATATGTGGACAATTAGCAATTTCAAAGCCTTGCTCCGCAAGGGTTTCCGGCCCTGGTTTCATAGGGGCTGGTATAGTATCATTCCCCAGGCCCGATTTATCGGAATAATGTCAACATTTGAATTTATGGGAGGTATCTATGAGCAGCAAAAAATCAGTGGCTTACGGCTCCGAAAGTCAGTCAACAGTAGTTGCAGGAAAGAAACGTATTCGGAGTACATCGGTTTGTGTCTGGCTGTCCCAGGATGAACAGGCAAAAATCCGGGGGCGTATGGCAGATGTGGGCATCCACAACCTTTCGGCCTATATGCGGAAAATGGCTCTTAACGGCTATGTACTTCATGTTGACCTCGCTCCTGTCAAAGAAATCGTCTCCCTGCAAAGGCGGTGTGCAAATAATCTCAATCAGATAGCTATCCGGGCAAATACCCAAGGAGGAGTTTACCCCAATGAAATCAAGGCCCTGCAAAAAGATTATGCGGATTTATGGGAACCGCTCTCTGAACTGTTGGAGAGACTTTCGGAGATAGTGACGCTGTAAGCGCATAAGGCCCAGGAGCGTTAGCGACGGGGCCGCAGACAGGGGAGCTTCTGGTCACGGTGACCAGAAGCTCCCGGCGGGTTTGGGGGCACCCCAACAAGCATTTTCGCAAGGCGAAAATCGCAAGTGTTATACACTTGCCCTGCTTGCCAAGAAGTGCGCTCCCTTAAAATTGGAGAATTATATACAGACACGCCTTATTCATTTTAGGACTGTTCTGCAAAAAGTTCCTCCCGTCCCCGATACTCGCTCTTGATGATTTCAAACATTTCTTCGGGTGTTTCCCTGCATCCATTTTGCAGCCACAGCTTAATAATTCTTGTAAGCCCACTTTTGAAAAATTCCATATGGTATTCGATAAAACGGTTATCAAAATGCTTTTCCGCAAGCCTGTAATCATACGCTAAAATCTTGTGTTTTTCATCATAACCTAACTTGAAATAGGTACGATAAAAAAGCTGATTTTGCTCTATATGCCGAAACAAAATCAAATAGTTGTTAGAGTTAAATCCTTGTGTAACTTCGTCTTTGTATAACTCCGCAACCTGGGCCTCCAGCTTTTCCCGTATCGCGTCAGCCAACCCATATATGTCCACATAGTTTGCATAAAAGGTACTGCGATTTAGGTTTGCCCTCTTGCATATATCGGACACGCTGATTTGGTGCAGTTCTTTCGTTTGAAGCAGCTCCACCAAAACCTGTTCAATTTTCTGCATGGACGCTCGTTTGCGCCGATTATTTTTTGTATTCATGGAAATCCCCTTTAATCCAACATCTGTGCAAACATTGTTGATTGTTTTCACCTTCCGCCTTTATTATACTATTCTTGCAATAAACAATCAACTGTTGCCTTAAAGGAGGTACTCAAATGAAGAAAAGCAGTTTTGTTGCAATGCTCATGGGAACAGTGAGCGGAGTGTTGTTTGCACTGGGTATGTGCATGGCGCTTATCCCGGAATGGGGAGCATTCCAGCCGGGAATTGTGTTCGGTGGCGTGGGTTTTCTGCTGGGATTGGTCACTGTAATCATTTGGCGGAAGATGGAGCATAAAGCCCCTATTCATTTTTCCGCAAAGGCAATCCTTGCGATTGTAGTCGGCGTGATTGGCGCATTGGCGCTGGGGGTTGGTATGTGCTTCTGCATGGTCTGGGATAAAATGGTGGTTGGCATCATTATTGGGTTGGTCGGTATCGTCGTCCTGCTTTGCCTGGTTCCCCTGACAAAGGGCCTGAAAGGGTGAAAGCAAAGCAAGCCGTCATTCAAAAAATCGAAGGGACGAAAATTGGAAAACGGCTTATCCAAGAACAGCGATTTAGGGCAGTATGCTCTGCTGCCATCAGTCTGCTGGTTAATATTCTGTATGCTTTTTATCATGTGGCGCTGGGCGTAGTCAATCAATCCTTATGGTTCATAACAATGTTTGCGTACTACGTCATTTTAATCGCTATGCGCCTTTCCGCTGTTTTGTGTGAACGGAAACATAAATCTTCAGCACCCGAAGATACAGAATATTTTGTGGCAAAATTATGCGGCGGGTTGTTGGTCTTGTTAAGTTTTATTCTTGCTGGCATTGTCTATATCAGTCTCTCGCAAAATGTCGCTGTAAAGCACCATGAGATTGTTATGATTTCGATTGCGACATACACATTCTGTAAAATCACAGCCGCAGCTATAAAGGCCATAAAACAACGTAAGAACACCGCCCCACTTCTCACTGTTATCCGGACCATCGGATATGCGGAAGTGGCCGCATCGATTTTGACCTTGCAACGCTCGATGCTGGTATCGTTTGGCACAATGGACAATGCGGATATTGACCTTATGAACGGTCTTACCGGATTAGCAGTATGTTTATTTATATTGCTGCTGGGGGTTTTTACAATCTTGAGGAGCAGTAAAGAAAGGATGAAAGCACATGGCACAGTCTAAATTCGTTAAGGCAAATGAGGAAATCGCCAAAAAAGTAGTAGGCGCATTTGAGAAAATCGAGGGTGCGGTTGTCGGCAGCTACACAAAAGTGGAAGATGCTGTCGTCGGCGGTTATACCAAGGTCGAGGACGCCTTTGTTGACCGCTATCTGACCAGGGATGGCGAAACCGTGGAGGCGGCAAAGGCGCGGTTGAAAAAGGAACAAGAACAGAGAGAAAGCGGTGAAACCGCACAGTAATATTTCTGCATACTGACACTATCTGCCGCACGACGGCAAAAGAAAAAAAGCCGTCGTACAAGCAGCGTATTGTCACGCCCGGAGCGGCGGCTTTGAGAAATCAGAGCCGCCGTTTTGTGTTTAGGCGGCATATAGGGGGAAGCCGTCATGCGATTGCGAGTAAATAGGCACTTGTCAAAAAAAGCCCTCCCCCTCTGACGGGTAGCCCTATCCCTAACTGCGAAAATTGTAATAACCTGTCGCCCCGGCACGTCCGTATAGCCTTGCGCTATGCGGGCGTTTTTGTATCCCGGCCCTTCTGGTCACCGTGTCCAGAGGCCCGCTGCCGCTCCCCACCCCTCCATTTCGATCTGTCCCTTTCCGCCAACATCGAAATGGAGGTTACTTATGACAACCATCAAATTAAACCGCTACTATCCCCACCTGACCGAAAATATCACCCTGGAAGTCTCCAACGAAATCGCCGTCGTTCTCTCCACCGGGGGCCGTCAGTGTGACAGCTACAAACGCCGCAAGCGGGAGCATAATGAGTGCTCCCTGGACATTGACCCCGGCTTTGAGCCGGATGTGATGTTCCCGCCTTTGACCCCGGAGGAAATCATTCTGGACGGGGAAAACCGCTCCATCCTCTACGCTGCCCTTGACCAGCTCCCGCCCATCCAGGCCCGGAGAGTGTACGCCCACTACATTCTGGGCAAGAAAAAGTCCGAGATTGCCAGGGCTGAAAATGTGGTGGAAAGCTCTATTTGCAGCAGTATTCGCCGGGGCTTGAAAAATCTCTGTGAAATTTTGAAAAATTTTTACAGGTAGGGAGCAACAAACGGCCCTTTTCCCGCCTGATAGGTAAGGAGGCTTATACACTGAGGACAACTGAATACACAGTATTCCAGGCACAAAACCCGTGTGATGAGCGACGAAAGGCGCGCCGCCAGGACAGCCCGCTTGAGGAGGTGGAGGAAGCGGGCCGAGCGATCAACGCAAGCCTTTGACCCGGCCTTGGCAAGCCGGGCGCGACGACAGCGCGGGAGATAATGAAACTTGCTCACGCCCTCCCATGGACTTGCGGGGGAGCTTCGCAGTTCTGCGGAGTTATGACAGCCGGAGCCGCCGGCGGCCTGGGGTGCTCCCCTGTGCCGGGGCGCGTGGCAAATACGGCGCAATTATAGATCGAAATGGAGTTATCCTCGCTGGGCTTCTGGTCACCGTGACCAGAGGTGGGGCAAGGTTGAAAGACAGCACTTTTCCGGGTGCTGTCTTTCTGCGTTTTCCCACATCCTTGTGCCTTGGGGCTGTCTTTGGTATAATATACTTGTAAAGGTTGACAGCTCCATTTCCCGACAGGAAAGGAGCTATCATGGAAAACCGTATCGACGCTATCTACGCCAGACAGTCCGTAGACCGCAAGGACAGTATCAGCATTGAAAGTCAAATCGAGTTTTGCAAATATGAGTTAAGGGGTGGGAACCACAAGGATTATCAAGATAAGGGCTACTCCGGGAAGAATACGGACAGGCCAAAATTCCAGGAGCTTTTAGCTGACATCAGGCAGGGTTTAATCCGCCGGGTGGTGGTTTACAAGTTGGACCGTATCAGCCGCTCCATTCTGGACTTCGCCACCATGATGGAGCTATTTCAGGAGTACAACGTGGAGTTCGTTTCCTCTACGGAAAAGTTTGATACCTCCACGCCCATGGGCCGGGCTATGCTAAACATCTGCATCGTGTTTGCCCAACTGGAGCGCGAGACAATCCAGAAGCGGGTGACGGACGCCTACTACTCCCGGTGTCAAAGGGGCTTCCACATGAGCGGCACGGCCCCGTTCGGCTTTAAGCTGGAACCTACCACCCTCCAGGGCATACGTACAAAAATGATGGTCCCAGACCCCGACACGGCAAACATCGCCCGGTTGATGTTCGAGATGTATGCCGAACCGTCCATGTCATTCGGAGATATTGCCCGGTACTTTGCGGAAAACAATATCCTGATTTACAGCAAGGAGTTGAAACGGGGCTTTATCTCCCAACTGCTCCGCAATCCGATTTACGCCCAGGCTGACTTGGAACTGTACGAGTTTTTCAAGGGCCAGGGTGCGGTGGTAGTCAATGACGCGGCGGACTTCGCCGGGACAAATGGCTGCTATCTCTACCAGGGCCGGGACGTGCAGGAGCGAAAAAACAAGGACCTGCGCGGGCAAATCCTTGTGCTGGCCCCCAGCGAGGGCATTGTCCCCGCTGATACCTGGCTGCGGTGCAGGAAAAAGCTGCTGGCAAATATCACATTCCAGGGCGGGCGCAAGGCTCGGAATACCTGGCTGGCCGGAAAAATCAAGTGTGGGCGGTGCGGGTATGCCCTTATGAGCGTAGGCAATCCGGCAGGAACGCAGTATCTTCGTTGCTCAAAGCGGGCCGACAACAAAAGCTGTGAGGGCTGCGGGACGCTTCGGACAGCGGAGTTTGAACAATTCGTCTATGGAGAAATGGTAAAAAAGCTCTCCGAATTTCAAACCCTGACCGCCAGGGCAACGACAGTCAACCCTAAGCTGACCGCCTTGAATGTGGAATTGGCCCAGGTGGAGGATGAAATCGAAAAACTGCTGAATACCCTGACCGGGGCTAATGCAGTTCTGCTGTCCTATGCCAACGGAAAAATTGAGGAACTGGACGCCAACCGGCAACGGCTTATCAAGGAAATTGCAGCACTGAACGCTGAAACGATTTCCCCGCAGAAAGTTGAGTTTCTGTCTGCCCACCTGGACAACTGGGACACGATTGATTTTGACGACCGCCGCCGGGTGACTGACATTATTTTGTCCCAGGTTCAGGCCACCAGCGACCGTGTTTCCTTTGAGTGGAAAATCTGAACATTTTTGCAATTCGAGCCTTATGCAACGGCTTGTGTGCCCTTGTTAAGCGTTGCTAATATTTTCCATTAGCTAAAAACATTTGATAATCTCTTCTTTGTATCAATATTCTACCAGTATAATCATATTTTTTCAATATAAATCGTTCAAATCAGAAATATTTTCTAATTTTCAGGTCCGACATAGTTTGTAGAATATTTAAAATACCATTTCAATTTGGCTATCGTCTTCTTTGCTAAAGTAAAATATAAGCAACCTGTGAAAAATAGTTCCCCTTATTCCATATGATACGCCAGCAGGCCCCGCCAGTCAAGGCCGGCGATTGCTAACGCAATCGCCGCGAGCGCCCAGTCTGCGGACTGGGCGGACCTTGACAGCCAGTGCCCGCTGGCGGTTTTGGTAGTCAAGGGGAACATTCCCTCAAAGTCGGCTAAAGCCGCCTTTGGGTACTGGTAGGGCAGCTACGCAAAATAAATCCCACGGTGAGACGCAAATCCTCCTCTGTGTCTCCCGCAGACTTGAATTGCTGCAACATAGGGACTATAATACAGCCATATTCACCTGGGAGGTGACTTTATGGCGAATATTCTGATTGTCGAAGATGAAAAGGCCATGCAGAACATCATCGCGGACTATATGCGGAAGGGCGGCCACACCTGCTTTACCGCCGACGACGGCATAGATGCCCTTGTCACGCTGAAAAATCATCCTATGGATTTGATGATCCTGGATGTGATGATGCCCCATCTGGACGGTTTCTCCGTCTGCAAGATGGCGCGGGAAATGAGCGATATGCCCATTATCATGCTCACCGCCAAAAGTGCGGAGGATGACAAGCTGAAAGGCTATGATTACGGCGCGGACGACTACATGACAAAGCCATTCAGCCCCAAGGTACTGCTGGCCAAGGCGAACGCCCTCCTGCGCCGTTCCTCCCCCGCTTCCGCCGGAGCAATCACCGCCGGGAAGATTATGCTCCACCCCAACGCACACAAGGTCTATCTGGACGGTCAGGAGATCACTTTGACCCACAAGGAGTATGAATTGCTCGCCTTTCTGATGGCAAACCCTGGGCAGATATTCGATCGGGAGCAGCTTTTGAACCGTGTTTGGGGCTATGATTTCGAGGGAACGACCCGAACCGTGGACACCCACATCAAGACCCTGCGGCAAAAGCTGGGGGGCGAGGGCAGGCATATCGTCACGCTGATCCGCTCCGGCTATAAATTCGAGGTGGCGGTATGAAAGAGCTGTTTTCCCTCCGTACTGTTCGGAAAAAGATTTTGATGCTCTCCAAGCTGGCGGGGGTCGCGCTGATCTTCTCCTACATCCTCTCCACCGGCCTGCCGGTTGGTGAAAATGCTTCTTTTCTAATCTGGCTGGGGTTTGTTTTTGTGCTGATTATCGGTATCGACCTTTTTATGGGCCGCTTTATCACAAAACCGATTGACAAGCTGAACGCCTCCGCAAAGCGAATGGCAGGACTGGATTTTTCCGCCCCCTGTGACCTTGTTTCAACCGATGAATTTGGTGAATTGTCCGCCAGCCTGAATACAATGGCTGAAAATCTGCAACAGGCCCTTGTCCGTCTGGAGGATGCAAACACCCAGCTTGAAAAGGATGTGGAAAAGGAGCGGCTTCTTCTTGCCGAGCGCAAAGAGCTGGTGGACAGCCTTTCCCATGAGATGAAAACCCCGCTTGGCATTATCCGGGCCTATACCGAGGGCTTGCAGGATGAAACGGACGAGGCAAAAAAACAGAAATACGCCCAGGTGATCGTCTCCGAAGTGGAGCGCATGAACGGCCTGATCGTGACCCTGTTGGATTTGTCGGCGCTGGAAAGCGGGGCCGCAAGCCTGAACATTTCCCGGTTTGACTTTGTTGAGCTGGTGGAAACGGTAGCCGGGCGGCTTTTGATCGCCGCCCCGGACACCGACTTTGAACCGCAATATGAGCTGCCGGAACAAAAGGCTTTTGTGCGGACAGACCGGCGGCGTATGGAGCAGGTTTTGGACAACCTGATCGTCAACGCCAAGAAAAATGTGTATCCCGGCGGCATTCTGCGGCTGGAACTGACAGTGGATGGTGGGACGCTGCATTTCTCCATTTTCAATCAGGGCAGGCCCATTCTAGAAAGTGACCTGCCAAAAATATGGACAAAATTCTATCGGGACAGCGGCGCGGAATACAGCGGTTCTGGGCTGGGACTGTCTATTGTGGCGCAAATCCTGTCCATGCAAAAATTGCCTTACGGCGCGGAAAACCAAGTGGGCGGGGTGCGGTTCTGGTTTTCCATTCCAGTTGCCCTCTGATCCTTGGACTTTGCGACGTACGCAACAGCGGGTTGCTTGCGGATAGTTGTCCTTTGTGCTAACATGGATAGTGAGGAGGATTATACACATGGAAATAAAAGATGCGATTTTAGAACTCCGCAAGAGCCTGGGATTGTCGCAGGATAACTTTGCGAAAAAGTTGTTTGTTACACGGCAGGCCGTGTCCAGATGGGAAACCGGAGAGACGGTTCCGCGCATTGATACGCTGAAATTGATCGCACAGACTTTTCATGTGCCGATGGATCAGCTGCTGGGGCATCCGTCGGAAATATGCCAAAGCTGCGGAATGATCTTATCCCGGGACGGCGATAGAGGCACAGAGCGGGACGGAAGCCCTTCGGGGGAATACTGTGCCTATTGCTATCAAAACGGGGGCTTTACCCAAGCCATTACAATGGA
The DNA here is from genome assembly GCF_910584465.1 of uncultured Oscillibacter sp. GTDB lineage: Bacteria > Bacillota > Clostridia > Oscillospirales > Oscillospiraceae > Oscillibacter. The sequence continues at coordinate 8,389 of NZ_CAJUBK010000005.1, forward strand.
GGAACAAGTGGAACAGAATTTGCTAGCACTGGAGGAATGGAATCAGGCCACAGGGTTACACCTGACAGAAGCAGAGGCGCGGGCACAGCTTTTGGAATTTCTCCCAACGCTGAAACGCTGGCGCGCGGAATAATTTCACACGGATTTCACAGCGACCTCACACCAACTTCACACCGCAACCCTAAACTCTCCTTATCACAAATAAGGAGGGTTTTTTATGTTTTTGGGTCTAGCGTGGTACTGGTGGCTGGTGATCGTGGCGGTGCTGATCGTCTCCATCCCGTTCAAGGTCAAGTTCATGAAGTGGTGGAGCAAGCGCCAGCAGGAGAAGAAAGGCCAGCGTGGAAAGTGGGGTGACGACGAGTGATCGAGGTCAAAAACCTGACGTTCTCCTACGGCAAAGACAAGCAGGCCCTCCACGGCCTGGACTTCACCGTGGAGGACGGGGAGATTTTCGGCTTCCTGGGGCCGAACGGCTCCGGGAAGTCCACAACGCAAAAGATACTCACCGGGATATTAAAAGGCCACGGCGGTAAGGTTTCACTGTTCGGGCAGGACATTTCCGCCGCCCACGGCCAGGAATTTTTTCAGAAGATCGGCGTCCTGTTTGAGTTTCCCTACCTGTACGCCAATTTGAGCGCCGTAGACAATCTGAACTATTTCGCCTCGTTCTATCCCAGGGAGCAGCGGCGGGATGTGGGAGAGCTGCTGGACGCGCTGGAATTCAAACGGGACTTTCTGAAAAAGCCGGTGTCCTCCTACTCCAAGGGGATGCGCCAGCGGGTGAGCATGGCCCGGGCGCTGGTGAGCAACCCCCGGCTGCTGTTTCTGGACGAACCCACCAGCGGCCTTGACCCCTCCGGCGCGGTACTGTTCCGAACAATCATCGAACAGGAGCGCAAAAAGGGAACGACGGTTTTTGTCACCACCCATAACATGGTGGATGCCGATTTGCTGTGTGACCGGGTGGCCTTTATCTCCAATGGAAATTTGGTAGCCCTGGATACGCCCAAGCGTCTGAAAGAGAAAAACAGCAATCACCGGGTGGTCATCGACTATCTGTACCAGGGACAGCGGGAGTCGAAAACCATAGAGGCCCCAGAGTTGGAGGCGGGCATTCCCTTTGCCCACGACGAGATCATCAGCATCCACTCCCAGGAGCCGACCTTGGAGGATATGTTCATCCAGTACACGGGGAGGGGGCTGTCCTGATGGGAAAAGGATTTTGCGCCCTGTTTAAAAAGGACTGCCGGATGCTGGTATCGGGGAAATTTTTCTTGATGGCAATAGGATTTCTTGCCCTTTATACAGCCTATGTGAATCTGGGCTATATCCGCTTCATGCAGATGCCGCCCTATAATGTGTATCTGTACGACCCCACCGGGACACAGACGGAAAAATCGCCCCTGGTGCGGATTGTTTCCTCTATGGAGGACATGGACGCCGCCCTGCTCTCCGACGCCAACGGCGTGGGGCTGGACGCCAGCGCCGGGGAGGTGCGGGTGGTACTCTACAAAGGAGCGGAACACGTTGACCGCCACCGGGCGGATTACGCCCTGTCCCTGCTGGAACCTTCGGCCAGCCCCGCCCCGGAGGTGCTCGGCACAAACACGCCGGAACAAAAGGCGAGGAAAGAGATCACCTGCGAACTGCTGTTTTTTGAGCTGGCCGCTGTGGGATTTTTGGGCATCGCCGCTGTGCTGTTCAAGGAAAAGAGCATGGGAGTCATTCGTGTCCATGCCATTCTCCCGGTGCGAAAAGACTTGTTCCTCCTGTCCAAGCTGGCGGTGTTCCTGCTCTCCGATCTGGCCTTTGCTGTGCTGCTCACCCTGCTGAATGTGGGGATTGCGGATGGAGCGGCGATACTGCCCACTGTCTTGCTCCAGACGGCCATCCTGTCGCTGATTATGGCCTTGGTGGGTTTGCTCTGCGCCCTGCTGCTGAAAGATTTTCGGCAATTTACGCTGGCCTATCTGGTGATCGCCATTTTCGCCGCGACCCCCGTATTTTTATCCGCCAATACATCAATCAAATTTGACTGGATCGGCTATCATCCATTCTATCACGTCTATATGGGCCTGAAAAGCGCCTATTTCGGAGCGGACATTTCTCCTGTCTACTATGTCGGCGCTGTCGGTATGATCGTGCTGCTGTTCCTGGTGGTACGGCTCGCGTTCCACAGGGAGATTGGAAAGGAGGGGTGAGGCGTGAAAGGCTTAAAATATCAACTAAAAAGTGTTTTGCGGGATAAATTCTGCTTGATGACGTTCCTGTTGCCCATCCTGATCGCCGTGGCATTGAATTTTATGGGTTCCATTGACTTGTCCAGCCTGGGAGAACTGCACTTTGGCGTACTGGAAAACGACCTGCCCCCGCAGACGATCACATGGCTGGAGCGGTACGGCCCGGTGACAGCTTATAGGACACAGGAAGAACTGGCCGCCGCCATCAAAGAGCCGTCCACCAATGTGATCGGCGTAAAAGCGGACGGTGACAGCATAAAAACCGCGATCAGCGGGGACGAGCTGGACATTTTTTGGCAGGCGGCAGCAACCCTCCCGGCCCTCTATGAACAGCGGGAAAATGCTGAACAGGCAGAAGTCCAGGTGTTGGAGCGGCCCGATATTTTGGAAAACTTTCAAGGCATTTTTATTCCCGCTGTGCTGATCGTCGCTATGTTCATGGGCTGTACGTTCAACGCCATGAACATCATTTCCGAAAAAGAAGATGGTGTGGCTTTTATCAATGAGATACTGCCCATAACGCCCAGCCAGTACATTTTTCAGAAAGTCGTGGTGGGATTTCTCTTTGGCAGTCTGTCCTCTATTGTAACGGCGTGTATCTGTTTCCGATTGTCCTGGCAGAATTTCGGACTGATGCTGGCGCTGATCGTTCTGTCGTCCTTTGTGGCGGCGCTGATTGGGCTGTTTATCGGCAAGCTCTCCGAGGGCTTGATGATCGGCGTGGTCTATATCAAGATCATCATGCTTGTGTTTATCGCGGTGCCCATTATATGCGCCTTGATCGGGGTGAGCGGGCCGCTGGCGGTCATTTGTAACATCGTTCCATCCCAGCCTGCTTTTGATGGCATTATGGCCCTGTCTGCTGGGAACATGGGAACGGCGATAAAAGATATTGGTATTCTCGCATTTCATTGTTTCGCGTGGTTTGTGCTGTATGTTCTGATTTCTGGCAGACGTAAGACCAACAGCAGACGTTAAACAATAAATCCCACCATGAGACGCAAATTGATCTGCCCAGCGGCAGAAAAGAAAAAAACCGCTGCTGGGCAGTCCTTTTCTCATGCCTAAAATGTGTTACCCAATGCGGCGGTTTTGATTTCAAAGCCGCCGTGTTGAACATATAAAGTCCGGCGGCTGACAGGAGGCAGCCGCCATGAGATACATTGGTATTCAACGCAGACATAAAGGACTTGATTTGTCAAAAAAACTACTGCCCCTGTCAGGGGGCAGTGCACCTACGAGTATAAACTATACAGTATAGGTAATAACCACTATACTTTACATTCAGCCCGGAGGGTCTTAGACCTTCCGGGTATTTTTTGTCGAATTACGTCGTTTTGTCAGCTCCCAAAATTTTTTTCAAAAAGCGGACGTTTTGCGGGCAGCGGACGGCAGCGGCGGTGTCTTGGTAGCGGAAAGGGAGAAAACCACCTTATCCCCCGGCGAAAGGGGGTGAGTAAATGGAAATCCCCCGCGACTATGACGAGCGGCGCCGCGAAATGAGGCCCGGAGCTATATGCGAAGTCTTTGCCGCCAGCGGAAGCGTGAGTTTTCGCTCTACGCTGTTCCGTGGGAGGAAATGGACAAGCTCTGTATCGCAGACGACTACCCCAGCGACAGCTTTGTGTTCAGCGCCCACGGATACGATCTGCGCATTGGCAATGAGCTGGTGGCCGAGGCGTTCTCCGGTCTGTCTGGACAGGACCAGAGTATTTTGATTCTGCGCTGTGTCCTGGACATGACGGATGAGGAAATCAGCCGGATCGTCGGCCTGTCCCGAAGTTCCGTCCAGCGCCGCCGGGCAAAAGCCTTGGATGTTCTACGGACAAAATTGGCGGTAATTGCGCCGAAAGGAGGGAAGAAATGAGCAGTCCTAATTACAGGGGCCGGGAGCCTCTACCGCTGACTGTCATTCACAGCGCCAAGGCCGGAGACAGCGAGGCCATAGGATGGGTTTTGCGGTACTACGAGGAATATATAAACAAGCTCTGCACCCAGACGTTCTACGACGAGACCGGCTGTCCCCACAGATGTGTGGACGAGTACATGAAGCGCCGCCTGGAGGCCAAGCTCACCCAGGTCATCATTTTTATGAACTGACCAACCCCACGGACGGGAGGAACGGCTTACCCTTTCCACGTTCCTCCCGTCCGCCCCAGTGCGGAATTTAAATCCCGCCGTGAGACGCAAACCGTCAAGCATATCTGCTTTGACCGGAACATAAACATTTGCGCAGGAGGTGTCTGCCATGGAGGAAAGGGCAAAAACGGCAAAAAACTTGACACAGCCGCAAGAGGTCACGACGACCATCCACTACGCGCACAACGGTCCAAGCCTGGAATCCTGCCTGGTTTCCATCCTTTCTGCACACCTGTCAAAAAGTGCGGTTATTTGACGCTTTTTCTCATATTTGCTACAATATAGATGTAGATATTGTTCCGCAAATATGAGAGGTTTCAGCAGAAGGGAGCATCTATGACCTTTGTGCGGAACAAAAAAGAGAACAGCGACAGTTCCATCGTCCAATGGTACATAGCGGTCTATGTCCGCCTCAGCAAAGAGGACGGGGACAAACTGGAAAGCGACAGTATCCAGAACCAAAAACGGATCATCGAACAGCACATCAAATATCTGCAAGACCAGGGAGAGCAGATCGCCTCCGTGGAGGTTTACTCTGATGACGGCTACCCGGGCGGCAACTTTGACCGCCCGGAGTATAAGCGCATGATGCGGGACATTGAGGCGGGAATTATTAACTGTGTGATCTTCAAAGACAATTCCCGCCTGGGTCGGAATTACCCGGAGCTGGGACGGCTGATGGAGGAATACTTTCCGCAGAAGGGCATCCGGGTCATCTCCGTCTTGAACCACATAGACAGCCTGAAGGACCCCCACGGGTATTGCAGTGCCATTGTCTCCTTCTCCAACATCATGAACGACGACTACATCCGGCAGCTCTCCATCAAGATCAAGTCCACCTTTGCCATGAAGCGGGAGCGGGGGGAGTTCCTGGGCAACTACGCGCCCTATGGCTATATGAAGAGCCCCCAAGACCGGCACAAGCTGGTGATCGACCCGGAGGCCGCCGAGGTGGTCCGCATGATCTTCCAATGGTACGCCGGAGGAACGCCTGCCAGCCGCATTGTCAAGCAGCTCAACGCCCTGGAGATCATGCCCCCCTCGGTCTACAAGACCAGCAAGGGGTGCAGGGGCTTTGACCAGCACTCCAGTGGAGGCGTGAAGCGCAACGCCTGGGCGCTGACCACGGTGAACTCCATCTTGAAGGACGAGGTATACATCGGGAATCTGGTCCAGGGCAAGCACAAAAGCGCCTCATACCGGACAAAGAAAATGGTCCCCACGGATGAAAGCGAGTGGACGGTGATCGAGGGAACCCACGAGGCCATCATACCGGACGAGGTATTTGCCGCGGTGCATGAGCGTTACGCCCGGCATCCCAGGGCACGCAAGGACCTGCAAACCAGCTACCCGCTCTCCGGCTTTGTAAAGTGCGCCCACTGTGGGGGGCGAATGAACCGGAACGTCTCCCACGGCGTCGCCCGGTTCCGGTGTATGACCCGGATATATTCCCCGGAGAAATGCCAGTGCCCATCCATTCGGGAGGCAGCGCTGGAGGCGGCGATTTTGAAGGCGATACAGGCGCAGATCCAGGAGCTGGTGAACGCGAAGGCGGTCATTGATGCGGCCCGGCAGGTCAGAAGTGACGGACGTGCTTCCAATGAATACCTGATTGCACTCAACCGCGCCGAGCGGGAGCGGAAACGGCTGGAGGACGCAAAATTCCGCCTGTACGACAACTTTGAAAAGGGAATCTTGGACCAGGACGAATACCTCCGCTTCAAGGAGAAGTACAACGGGGAGATTGCGGAGCAGGAGGGGCAGATCAAGCGCCTGCAAACGGCCATGGCGGAGCTCAAGGAGGCCCGGCGGCAGGATGACGAGTTTGTCTCGTATTTTGAGCGGTACGGCAGCATAGACCGGCTGGACCGAGAAACGCTGGATCGGCTGTTGAATCATGTCTCCGTAGAGGACGCAACCAACGTCCACATCTATTTCAAGTTCTCCCCGGAACGTGAAAAGCTCCTCGACTTCGCAAGGAGTGTCGAGGAGGAGACAACGAGTGCGGCAGTTGGTACACATTGAGACAAAATCTAAAGGGTGATTTGCAGTTCATACACCCTTTCGCGGAAGATGCCGGAAATATCAGGCGTTTTCCGACAAAACCCAGCAAATCCAAAAAGAACATGAAAAACGGTGTACAAAGTGCGGCATCCATATGTCATCAACAACACCCCATCCACCGCCGCCGAGACGGCGGCGTAATCATGGCCCTCATACAGCAAGCCCCTCTGCCGGGTATCGGTCTTCGGCGCCAGCGCCGCCCAGAGGAACTTCCCCTGCGCCGCCAGCAGCTGCCGCAGGCGCCCCAAAAACGCGGCGTAGGCTTCCGCCAGCTGCCCCGGCAGATACTCGAAATCCACATCCAGCCCCGCGTACCCCTTCCGCAGCACCGTCTGCAGCACTTCCGCCGCCAGACGGCCCTGGGCCTCGTAGTCGGTCAGGATGAACGTCGCCCGGCCGGTGTCGAACTGCCCCGCCTCCGTCAGGGTGGACAGGTGCATCACCGGCCTCGTCCCCCGCTCCCAGGCCGCCTCCAGCATCGCTTCGTCGTCCAGCGGCAGCAGGCCGCCCTCCGCCGTGATGCCGTAGGTGAAGGGGGCCAGGGTGGAGAGATAGGGCAGCTGCTCCGCCAGCAGCTCCGGCGAGATGAAGGGATAGGCATAGCCGTTGAACACGCCCTCCCCCAGCTTCTCGTCGAAATAAGAGATCACCAGCGCCTGGCCCTCTTGGATGTCCTCCCCTCCCCCAAGCTCCCAATTGTTCCGCCACAGCTGCCGGACCGTGGTGCCGTGATCTTCCGCGATGGAGGTCAGCGTCTCCCCCGCCGTCACGGCATGGATCCCCCGGGGGAACCGCACCACCAGCGTCTGCCCCACCGCCAGCGCCAGATCTTCGGGCAGTCCGTTGTCCGACGCCAGGCGCCGGGGCGACACACCGTAGCCCGCCGCGATCGTATCCACCGTCTCTCCCGGGCCCACCACATGGATCGTCATCCGCATCACCTCTTTCACGGAACCCTATGTCCGCGCCTTTGTCCCCTATGCATACCCTCCGCCCCTGCCGCCATATACATGGACAAACGGACAAGGAGGCGCGCGTGATGCCCAAAAAGAAGTGGACCCGATACCTGACCCCCGGTCTGGTCTTCCAGTCCGTGCTGATCGGCGGCGGCTACGGCACCGGCGCGGAGATCGCCTGCTACTTCGGGCGTCACGGCCTCCTGGGCGGCCTGCTGGCGCTGGGAGGCACGGCGGCGGCCTGGGCGGTGCTGTGCTCCGTCACCTTCGAGTTCGCCCGGGTCTTCCGGACCTATGATTACGGCTCCATGATGCGCCGGCTCCTGGGGCCCGCCGGGCGGCTTTACGACCTGTGCTTCTGCGCGATGCTCCTTTTGGTCCTGGGCGTGGTCAACGCCACCGCCGGGGCCATGGTCCACGACCTCACCGGCGCGCCGCCCTGGGTGGGGGTCGCCCTCCTCTCCGGCGGCGTGGTCCTCCTGGTCCTCCGGGGCACCGAGGCCATCGTGAAGGCCCTGTCCCTCTGGGCTTACCTCCTCTACGCGGTCTACCTCCTCTTCCTGGCCTCCGTCTTCCTCCGCTTCGGGGACGCCATCATCGCCGAGCTGGCCCGGGCCGAGGCCGCTCCCGGCTGGCTGGCCAGCGGCCTCAAGTACGCCTGCTACAACCTCCTCTGCGTCTCCATGATCCTCTACACCCTCCGGGACCTCCGGTCCCGGAGGGAGGCCGTGGCCTGCGGCATCCTGGCGGGCCTCTTGGGCGCGGCCCCGGCGGCGGCGCTGCTGCTGGCCATGGGCTGCGGCCTCCCGGCGGCGCTGGCCTCCGAGACGCCGGTGACGGCCGTCTTCCAGCGGCTGGGACAGCCCTGGCTGTACATCCTCTTCGAGATCGTCCTCTTCGGCACGCTGGTCGAGACCGCCGCCGGCTTCATCAAGGCCCTGGAGGACCGGCTGGAACAGGCCCTCGCCCGGGCCCCGGGCCCATCCGCGGGCCCGGCCGCGCACCGCCCCGCCCGCCCGCGGCAGGCCCGGTCCTTCGAGCTGCTCCGCCCCCTCGTCACCGGGGCGGTCACCGCCCTGGGGATCTGCGTCTCCACCTTCGGCCTGACGGAGCTCATCGACAAGGGCTACGGCGCCATCTGCTATGGGGCGCTCTTCCTTTTCGCCCTGCCCATGCTGACCGTCGGGGCCCATAAGCTGAAGGAGGCCCGCCGCCGGTGAGCGCCGCCGCCCGACGGTTTCGACGGCGTTCCGCCCCGCCCTTACAAGATCCATCCTGTTTTTTTGGAGGCCCCCCGCCGCATTCGCCGCGGAAAGACCTTGTAATCCGGAAGGTATCATGGTATACTGATCTCAACATTCACGAACGAGGTGATCGTAATGGCTTTTTTTGGAGGACAGCCGAAAACTCCCCCTGCTCCGGAACCGCAGACGGACATGGAACGGCGGGAAGGCGCTGACATCCCCGAACTGCCCGAGCCCCGCAGCAACACGGTGATCGCGAAGGACCTGATCGTCACCGGCAAGCTCAGCGGCGAAGGCGTCGTCCAGATCGAGGGCACGGTGGAGGGCGAGATCAACTTGAAGGGCTATGTCATCGTGACGCCCACCGGCAAGGTGAAGGGCCCCGTGGAGGCCGACGTGATCCGCATCGCCGGACAGGTGGAGGGCGACCTGGTCTCCCATGACCACGTCCAGCTGGAGCGCACCGGCACCGTCAACGGCGACGTGACCACCGTCTCCTTCGTCATCGAGAACGGCGGCCGCCTCAACGGCCGGACCACCATGCTCCCCGAGCAGGCTTCCACGCCGCGCGTGACGGGCCTGGAGCCGTCCAAGCCCTCTGCGGAGGACGGCGGGGAGGCGTCCGACGGCTGATGTCCGCGGGTACATAGCCGGGATAGACACGATACCACGACCGGGGCCGGGCTTCCATGCCCGGCCTCATGTTTTCCCGGTTTTGGGGCAAACTTGGTGTGCTTGATTTGTTCATACTTTTCGAGTATGATATTTCCAAAAGAGGAAAGAAAGGAGCCATCCCTATATGCCGTTTACATTCCAATTCGGCGGCTTCGACCCCGGCGCCTTTGGAGGCGGCTTCAACCCCGGGAGCTTCCAGGGCGGCGCGTCCGGGCCCAGCCCCCGCCCCCGCAGGGCCCGCAAGCCCCGCCGGGCCGTGGGCAATGCCTTCAGCCGCACGATCCTCAACCTGGCGGTGACCCTGGTCTTCGGTCTGGCCTATTTCTACTTGGAGCTCCCCGCCCTGAACTTCCACGCCGAGGAGTTCTACGTCTTCATCTTCCTCCTCTGCGCCGTCTACTGCGTCTGCGCCGTTTTCACCTCCGGCTTCCAGACGGACGGCGGCGTCAAGGGCTACTTCGGCTTCGTGCGCAAGCAGTGCGCCCTGCCCTTCCTGACGGCGGTCGTCCTGATCGCCGCCCTGGCGGTGGGGGCCATCTCCAGCTGGGTGGTCCTCCGGGCCGGGAGCTATTCCAAGCTCCTCTCCATCCAGCCCGGGGACTTCACCGCCGAGGTGGAGGAGATCAGCTATGACCAGATCCCCATGCTGGACGCGGACTCCGCCTCCCGCCTGGGCACCCGGAAGCTGGGCGAGCTGGCGGACATGGTGTCCCAGTTCGAGATCCTGCCCACCTATACCCAGATCAACTACCAGGGCCGCCCGGTCCGGGTGACCTCCCTGCGCTACGGGGACCTCATCAAGTGGTTCACCAACCGGGGGGACGGCCTGCCCGCCTATATCATCATCGACATGGTCAGCCAGGAGGCGGAGGTCGTCCGCCTGCCGGAGGGCATGAAGTACACCGTGGCGGAGCACTTCGGGCGGAACCTTTACCGTCATCTGCGCTTCAACTATCCCACCATGATGTTCGACGAGCCGGTCTTCGAGATCGACGAGGAGGGCACGCCCTACTGGGTCTGTTCCCGGATCGTGCGGACCATCGGCCTGTTCGGCGGTGTGGACGTCAAGGGCGCGGTGCTGGTCAACGCCGTCACCGGCGAGAGCGAGTACCACGAGCAGGTCCCCAACTGGGTGGACCGGCTGTACTCCGCCGACATCATCATCCAGCAGTATGACTTCTACGGCATGTACCACAACGGCTTCCTCAACTCCATGTTCGGGCAGAAGGACGTGACCGTCACCACGGAGGGCTACAACTATATCGCCCTGGAGGACGACGTCTATATGTACACCGGCGTCACCTCCGTCACCTCGGACGAGTCCAACATCGGCTTCATCCTCTCCAACCAGCGCACGAAGGAGACCCATTTCTACTCCATCGCCGGCGCCGAGGAGTATTCCGCCATGGCCTCCGCCCAGAGCCAGGTCCAGCAGATGAGCTACACGGCCACCTTCCCCCTGCTGCTGAACATCGCGGGCCAGCCCACGTACTTCATGGCCCTCAAGGGCGCGGACGGCCTGGTGAAGATGTTCGCCATGGTCAACGTCCAGCAGTATGACGTGGTGTCCACCGGCTCGACGGTGGCCGAGTGCGAGGCCAGCTACCGCCAGACCCTGGCCCACCGGGGACTGATCGCCGCCGGAGAACAGGGCCCCGCCGCCGGAGAGCAGCAGGAGTCCGAGGGCATCGTGGCGGAGATCCGCAGCGCGGTCATCGGCGGCGACACCCACTACTATGTCCGCATGGAGGACAGCCTGGGCTACCTGGACTTCAACACGGCAGATGTGCCCCTGGCGGTGCTGCTGGACGTCCGGGACCATATCCGCTACACCTACGTGCTGGAGGGCGCGGAGTTCCCGTCCCACGGCATCGTCCCGGCCACCGGCTTCGAGCATATCGACTGGGACGATTGAACGGCGCAGGAGGCCCTTCCCGGGTCTCCCGCACACCCCCTCCCCTCCCGCCGGATCGAGTCTCCTCTTTTTCGACAAGCTGAGGGGGCGGCGGGCCAAAAGGCCCGCCGCCCCTCTCTCATCCGTCCCTGTTCACTTCCGCAGCAGGACCAGCCCCAGCGTGTTCGGCCCGCAGTGGCAGAAGATCGTACAGCCCGCCTTGGCCTCCAGGATCTCGCCGAAGCGGCCGTCCTCCTCCAAGATCTCCCGGGCGATGCCCGCCAGCTCGTCCCCCGGACAGGTATCCACCAGGAACGCCCGCCGGGTGTCCAGGTCCGTCCGGTCCCGGAGGCGCTCCCGGATGTATTCGGCCACGGCCTTGGTGATGTTCCCCCGGTACTTCTTGGTGACGGACATCCGTCCGTCGATGACCTCCACGCAGGGGTGGAGCTTCAGCAGGTTCGCCCCCAGGGCGGTGACGGCGGAACAGCGCCCGCCCTTTTTCATATAGTCCAGCCGGTCCAGGACGAAACTGGTCTCCAGCCGGGGGACCAGCTCCTCCAGCAGGGCCAGGATCTGCGTGACGGACTTCCCCTCCCGGGCGGCCTCCGCGGCGGCCAGGACCATCAGGCCCGTGCCCACGGTCAGGTTGCCGGAGTCCACCACGTAGACCTCCGGCACCTCCTCCGCCGCCAGCTTGGCGTTCTGGCAGCAGCAGGAGAACTCGCTGCCGATGTTGATGTGGATGACCGCGTCGAACGTCCCCATCAGCGTCCGGAAGGCGTCCTCGTAGTCCGCGGCGTTGACCGCGTTGGTGGTGGTGATCTCCCCGCCGGCGTCCACATGGGCGGCGATGTCCGCCGGCCGGATGTCCACGCCGTCGTGGTAGAGCTTCCCCGCCTTGACGATGCCCAGGGGGAAGACGCCGACGTCATATCGCTCCAGCAGCCGCTCCGGCAGGTCGCAGGTGCTGTCGGTGGTGATCTTGATCATATGGGGCTCCTTCCGGGCCCGCAGGCGGCCAGGCGCCCGGGACCATGTCTTGTTGGATCTCCGCCTCCAGGGGCGGGCATATCATGAGCGGAGCCATTGTATCACAGATCTCCCTAAAAATCCATAGGGAGATCCGGCGGGATCGGGCGGAGGCCGCGTTTTGTCCCTCCCGCCTTTCGTGCCGTTTGCCGGAAGCCCTGGCGATCTGGCGGATCGCAGGTCGAAATCGAAGACCGATCGTGATGGGATCGCTGCGGCAGATCCCGATGCGATCGATGACAGGAGGCAGGTATCCCTTATGGAAATAAAGATCATAGATCTGCCAACGATCGCTGTCATCGGTAAAGAAGGTCTATGTACTGCAGGGAGGAATATCGTTCAACAGTTATGGCAAGAAGCTGATGCTCATTTTGATGAGGTGGCTGCTCTTGGGAAGAAAGCTCCAGATGGGACATATGCTGCATTTTGGGGGGCGATGAGTGATGAGAGCAGATCTTTTCGCCCATGGACCCACCAGTTCACAAGAGGACTGTATCTTGCAGGTGTTGAAACTCATATCGATGCGGCCGCGCCTGAAGGATGGACCAAATGGGTCCTGTCGGCGCGAAAATATATCGTCGTGGATGTCGAGCCAGACCGATATATCGAAATATTCGACGAGGTGATACAGGATACCATCCCCGGGAAAGGGATGAAACTCGCAGGGGCGGTGTGCGATCATACCGAGCCTGCGACAGGGAAAAGCAGGCTGTTTTTCCCTGTCGAACCTTTGTAGGAGATCCCGGTCTATCGGGCCGTCCTCCATGCCGGAGGGCGGCCCGTTTCGTCATTTTGTCGAAAGACCAGGAACTGGGACGTTCATCAACGCAAACCGTGAACGGGCCCGCGGCTTTGCGCCGTTGACAAGCCGGGGGGCAGATGGTAAGATGAACGAGTATATGCAGTCCGGCGGGCGGACCGCCGGATAGACTGAGGATGAGGAAGTACGATAAGATAAGGAGAGCGGTATGGCAACCAAATATGTATTCGTCACCGGCGGTGTGGTCTCCGGCCTGGGCAAGGGCATCTGCGCGGCGTCCCTGGGGCGGCTCCTGAAGCAGCGGGGCGTCCGGGTGCGGAACCAGAAATTCGACCCCTATATCAACGTGGACCCCGGCACCATGAGCCCCTATCAGCACGGCGAGGTCTTCGTCACCGAGGACGGCGCCGAGACCGACCTGGATCTGGGCCACTACGAGCGCTTCGTGGACGAGGACCTCTCCGGCAACAGCTCCATCTCCTCCGGCAAGGTCTACTGGTCCGTGCTGAACCGGGAGCGCCGGGGGGACTACCTGGGCGCCACCGTCCAGATCATCCCCCACATCACCAACGAGATCAAAAGCCGCATCTACGCCATGGCCGGGGACGACGTGGACGTGGTCATCTGCGAGATCGGCGGCACTGTGGGCGACATCGAGTCCCAGCCCTTCCTGGAAGCCATCCGCCAGGTCCGGGCCGAGCGCCCCCAGGGCGACGTGGTCTTCATCCACGTGCCCCTCATCGTCGAGGTCCCCGGCTCCGGCGAGCTGAAGTCCAAGCCCACCCAGCACTCCGTGAAGGAGCTCCTGGGCCTGGGCATCCAGCCGGACATCCTGGTCTGCCGCTGCGACACGCCCATCACCGCCGACATCCGGCGGAAGATCGCCCTCTTCTGCAACGTGGATCCCGACTGCGTCATCCAGAACGCCACCGCCGAGACCCTCTATGAGGTCCCCCTGCTCATGGCCAAGGAGGGCCTGGACGAGGTGGTCTGCCGGAAGCTGGGCCTGCTGACCCATCAGCCGGACCTGCGGGAGTGGACCGCCATGGTCCAGCGGGAGAAGCGGGCCAGCAAACACGTCCGCATCGCCCTGGTGGGCAAGTACGTCCAGCTCCACGACGCCTACCTCTCCGTGGTGGAGTCCCTGAACCACGCGGGCACCGCCAACGACGTGGTCGTCGACATCCATTGGGTGAACTCCGAGACCCTGACGGAGGCGAACATCGAAGAGGAGCTGGGCGGCTGCGCCGGCATCATCGTCCCCGGCGGCTTCGGCGACCGGGGCATCGAGGGCATGATCCGCGCCGTCCGCTACGCCCGGGAGGGGGGCGTCCCCTATTTCGGCATCTGCCTGGGGATGCAGATGGCCGTCATCGAGTTCGCCCGGGACGTGCTGGGCTATGCCGACGCCCACTCCTCCGAGTTCTCCGAGACCACCCAGCACCCGGTCATCGCCCTGATGCCCGACCAGGTGAACGTCACCGACAAGGGCGGCACCATGCGCCTGGGCCGCTATCCCTGCGAGCTGACGGAGGGCACCCGGAGCCGCGCCCTCTACGGCTCCGCCGAGGTCTCCGAGCGCCACCGCCACCGCTTCGAGTTCAACAACGATTTCCGCGCCGAGATGGAGGCCCGGGGCCTGGTCCTGGCGGGCCTGTCCCCCAGCGGGCACCTGGTGGAGATCGTGGAGCTGCCGGACCACCCCTGGTTCGTGGGCGTGCAGTTCCATCCGGAGTTCAAGAGCCGCCCCGACCGGCCTCATCCGCTGTTTTATGGGTTCGTCAAGGCTTCGGCAGAGAAGGCGGAAGGATAGGAGCACCGGCGGGGGCGGGGCAGCCCTCTGCCATCTTTGGCGGCTGCCCCGCAAGGGGCGAGCCAAAGGGCATCCCTCCCGGCGGGGCGGCAAAGCCGTCCCGCCCCGACCGGCCTCATCCGCTGTTCTACGGGTCCGTGAAAGCCTCGGCGGAGAAGGAGGACCGATATGATGAAGATGATGAAGCGGTGTGCCCCGGCGGCCCTGCTTTGTCTGCTGCTCCTCACGGCGTGCAGCGAGCCCACGGGGGAGTGCACCTGGTACGCGGCCCACGGCGGCATCGAGCCGGTGCTGATGGTGGACGGGGCCCTCTATCACTGGGCCCGCCTGAACGGCACCGGCGTCCCTCTGGAGACGGAGGACGGCCATGTCCTCCCCACCTATCTCCCCCAGGGCTACGAGGCCGCCGGGGAGCTGGGCCCCGTCTCCAAGGAAGCGCCTGAGGCCGATCTCCAGATCCAGGCGGGGTTCGACGTCACCGGCGTCGTGTTCACCGACCCGGACCGGCCCCTGGTGGTCTATGTCCACCTCACCACCGACTGGCTTGAGGACACCTATGTCCGCTTCGAGAGCGAGGAGCTGGGGCATCACCTGGTCTGTTGGGACGGGCGGCTGTTCCAAATCCCCATCGGCTGCAGCCAGACCGTGGAGGAGCTGCCGGAGGGCTGCGTCTCCATCGGGACGCTCCAGTATGTGGGGGACGACGTCCTGCCGGGAAACGATCTGGAGTGCAACGGCATGGGCGACAGCTTCGGCCACACCCTGACGGGGCGGGAGGTCCTCCGGGACCCGGCGGACCCGGACACGCTCTACGTCTTCGAGACCCAGTACTGGCGGGAGGGGAGCTGCCCCGCCTGGGAGGTCTGCCGCCCCTGGGAGCCGGGGGCCCCGCCGTATCCCGCCGGATGACAAAACCAGGAGCTCCGGTCTCCCGGAGCTCCTATGCCTGCAATAGTTCTTCCACGTCGACCTCCAGCGCCTGGGCCAGGGCCGACAGCTCGATGTCCGTCACGAACCGCTGGCCGCTCTCGATGCGCTGGACCGCGTTCTTATCCACGTCCAGGCCATTCAATTGGAGCAGATCCGCCAAAGCGCGCTGAGACAGTCTCGGCCTCTTGGATTTGCGCAGGGCGGCTACCAAGCCGCCGCAAAGATTATGCCTCCCGTCCGGGGCGCGGTTTTTATACATAGAAACCAGTCCTGACCTTTAGTGATTGTCATTTTGCTGTCGGAAACATTTTATGATATTTCCTGTAGGCATCTGACACTCACCAAATGTCATAGGGAGGATATTATGGAAAACTTTTCAGCAAAAGACGATCTGCTGGCCTTCTCCATCGGCGAAGTGGTCCTGGCACACCTGGAGGAGGAAGAGCTGTTGAGGAGCATCGTCGCCACGTCCGAGACCAAGGCGCTGCAGGCCCTGGAGGACATCTTTTCCATCCTGGATGACGACACCCTGGACGATCCGGAATGCTTCCAGCGGATCGAGGCCATCATACGTGTGTTCCAGGGCCTTGGGATCTACAGCCTGCGCCACGATCCCTGAGCGCGGGAGCACCGACATCTGAACGGAGGGACCCGGAATGGATCATATCCAGCATGTACAAGCCGCCCTGGAGGCCCAGGGCCTGGACGCCGTCCTCCTCACCGGGGAGGCCAACCGCTTTTACGCCTCCGGCTTCTTCACCCCCGGCGCGGACGCCGCGGCCTTCGTCACGAGACGGGACGCCGCCTTCCTCACCGACGCCCGCTACACCGAAGCCGCCGCCCGGCACCTCAAGGGCATCGAGCTCCGGGAGATCCGGACCGGCCGCGGGCTGATGGCCCAGCTCCAGGATCTGGTGTTCTGGAAGGGCGCGCGCCGCCTGGGCTTCGAGGACGCCGCCATGACCGTCCAGACCTACCGGCGGCTGGAGGAGGCCCTCTCCGAGGGCAGCTTCCCCTGCGAGCTGGTCCCCATGTCCGACGCCCTGGGCGCCCTCCGCCAGGTCAAGGACGCGGAGGAGCTGGCCGCCATGGAGACCGCCCAGGGCATCGCCGAGCGGGCGCTGGAGGACATCCTCCGGGAGATCCGCCCCGGCGTGACGGAGAAGGAGATCGCCGCCCGGCTCCAGTACCTCATGCTCCACTACGGCGCGTCGGACATGTCCTTCGACCCCATCGTGGTCTCCGGGCCCAACGGGAGCCTGCCCCACGGCGTGCCGTCGGAGAAGGAGATCCGCTCCGGCGAGTTCGTCACCATGGACTTCGGGTGTGTCTGGGGCGGCTACTGCTCCGACATGACCCGCACCGTGGCGGTGGGATCCGTGACGGAGGAGATGGAGCGGGTGTACGGGACCGTCCTGGCCGCGCAGGAGGCGGGCATCGCCGCCGCCCGGGCCGGGACCGCCGGGAAAGCCGTGGACGCCGCCGCCCGGGCCGTCATCGAGGAGGCGGGCTATGGGGACTATTTCACCCACAGCTTCGGCCACGGCGTGGGCGTGGAGATCCACGAGGCCCCCAACGCCTCTTCCGTCAACGACAAGCCCCTGCCCGCCGGGGCCGTGATCTCGGCGGAGCCGGGCATCTACCTCCCCGGGAAGCTGGGCGTGCGCATCGAGGACGTGATCGTGATCGGCCCGGAGGGCTGCCGGGATCTGACCAAGGCCCCCAAGGACCTGCTCGTTTTGTGATGCACGACGTCCAGGCAAGATCCATCCTCTCCGCCCGGAACGGCATCAACGTCTACCGGGGCTGCACCCACGGCTGCATCTACTGCGACTCCCGCAGCGCCTGCTACCAGATGGACCACGCCTTCGAGGACGTGGCGGTGAAGCGGAACGCCCCGGAGCTGCTGGAGGACGCCCTGCGGCGGAAGCGGCGGCGCTGCATGATCGCCACCGGCTCCATGTGCGACCCCTACCTGCCCCTGGAGGCGGAGACCCGGCTGACCCGCCGCTGTCTGGAGGTCATCCGGCGGCAGGGCTTCGGCGCGGCGGTGCTGACGAAATCGGACCTGGTCCTCCGGGACATCGACCTGCTGGCGCAGATCGAGGAGCGGACCAGGGCCGTGGTCTGCACCACCTTCACCACCTTCGACGAGGACCTCTGCCGCCTCCTCGAGCCCAATGTCTGCACCACCCGCCGCCGCTTCGAGATGCTCCGCGCCATGCGGGAGGCGGGCGTCCATACCGGCGTCTGGCTCTGCCCCGTTTTGCCCTTCCTCACCGACACGGAGGAGAACCTGCGGGGGCTGCTGGGGTACTGCCTGGAGGCCGGGGTGGAGGTCATCGTCCATTTCGGCATGGGCGTCACCCTCCGGGACGGGGACCGGCAGTATTTTTACCGGCAGCTGGACCGGCATTTCCCCGGCATGAAGTCCCGGTACATCCGGGCCTTCGGGGGCCGCTATGAGTGCGCCAGCCCCAACGCGGCCCGCCTGACGGGCATCCTCCGGGCCTTCTGCCGGGAGCACGGCATCGTCTGCGGCTCCAAGGCCGCGCTGGACTGGCTGACGGCCTTCGAGGACAAGGACGAGGGCCTCCAGCTGGACCTGTTCCCCGAAACGACGGGATGAAAAAAGAGGAGGGACCCCCTTATGCTCATGCTTTGGTATCCGAGATGCTCCACCTGCCAGAAGGCGAAAAAGTGGCTGGAGGAACGGGGCCTGGACTGCGAGGTCCGGGACATCAAGCTGGAAAACCCCTCGGCGGAGGAGCTCCGCGCCTGGCACCGGGCCTCCGGCCTGCCCCTGAAGCGCTTCTTCAACACCAGCGGCCTCCAGTACAAGGCCCTGGGCCTGAAGGACAAGCTCCCCGCCATGGACGAGGACGCCCAGCTGGACCTGCTGGCCACGGACGGGATGCTGGTCAAGCGGCCCATCCTGGTGGGCGGCGGCTTCGTGCTGACGGGCTTCCGGCCCAAGGAGTGGGAGGAGACGCTGGGATGACCGTCCGCCTCGACTTCGCCCCCCTGGACGGCATCACGAAGCGGGTCTTCCGCCGGGTGTGGAACGAGCACTTCGGCGGGGCGGACCGGTGTTTCATCCCCTTCATCTCCCCCACGGACCAGCACGTCCTCACGCCCCGGGACCGGCGGGAGCTGGAGAGCGGCGGCCTCCCCCATGTGCCCCAGATCATGGCGAAGCGCGCCGCCGACTTCGTCTGGGCGGCGGAGACGCTGGCGGACATGGGCTTCCCGGAGGTCAACCTGAACCTGGGCTGTCCCTCCGGCACCGTCACCGCCAAGGGGAAGGGCTCCGGCCTGCTGGCGGACCCGGACGTCTTGGACCGCTTCCTGGACGAGGTCTTCTCCGGCACGTCCGTCCCCGTCTCCGTGAAGACCCGGCTGGGCTACAGCACGCCGGAGGAGTTCCCCCGGCTGCTGGAGATCTTCGGCCGCTATCCCATCGCCTGCCTCACCGTCCATCCCCGGACCCGCCCCGAGAAATACCGGGGCCAGGTGCATCTGGACGCCTTCGCGCTGGCATACGAGCGCAGCAGGGCCCCCCTCTGCTTCAACGGCGGCCTGACCTCGGTGGAGGACGTCCGGGCGCTGGAGGCCCGGTTCCCGGACCTGGGGGCCGTCATGATCGGCCGGGGGGCCGTGGCGGACCCGGCGCTGTTCCGGCGGCTCCGGGGCGGGCCCCCCGCCACGAAGGAGGAGCTGCAGGCCTTCACCGCCGCCCTGTACCGGGGCTATCAGGACTCCTATGGCCAAGCCGCCCCGGCCTCCCAGCGGATGAAGGAGGTCTGGTTCTACCTCATCCACCTCTTCGACGGCGGCGAGCGCCTGGGCGGACGGATGCGCCGCTCCAGGGGGCCGAACGCCTATGAGGACCTGGAGGCCCAGATCTTCCAGGAGCTGGACCTGCTGGACGCGCCCCGGGGCGAACTGGCATGAAGCGGGCGGGCCCGCCGGCATGGGCCCGTTTTCGCCCTTGCCAACCGGGGCGGATCGTGCTACACTGATCGTAAAGATATCCGCAAGCGATCAGGAGGTCCTATCATGTTCGAACAGATCGACCGGCAAAAATGCAAGTGGGAGGCGGCGGAGCTTTTGCAGTCCGCCCAGGTGTCCCCCAAGGGCATGACCGCCCTCTACATGGCCCTGGTCCTGGCCCTGGGGCTCATCTCCGCCTTCGGCGGCTCCGGGTTCCTGGGCATCTTCATCTCCATCCTCACCATGCTGTTGTCCTCCGTCCTGGCGGCGGGCTTCGTGATGTACTGCATGGCGGTCCGCCGGGGAGAGCGGGCCGAGTATCTGACGCTCTTCGACGGGTTCTCCTTCGTGGGGAAGCTCATCGCGCTGGAGCTCGTCACCAGCTTCTTCATCATCCTCTGGTCCATGCTCTTCTTCATCCCCGGCATCATCGCCGCGTACCGCTACCGGTTCGCGGAATTCGACCTCTATGAGAACCCGGGCATCGGCGTCATGGAGGCCATCGACATGAGCAAGCGGCAGACCCGCGGCTACAAGTCCCAGCTTTTCGTGCTGGACCTGAGTTACTTCGGCTGGATGCTGCTGGCCTCCTTCCCCACCGCGGCCCTGTCCCAGATGGCGGCCCGGGACATGACCATGGAGATGCTCTACGGGATCCCCGCCCCCAGCACCTATTTCGGCCTCCCCATCCTGGCGCTGGACCTGATCTGCGGCGTCTGGCGGCTGCTGGTGTCCCTGCTCTTCTTCCCCAACTACATCTGTGTCGAACTCGCTTACTTCGAGACCGCCAAGCGGACCTCCGGCGTCGGCGAGGGCGCAGGGCCGTCCCCCACCTGGGACAGCTGGGATGCTCCCGACGGACTGGGCTGAATCGGGCAGGGCCTTCCTCCCGGCTCCTCCCGTGACGCCCGCCTTTCCCGCCGTTGGGATCTCCCCCCTCTTTATGACAGACCGAGACGCCCCGAGGCATATGCCTCGGGGCGTCAGGCTGTCAAAAGCCTCTTTGCCGGATCAGGAAGGCCCCCGCGCTTCATAAGGCCCTGAGACCCTCCCGATCCGGATGGTGCGGGAGGGCCTCCCCGGGCCCTCCCGTGCAGGTCCTTCCTTTTCCTCGACGGAGATCCCCGCTTTTCCGGCGGGCTGAGGGCCCCTCCCGCGGCGCTCCCCCCCTACCGTTCGGGCCTCCCCATCCTCCGGGCCGAAGCGCCCGGCCGCGGTCCTCCCGGGCGGCTCAGAGCCTGGGGAACCGCCGGCGGACGTACCCGCTCCGCCGGAGGGCCAGGGCCAGCAGTGTGGACGCCGCCGCGCCAAAAGCGGCCTGGACCAGATTGCTGGGGATCCCCGCCGCGCTGCCCGCCAGGCACAGCCCCAGCCCCGCGCCGCTGGAGAGGGCGGCCAGCAGCGCGTCGAAGAGCCAGTAGCCCAGGACCATCGGGACCTCCGCCGCCGCCGCGCAGAGGAGGAGTCCCCGCTTCCCCAGGGCCCGGTACGCCAGCGCCGCCGTGAGGGCCATGACGGCTTTGATGACCAGGGTGGCGGGGACGTAGACCACATAGCCGGACAGCAGGTCCGCCATGGCGGGGCCCACGCCCCCGGCGACGGCGCCGTACACCGGCCCCAGCAGCCACGCCCCCAGGATGACCACCGTGTCCCCCAGGTTCATGTACCCGCCCGTGGGGGACGGGATCTGCAGGACCATCGTCGCCGCGCAGCCCAGGGCCGCGAACAGCCCGGTCAGCGCCAGCGTCCTGGGAGCCGCCCGGTCCCCGGCGGGCGTTTCTTGTGTCAAGATCTTCTCCATGTCTTCGCACTCCTTTGCTCGTTCGTTGTTGCCATGATACTCCTGATGTGATATGATGGAAATATCCAAGAATCGATTTTTTTATAAGGTCAGGAGGGATGCCCGGATGCTGACTTACGACCTGGAGGAACGGGGCGGCCTGTCCCTGTACGAGTATCTGTACCGCCGTCTGCGGGACGACATCCTGCGCGGCGTGCTGCCCGCCGGGGAGCGCCTGCCCTCCAAGAGGGCGCTGGCGGAGCATCTGCGGGTGTCCGTCATCACGGTGGAGGGGGCCTACCAGCAGCTGGAGGCCGAGGGCTATGTGGACGCCCGGCCCCGGCTGGGGTTCTTCGTCTCCCGGGTGGACCAGCGCCTCCCGGCGGGCCCGGGGCCCGCTCCCATCCCGCCGGAGGCCCCCGCCCCCCGCTGGAGGCTGGACCTGAAGAGCGGGCAGGCGGACCCGTCCTGCTTCCCCTCGGCCCTCTGGGCCCGGCTGACCCGGCAGGTCCTGTCCGAGGGCGGGCACCTGGCCCCCACGCCCCACCAGGGCCTCCCCGCCCTGCGGGAGGCCATCGCACGGGATCTCCGGGACTTCAAGGGCATGGCGGTCTCCCCGGAGCAGATCGTGGTGGGGGCGGGAGCGGAGTACCTGTACCTGCTCCTGGCCCAGCTCCTGGGGCGGGAGACGGTCTTCGCCCTGGAGGATCCCGGCTATCCCAAGATCCGGCAGGTCTACGGCAAGTGGGGCGCGGCCTGCCGCCCCATCCCCCTGGACGGCCAGGGCATGGCCCTGGAGCCGCTGTACGCCTCCGGGGCCAACGCGGCCCACCTCTCCCCCGCCCATCACTATCCCACCGGCATCGTCACCCCCATCGCCCGGCGGCAGGCCCTCCTGCGCTGGGCCGAGGCGGTGGACGGCGTCATCATCGAAGACGATTATGACAGCGAGTTCCGCTTCACCGGCCGGCCGATCCCCACGCTCCAGAGCATCGACGGCCGGGAGCGGGTGATCTACATGAACACCTTCTCCCAGACGATCTCGCCCTCCATGCGGGTGGGCTTCATGGTCCTGCCGCCCCGGCTGCTGGAGCGCTGCCGCCGGGAGCTGGGGTTCTATGCCTCCACCGTCCCGGCCCTGGAGCAGCAGGTGCTGGCCCGGTTCCTCTCCGGCGGCGGCAGGGGGGACGGAGCCTCCGCCGGGAACTGGTACGAGCAGCACCTCTCCCGGATGCGGAAAAAGTACCGTCTCCGCCGGGAGTCCGTGCTGGCGGCGTTCTCCGCCTGTCCCTTCGCCGCGTCCGTCACGGACCGGGGCGCGGGGCTCCACTTCCTCCTGCGCCTGGACACGCGGGAGGACGATGAAGCCCTCCGCCAAAGGGCGGAGGGCCTGGGGGTGCGTCTTGGGTTTTTGTCGGAGTACGCCGCCGTCCCCTCTCCCGCCTACCGCCACACACTGGTGGTGAATTACGCGGGGCTGGACGTGGAGCGGCTGGACGAGGCGGTGGACCTTCTGTCCCAGGTCTTCCGGGCCCCCCGGTGACTCAAAGGGCCTGCGCCGCCTTTTGGCTCCGGCGGAAGCGGACCAGCCCGGTCCGGTCCAGGGCCACCATCACCACGGGGATGAAGGCCAGCTGGAGCAGGATGCCGGGGATGGCGGTGAGGAGCGCGCCGGAGAGGAACATCTGCCAGGTGAACGCCTGGCCGGACACGCCGGAGAGGACCACCCGGACCGCGGCCCAGACGACGCGTCCGCCGATCATGGCGGCGATGAGGCAGCGGTACAGCGCCGCCACGCACTGCCAGCGGGAGCGGGCGTAGAGGGAGCCCGCGATGGATCCGTACGCCGCCAGCTCAAAGGCCATGGCGATGCCCGTCGGGAAGGGGGGCGGCGTCCCGATCAGGAGCGAGCGCATCAGCGGCAGGAGGAAGCCCACCGCGAGCCCGTACTTCCAGCCGCACAGCAGCCCGCACAAAAGCACCGGCAGGTGCATGGGCAAAAGCATACTGCCGATCTGGGGGATGTTCCCGGTGAAAAAGGGCAGTACATACCCCAGGGCCAGCATCATGGCCGCGACGGCCAAGTCCTGCATGGATCTTCTCTTTTCGTTCATGGAAAAACTCCTTCTCAAAAGTCTGCCCATCTTCTGAGGGCGGGGCCTTCCTGGCTTTCTTACGGAGTGCGGGGATCGTCCTGCGCGCCGCCTTCCTGGCGGCGCCCCGCCTGCCGAAAACATTTTTTCGACCGGCGGGGCAGGTTTTCAGGACTTTTCAAAGTCCTGAAACCTTTTTATTGGGATCGTGCAGGAGCCCCTTCCTGGGTCTCCCGCACACGCCCTCCCTTCCCGCCGGTCCGCTCTTCACGCTTTTCGACGGCCTGCCGCGCCGCCTTCCTGGCGGCGCTCTCCTATGGGAGTATACCACAGGCGCCCGGCCTTTGCCAAGTCCCTTTTGGGGCCGTCTCGATCGAAAAAGCCCGTGGTGTCCACCACCCGATCCGCGGCCGCCTCGGTGCCGCAGGCGGCGAAATACCGCTCCTCCAGCGTCCGCCAGACCCGGTCGAAGGTGGGGTAGTAGTCCCCCTCCCTGGCCCGGAGCCGGCGGCCCTGCTCCTCCCGGCCGCAGGTCAGGAAAATCTTATAGTCATAGGCGTCCGCCAGGGACGGGTGCTGGGAATAGGTGCCCTCCACGATGAGCAGGGGCTCCTCCAGCTCCACCGGGTCCCCCAAACGGCCCGTCCGGCAGTCATAGGGGCGGTACGCCGTCCCCCCCAGGACCTCCTCCCGGAAACGCTCCAGGTCCATGTTCCCGGCGGGGACGTCCATCCAGTCCTCCCCCCGCCGCTCCGGCGGGAGGTAGAAGTCGTCCATGTGGACCACGTCACAGGAGCAAACCAGGAGGCCCGACGCCAGGGCGGCGAAGCCCGTCTTCCCGCTGCCGCAGCGGCCGTCCACGGCGATGCGTATGGACCGCTCCCGCCGGGCCCCGGCGGCCCGGGCCAGCGCCTCCAGGGGGACCAACGCGGGCAGGTACCGGGCCATGTCCATCCGCAGGACCCGGTAATGGGGGTGATAGGCGCTCCGGAACGCCTCGCTGTGAGAGACCGGCGGGCAGCCCTCCCGCCGCCAGCGCTCCAGGTGGTCCCCCATGCCGGGGACCGGGAGGGAGGCCAGCGCCTCCAGCTTCTCCGCCAGTCCCGCCGCCGTGTCCTCCGTCAGGGCCATGGTCCGGGTGAACATCCGCCCGATCAGCGGCAGCTCCCAGAGGGTGGAGAGGGCCTGGGTGATATGGAGGCGGCACAGGCCGCTCCCGATATCCTCCGGGGGCAGGGGCTCCGCCCCGGCCTCTTCCCGCTCCGCCAGCAGGGCCGCCAGGACCTTATCCGGGCTCCGGATCATATGGGCGGGGCCGAACTCGCTTTGATAGGCCAGCTTGCAGAAGTCCTGGGGCTCCATCGCCGGGTAGCGTCCCCAGTGGGCCCGGGCGACGTCGAGGAAACTCGTGCTCACCGCTCCAGCTCCCTCACCGCCAGCTCCACCGCCCGGCGGATATACTCCTCCAGGCGGCATTCCTCCGTCCCGGCGACGTGGACGCCGCAGGAGGCGGAGGGGATCAGGATCTTCACCGCCCCGGACCCGGAGACCGCGGCGGCCATGGCGGGGGACACCTCTCCCAGGATGCCGTTGGCCAAGATCGCGCCGATGGGGCCCAGGATCAGATCCGCCCGGGCGGCGTTGCAGATCACGGCGTTCTCCCCCGTCGCCCCCTGCGGGGCCCCGGCCTTCAGCATGGCGCTGGTCGCCATGACGTTGGTCCCCACGCACAAAAGGCGGCACCCTTCCGGCAGGCGGGGCTTCAGCAGCTTCACCAGCTGGCTCCCCACGCCGCCGCCCTGGCCGTCCAGGATCAGGATATCACGGCCCATCCGCTCACCTCCCGAAGATCTCCGCCGCCCTGCGCATGTTCTCCATGACGGGCACGGCGAAGGGGCACCGCCCCTCACAGGCCCCGCACCGCACACACTCCCCGGCCCCGTGGGGCAGGGCGGCATAGTGCTCCCGCACGGTCTCCGGCACGGAGCCCTGGGCCAGGGAGAGGTTCAAAAACTTCGTCACATCGGCCACGCTGATGCCCTTCGGGCAGGGGGCGCAGTGGCCGCAGTACATGCAGTGGCCCTCCCAGCTGATCTTGGGCAGGGCCGCCAGGGCGGCGGCGTAGTCCCGCTCGGCCTCCGGAGCGTCCTCGAACGCGATGCTCTGCTTCAGGTCCTCCAGGCTCCGCGCGCCGGACAGGACGCACGCCGCGCCGGGGCGGTCCAGGGCATACTGGAGGCACTGGAAGGCCGTCAGGGCCTTCCCCGCCGGGGAGTACTCGCTGAGCAGGTCCCCGCCGCCGAACGCCTTCATCACCGTGAGGCCCACTCCCAGGCGCTGGCAGGTCTCATACAGCTCCTGCCGGTCCGGATCCATGTTCAGCAGCGGCGCCTCATAGTTCTTGGGGGCCCAGAGCTCCTCCACGTCCTCCCCGGCGGGCTGGAGGTCGTAGCAGGGGTTCACGCTGAACATCAGCACGTCGACGATCCCGGTGCGCACCGCCGCCAGGGCCACCTTGGGATTGTGGCTGGACAGGCCGATGCAGCCGATGCGCCCCGCCGCCCTCAGCGCCCGGGCGTACTCCAGGACGGGGCCTCCCGCCACCGCCTCCCAGTCGGCCATGGAGTCCACATAGTGGATCATGCCGATCTCCGCATGGTCCGTCTCCAGCCGCCGGAGCTGGTCCTCGAAGCTCTCCCGGACCTCCGCCGGATCCCGGGTCCGCTTATACTGGCCGTCCTTCCAAACGGTGCACAGATGGGCCTGGAGGACGAACTCCTCCCGCCGTCCCCGCAGGGCCCGGCCCAGCGCGGAGCGGAAGTCCGGGTCGGGAGCGTAGAGGTCGATGCAGTTGACGCCGCCGGCCTCCATCACATCTACCATCTCCGCCACCTGCTCCGGGGACTTGTTCAAAAACCCCTCGCAGCCCATGCCGATCTCACCGACCCGCAGGCCGGTCCTTCCCAATGTACGGTATCGCATCCTGCATACCTCCTGTTTTTGGTCGCTTGCCTCAGCTCACGACCCAGCATATCACGTGGAGCCCACTCCATGTCAAGAGGCTTTTCGCATTTTCCCCTCCGGGGCCCGGCGGCGGCGCCGCTCCCCGGTCATGGGCGGCGCGGGGGGAGACGGGCGGCGGGGAGGCGGGACGTCATAAAAGGGCCCCGGGAGTCTCCATCTCCCGGGGCCGCAGGCTGTTGAAAAAATCTTTTCAACAGCCTGCGCAAGTTTTCAGAACTTTTAAAAAAGTTCTGAAAACTGATCGATCAAAAACGAAAGGGACCCTTCCTGGGTCCCTCTCGTAGCTCTCTTCCTTCCCGTTGATGTCGTTTCCTCTACGTTTTCGACAAGCTGGGGCCCCGGGAGTCTCCGTCTCCCGGGGCCGTCTCTCTCAGCCTCAGCCGCCGATCAGGGTCATGGCCTCCTCCAGCAGGTCGGCATAGCCGCCGGCCTCGGCGTTCTTGGTCCAGTAGTCCGTGAACAGCTCCACGAGCTCCTGACGATCGCCGAACTCGGTGATGTTGCAGCCCGCGTCCGCCAGGCTCTGCTGATAGCCGGACTCGTTGCTGATGACGGTGTCGTTCAGCTCCGCCTGGCACTCGGCCCAGGTGTCCAGGAGCAGCTCCTGGGTGGCCTCGTTGAGGCTGTCCCACTTATCGGCATTGATGGTGGGCCCGATGATGGAGAGCATGTGGCGGCTGAGGCAGATGTTCCTGCCCAGCTCATAGAAGCCCTGGGTGTAGAACGCCTCCAGGACGGATTCCACGCCGTCCACCACGCCGGACTGCATGGCGGTGTACGCCTCGGACCAGGAGATGACGTTGGGGCTCATGCCCAGGGTGTTGAAGGTGTCCAGATAGATGTCCGCGCCGGGGGAGCGGAGCTTATAGCCCTTGCAGTCGGCGACGCTGGTGATGGGATCTGCGGTGCACATGTTGCGGAAGCCGTTCCAGGTCCAGCCCAGGGCCACCACGCCCAGGTTGTCCTGCATCCGCCGGTCGATCTCCCGGCCGATCTCGCCGTAGACGATCTGGGCGGCGGCGTCGTAATCCTCGATCAGGAAGGGCAGGGAGAACAGGGCGTATTCCGGCTCGTCGTTGGACATCACGGAGGTGTCGGCCATGAACATGTCCAGGGTGCCCATGATGATGGCGTCCTGGCCGTCGGTCTGGTTGTAGAGGGAGGCGGCGGGGTAAATGTCCAGCTGCACGGCGCCGCCGCTGCGCTCCTTGAGCATCTCGGCCCATTCCTCCACAGCGAGGTGGATGGGCTGGTCCACGGCGTTGTAGTGGGCCAGCTGGAGGGTGATCTCCGTGTACTCGGCCCCCGCGGGAGCGTCGGCCGGCGGCTGGGACTGGGCGGCGCCGTCCGGCTGCGTGCTGCCGGACGTGCCGGAGGTATCGGCGGGCTTGCTGCCGCAGGCGGCAAGGGACAGGCACATGGCCAGTGCCAGGAACAGTGCGGTGAACCTCTTTTTCATGTTTCTTTCCTCCATAATCGATATCGATCCTATGTTACGGACCCTCGTCCGTGAGGCACGACGCTACAGCAGGCCGAACAGGGACGGCAGCAGGGTGACGATGGCGGGGATGAAGATGGTGAGGAAGGTGACGGCGTAGTTGACCGCGATGAACTGCCAGATGCTCTTGACCACCCTGCCCAGGGGGGTGTTCGTGATATTGGCGGAGAGATACATCAAAAGGCCCACGGGCGGGGACATGCCGCCCATATCCAGCGTGAGGATGCAGACCATGGCGAAGTGCAGGGGGCTGAACTGGTACTGGGTGATGAGGGGGGCGAAGATGGGGATGAGCATCAGCATGGCGGCGTTGGAATCGATGAACATCCCCGCCACGAACAGCACCACGCTGACGAAGAGCAGCACCACGCTGGGGCTGCTGGTGAAGGCGGTGGTGACCCCCAGGATGACCTTGGACATGTTGTAATTCGTGACCAGGGCCCCGAACAGCCCGGCGAAGGCGATGATGATCATGGAATTCGCCGTGGCGCTGACCGCGCTCATGACGCACCCTTTGAGCTTCTCCAGATCCAGCGTCCGGCAGGCCAGGCCGTAGAGCACGCTGTAGAGGCAGGCCAGCACGCCGGATTCCGTGGCGGTGACCACCCCGCTGAGGATGCCGCCGATGATGATGAAGGGCATCACCAGGGCCGGGATGGCGTGGACCGTATCGACCAGCAGCTGCCGCCAGCCCACGGGCCGGTCCCTGGGGATGCGGCTGCGGCGGGCGTAGAGATAGTTGACCAGCATATAGCCCACGCCGATCAGGAGCCCCGGCAGGAAGCCCGCCATGAAGAGGGCCCCGATGGAGATCGAGGTGACGCCGGAGTAGATGACCATCATGATGCTGGGCGGGATGACGGGCCCCAGGGCGCCGCAGCCGGAGACCATGGCGCAGGCATAGCCGTCGTCATAGCCCTCGTCCCGCAGGGCGGGGACCAGGATGCTGGCCAGGGCGGCGGTGTCGGCGTTGGCGGAGCCGGAGACCCCGGCCATCAGGATGCCGGTGACGATGGTCGCGTGGCCCAGGCCGCCGGTGAAGTGGCCCACCAGGCTGCGGGCAAAGTTGATGAGCTTGCGGGTGATGCCGGACTGCTCCATCAAAGACCCGGCCAGCATGAAGAAGGGGATGGCCATCAGGGAGAAGGAGTCCATGGCGGAGAACATCTTCTGAGGGATGATGATGCCGGGGAGCGCGGGATCGAAAAAGAGGGTGAACACGGCGGAGATGCTCATGGCATAGGCGACCGGCACCCCTATGAACAGCAGCAGCAGGAACGCGCCGAACAGGATCGTCAGCATCACAGCTCCTCCGCCTCCTCTCCTTTGCGGAACGCCGCGCAGGCGCGGCCGATCAAAAGCTCCAGGGTGAACAGGCACAAGAGCCCCGCCCCCACCACCTGGGCCGAATACACCCAGTTGGCCTTGATGCCCAGGCCCACCAGGGTCTTGCTGGCGAACTTCCCGCACAGCTGGACGCTGTAAAAGCAGTACAGCCCCGCAAAGCCGCAGATCAAGAGCTCACAGAGCAGCCCCAGGAGCTCCGCCGTCCGCTTGGGCAGCCGCCCCACGATCAGGTCGAAGCCCAGGTTGTCCCCATGGCGCATGATCACGGGCATGTACAGCATCAGCATCCAGATGAACAGGTACCGGGCCAGCTGCTCGCTCCAGGACAGGGGGGCCGAAAAGACGTAGCGCATCACGACCTGCGCCAGCGTGAGGATGGTGAACGCCACCAGCAGCAGCCCGCTGAGCAGGCGCAGCAGCTTCTCCACCGCGTCGAAGATCTTCCCAACAGTTTTCAACAGCATTCCCTTCTTTCTCATGATCGATACTGTCCGCGCCGCGGCCTATCCCAGCCCCTCCGCGCACAGGGCGGCGGCGCCGTAGAGGGGCGCCCGGTCTATGTCCTTCACGGTCCGGATCCGAGGGGGCCGGTCCAGGCGGCGGAGGCTCTCCTGCAGCGCCGGGAGGAACAGGTCCGCGGACTTGGAGATGGCCCCGCCCAGCAGGAGGACCTCGAAGGCGTTCTCCCGGATCGTCTCGCCGGCCACCGCCCCCAGATCCCGCCCCAGCGCCGCGAAGGCGCCCAGGGCGGCCGGGTCCCCCGCCCGGGCCAGCAGGGAGATGTCGTAAACGTCCAGGCCCTTCCGGCCGGAGGCGGCCTCGTACTCCCGGATCACCGCCCGGCGGGAGACATAGTCCTCCGCGATGGAGCCCCGGTAGGGCCTCCCCCAGAGGCTGATCCCCGGCCCGCCGTCCTCATCCACCAGGAGCTTCCCGTCCTTGACAGCGGCGAAGCCCAGGCCCGTGCCCAGGGTGACGCCGCAGATGTCCCGGCAGCCGCTCAGGTCCTCCAGATACGCGCCGCCCCGGAAAAACAGGGTGGAATCGTGCCCGAAGGCTACCGGCACATCCCCCAGCCCCTCCTGGATCCAGGGGCGGACGGACCATCCCCTGGCGGCTGTGAACTTGTGGGTCATGTTCAAGATCCCGCCCTTGTAGCCGAAGGGACCGGGCATCCCCACGGCGGCGGCGGAGACGGTCCGCCCGGAGGCCCGGGCCTCTTGGGCCGCCCGCTGTCCCAGGGACCGGAAGGCGCCCCGGATCTCCTCCAGGGACCCGCCGGAGCAGGCCGGGATCTTGAAAAACGTATCCTCCAGCATCTCCATGCCGGAGAACAAGGCGGCTTTCAGGAACGTGCCGCCGCCGTCAACGGCCAAAAAGCAGGTATCCATATCCATCCCCCATCACCGATCGTTCAAGTAAACGAACTCCATGCCCATGATGGAGGCCAGGTCCCGCAGCTGGGCGGTGTAGTCTCCCTCCACCACGCCGTAATGCTGGGTGACGCCGGTGCGGATCAGGCGGTCGAAGAAGGTCTGCAGGTCCGTGTCCACCGGCCGGAAGGAGCCGTGGGTGTAAGAGGTGATCTGGTGCTCCGTGGGCAGGGCGTCCACCAGGCCGCAGGCCAGCTTGAACCCGCCCCCGGCGGACTGGGAGATGTGGGCCATGGTCTTGCGCCCCTCCGGGATGGTGTACCAGGCGAAGGGGGCCCCGGCGTATTTGTAGGCGGTCCTGGCGAAGCGGACGTCCCGGGCGATCTTCACACTGCCCCGGGGGTCCGTATAGTCGTTGGGCCCGGCGTGGCCGCCGCTGAAAAAGCCGTTGGGCAGGTCGATGTGGAAGGGCTCGATGAAGTTCACGGGCCTGCCGCTCAGCAGGCGCAGCACGTGGGTGATCAGCCCGCCGCCGATGTCTCCCTCGGGCACGATGGTGATGTCCCCCGGCCCGCCGGGGA
Organism: uncultured Oscillibacter sp.; assembly: GCF_910584465.1. Classification (GTDB taxonomy): domain Bacteria; phylum Bacillota; class Clostridia; order Oscillospirales; family Oscillospiraceae; genus Oscillibacter. The sequence continues at coordinate 39,828 of NZ_CAJUBK010000005.1, forward strand.
CGGGGATGAACCCGGGCCGGAGCCCCACCTCCGTCAGCAGCACCGTGTCCACATCGTTGAGGATCAGGGCGGAGACCCCCGCGTTCCGGGCGGTGTCCTCCAGGGCCGCGGAGGCCCGGATGGAAGCCAGGAACTTCTCCTCGTCCACGTCGGGCAGCACCTCATAGCTCCGGGTGAGCCGGTCGTGGATCTCCTTCACCCGGGCCTCGGGCACGGCCTCGATCTCCCTGGCCAGGGTGGCCACGGACAAGAAGCGCAGCTCCGGCCCCGCCTGGGCAAAGAGCAGGTAGGGATCCACATACGTGCTCCACATGATCTCGTTATAGCTCGCCAGCAGGCCGAAGCTGGTCTGCCGGAGCGCGCTGCGCAGGGCGGAGGCGGCGGCGAAGGGCTTCAGGCGCTCCATGATCTGCCGGAAGGTGCCGATCACAGTCTCCATCATGGGGCGGCGGAAGCGGGCGATCGAGCCGGATGCCTCCAGAGAGCCCACCAGGCCCCCGGCACAGAGGAACTCCACGAAGTCCGTCTCGGCATACGTCTCGCCAAAGGAGATGCGCTCCCGCGTCCGGGCGGCAAAGAGGATGGGGATGGGGCTCATGTCCCGCAGGAAGCGGACCCAGACGAAGTCCTCCGTCCAGGAGAGGAAGAGGGCGAACACGCAGTCCACCTTTTCCTGCCGGAACTGCTCCATCTGCCGCTCCAGGTCCTCCCGGGTGTAGACGTTCCCGGAGTAGACCGGCCGGCCCGCCTGGGCGATGCCCTCCAGATACTCCTCCGCCTCCCGCTGCTTGCGCAGCTCATAGGATCCTTCCGCAGTGTCGCCGCCCATGGCACGGAACCGCCCCGTGGCGATGAGCAGCACGCCGATCTTTGGTGTCATCCGATCCATGATCTCCTCCTGTTCAATGGTCGTCCTTGTAAAAGCGATAGGTCCGTTCCCAGCAAAGCGCTTCGCCGGGGGCCAGGGAAAGGCGTATGAACGTCTCGGGGCAGAGGGCGCAGCGGTTGCTCCAGCTGTAGAGGCGGCAGACGGGGAAGGCATCCTCCACCAGCACGGCCGTCCCGGTCCGGTCGTTGGAGATCTGCATCCAGTGGCCGGAAAGGCCCTCGAAGCCGGAGACCCAGTAAGCCGTGGAAGCCGTGGGCCCGTCGAAGGCCCCGGGGCGGACCGCGTCCCGCTCCAGCAGGATCTGCCCCCGCCGGATGCGGGGCGAGACGGTGTAGGGGAATCGGACGCGGTAGTGCCCGTCGATCTCCAGGCCGTTGAACCGGAAAAAATTATGGCAGAACTCCGTGGCCTCGATGGGCGAGGGCCCCACGTTCTCCAAGCGGGAGGAGACGATCAGCCGGTCCCCCGCCAGGGCGACCCGCCGGATCTGGTCCACGGCAGTCCCCTGGCAGAGGTGGGGCAGGGCGCGGACCTCGACATAGCTCTCGCCGGTCTCCACGGTGTGCGCGAAGGGCGTCACCGGGTAGTCCCGGGTAAAGAGGAAGGGGGCGGTGTCCGTCCGCTTCAGCAGTCCCACGCCGATCTGAGGGAAGCAGTCGGCGACGGCGGTCCCGTCATACCGGGCGGTATCCGCCCATTCAAAGCAAAAGGCCAGCCCCACGCCCCCCAGGCCGTCCCCCTCCCCGATCCGCTCCGCGGAGAGGAAGGTATCCTTGCCCAGGCAGACCTGCTCCACCATCAGGGAATGGTCGTAGCGGGAGCGGCCATAGCTGCCGGGGAGCCGCAGCGTGGCCCGCAGGGCCCCGCTCTCAAGCGTGACGGTCCTCTTTTCCATACTCTGACCTCCTCCGATCCCTCGCAGTCCGACACACGGCCCCCCACCCGGTCCCGCCTGCACGATACGGGAGGCCCCCGGGAAGGCCCATGGATCGCTGCATCCATCCGTACAAAACGAGCTCCCAAAAACCGGGGCACGCCCCGGCAGGCCCTGCAAGGCCGCCATCCCCCCCTACCGGCAGGGGCGGATGACCGGCATCGTATCACATCATCCCACAAAGGCGGCCGGAAGATCCGAAACATCCCGCCGGCCGCGCGCCGGCCCCATGCGGCAAGGCGCCGGGCCGGCCTCCCTCCGCCCTTTGGACGGGCGGGGCTCAGCCGCCACATTTCCCAATTCCTTCCTCGATCGTAGCACAGGCTCATGGCAGATGTCAACAAAAAACTCAAAATATTTTCGCAAACTTTTTTTATTTATGAAAATATTTTTATATCAGCTGTCAAAGAGACGCTCCGCCCCATCCAAGGGGCTGAGCGGAACGTCCGTATGACCGGGCCGGCGGAGGTCCGGTCTTCACTCGATGCGCAGGCGCTTGCGGTTGAGGATGTGCTGGCTGTCATCCAGGTGCTTTTGCACCTCGTCGAAGAGGCGGCTGTACACCGCGGCGAAGAGCATGTCGATCAGCACCAGGTGCCCGATCCGGGACCCCATGGCCCCCACGCGGAACACGCTCTCGCTGTTGTCCACCCACAGCGGGATGTCCGCCATGTCCGAGAGGAGGTTGGGGCCGAATTTCGTCAGGCTGACGGTGGTGGCCCCGGCCCTCTTGGCCAGCTTCATGGCGTCCAGGGTGTCGTAGGTGGTGCCGGAGTAGGAGATCAGCACGGCCACGTCCCCCGGCCGGAGGGTGGAGGCGCTGATGCACTGGTTATGGGGATCGCTGATGGCGGTCGAGAGCTTGTTCAGGCGCATGAATTTCATGCAGCCGTCCTGGGCCACGATGCCGGAGCTGCCCATGCCGTAAAAATCCACCCGGGGCGCCGCCACGATGGCGTCCACGGCCTTGGCGAACTGGTCGTAGTCCGTCATGGCCAGGGTGTTCTCGATGGCCTTCATATCGGTGTGGCAGGCGGTGCGGACGATCGTCTCCAGGTCCGAGTTGGGGTACACGTCCGCATAGGAGATGTCCGAGCGCTGGAGGGCCAGATCCACGGAGATGCTGCGGCAAAGCTCCTTGAACCCGGAATAGCCCAGGCGCTTGGACAGCCGCACCACCGAGGCCGCGCTGACCCCGCTGAGGGACGCCAGCTCATCGATCTGCATCTTTATGGCCTGGGTGGGGGAATCCAGCACCACCAGGGCGATCTTCCGCTCAGTGATGGGCAGAGACGGGAGCAGCTCCCGCATCTTTGCCAGACAACCCTCCATAACGGATCACATCCTCCCTTTTTTCATGACTCTATCATAGCCCGATCCGCGGGGATCGTCAAGCTCCGTTCTGCAATTATTTTAGTTTTAGAAATAATTATCTGAAAATATTTTCAAAATCTTGTTGACAGCGGCTGGGAAGGTTGCTATACTTTCTTTATTGCCAGCAGCTGGAAGACGGCCCCTTTCAAGGCGCAGAGGCCGCTCATGGACCGACGGCCGCTGAGATACGTGCAACGTGTGAAGGATAAGGAGTGCTGTGCTATGTCTTTTATGTTCAACCCGACCGATTACGCAGACCCCCATGCCGTCAATGTCCTGGACCCCCAGGGGATCGACATCGGCCTTGCGGCCTTCGGCAGCCGGGAGGCCGCGGGACGGCTGCTGGATTCCGGCGCCAGGACCATCGGCATCGACGGCTATACCACCGCCTCCTTCGACGTCCTCCGCCGGGAGCTGGAGGCCGCCGCCGCCGGCCGGGGCCTGTCCGTCCGCTTCGTGGACACGCGGAGCCTCATGCGCCCTGCCGACGAGCTGACGGCGGGGTTCCTGGCAGACAACCTCCCCAGCGACCGGGAGAAGGACCCGGTCCTGCTTTACGGGAAGCTCTATGAGGGCGAATACGAGGACCTCTTTGAAAAAGCGGCCCTGGCCGAGCTGTCGGAAACACTGGACGCGTTCCCCCGCAGCGGGGAGGGTGTGCTGGTGGTCTGCGGCCACGGCGCCCTGTGCGCCACGCTCCTGGAGCGCTACCAGCACCGCTGCTGGATGGACGTCATCCCCCGGCAGGCCATCTTGAACGTCAAGGCGGGCCTTTACGAGAACCTCGGCTGGGTGGAGGGGACCGAGTGGGTCTTCAAGCAGGCCGCCCGCCGGTGCTACTTCATCGATTTCGAGCTGGCCATGCGCAGCCGTATGCGCATCTTCGCCCACTACAGCTTCGATTCCTATATCGCGGCCAGCCGCGTGGACGACATGCGCTTCCTGCCGGTGGAGCTGGTGCGGCAGATCTTCCGCCGGGGGCTGGAATACCCCTTCCGCTGCCGCCCGGTGTACCTGGAGGGCGTGTGGGGCGGCTACTACGTCAAGGAGCTGCGCCGCCTCCCCGAGAGCATGAAGAACTGCGCCTGGGTCTTCGACATGATCCCCATGGAGGTGTCCACCGCCTTCGTCATCGACGGCACGGAGTTCGAGTTCCCCTTCTATGCCCTGGTGCAGGCGGAGGGGGAGCGCCTCATGGGCCGGCTGAGCGTGGAGCACTTCGGGAATTACTTCCCCATCCGCTTCAACTACGACGACACGTTCCATTCCAGCGGCAACATGTCCATCCAGTGCCATCCCGTCCGGGACTACATCCGGGCGGAAAACGGGGAGTTCGACCGCCAGGACGAGAGCTATTACGTGGTCGTCACCGGCCAGGAGGCCAAGACCTATCTGGGCTTCCGGGACGGGGTGGAGATCCCGGATTTCGTGGAGGCCGTGAAGGCGTCCGAACGGACGAAGGTCCCGGTGGACTACGAAAAGTATGTCAACGCCGTAGGGTCCAAGCCCGGCATGCAGGTGATGATCCCGGCGGGCACCATCCACGCCTCCGGCCGCAACCAGGTGGTCTTGGAGATCGGCAGCCTCACGGTGGGCTCGTACACCTACAAGATGTACGACTATCTGCGCCTGGATCTGGACGGCAGCCCCCGGCCCCTGCATACTTACCACGGCGAGCGGGTGCTCCAGCCGGGACGCACCGCCTCCTGGATCCGGGAAAACCTGGTCCAGAGCCCCCGGGCCCTCCGCTCCGGCGAGGGCTGGGAGGAGTACATCGTGGGCGAACACGACCTGCTCTACTTCTCCCTGCGCAACGTCCGCTTCACCAAGGGCTATGAGGATGACACCCAGGGCCGCTTCCATGTGCTCTCCCTGGTGGACGGCCACCGGGTCATGGTCCGCTCCCTGAAGGATCCCAGCCGCCGCTACATCCAACATCACCTGGACATCATCGTGGTCCCGGCGGACATGGGCCCCTACGAGGTGGTGAACCTCAGCGAGGGGACGACGGTGACCATCCACAAAACGCTGCTCAAGGACGGCTTCGAGAAGGAGCCGTGACGCACTCTCCCCAAAGGGCCCCCACCGCACCGGCTGCGGCGGGGCCCTTTTTCGTCAAAACGCTAAGCTCCCGCAGGCGGGGAGGGCGGGCGCAGGGGCCCCGGGCGGGGCCTCCCGGGCCGCTGCGGCCGGAAGCCTTCAGGACATCTGGGACACCGCCACGAACACATTGGATATCTCGTACCAGACGGCGAAGTCCACGCTGCCGGTCTGGGGCAGGTGGAAAATCTTCTGGAACTCCGTCACCGCCGCCTGGGTGGAGGGGCCGTAGATCCCATCCGCCGGCGTCTTCGGGATGGCGGGGAAGTTCCCCGCGATGCGGTTCAGCTGCTCCTGGATGGTCCGCACGTCCTCGCCCTCGCTGCCCGGGCTGAGGACCTGGCCTCCGTAGGACAGGGGCACGCCCTCCACCTTTTCCGCGCTCTTGAGGTAGATGCTGCCGCCGTAATACTTGCGCAGGATGTCCATGGTCTCCCACCCCTGTTCGGCAAGGGCCTGGGAGCCCCATTGGCTCAGGCCGCCGCACTGCGTCCGCCGCCCGTCGCAGTATTGGGTGAACAGCGGCTGGGAGATGCCCTCCTTGGTGATGTAGGTGGTGAACAGGTCGTCCACCACCACGCCGATCTCCTCGAAGATGGTCCGCCCGTGGGAATAGGACTGGTCGAAGGCGGTGGAGTTGGTGACGGTGAAGTCATAGCCCTTCCCCCGATACCATTCCGTGTAGACCCGGTTCAGGGTGAAGGAGATGATCGCCAGCACATTGGCCTTGATGGCCTCCGTCCGCCAGGTGGAATAGATCTCGCTGCACGCCACGTTCTTGATGTAATCTTTGAACGGCACCCAGTAGTCCTGCGCGGAGGCGTCGTCGGGCCGGCCGGCGTGGACCACCACGAACTCCGGGATCACCGGTTCCGGCAGCACCACCAGCCCTGCCGGCTCCGGCAGAGGCTTGACCGCCTCCTCCTGCGGCCTGGAGGAGGGCTCTCCCCAGAGGGCGTGGGGAGGCAGCAGGATGTTTCGCACGTTGAAGCCCCCGGCGGTGGCCCCCGGCAGGGCCGCGCGCTGGATGGCACGGCCTGCGGGCATCAGCTCCACGCCGCCGATGTGGAGCGTCTGATATCCCTCGGCGGAGACGGTGACGTTATAGACGGCATAGGGACGCCGGTCCGCCGTCCCCTCCACCACGGACAGCTCCATGGGCGGCGCGGGCAGCTCGACGAAGGGCGTCTGGCCCGAAGGATCGGTGTACAGCTCCTCCAGGACCGCTCCCCCCGCCGGGTCCGTGATGCGGACCCGGGCGCCGGGGACGGGACGGGGCGTCTCCCCCGCCGTGACAAAGATCTGCAAGCTGCCTTTATCCAGATAGATTGGATTCATAAGGACGCTCCTCCTTTCCGTATATTAGTCTATGGCCGCTCCGCGAAAGCGTGCGCACACCGGCGGAGCGGATAGGAGGACGGTATGGAATACATCATCAAGTACACGGGTGTCCTTCCCGCGCTGGGCTTCCCCACAGATCTGCTGGACGCCCAGTTCGCCATCATGGACCTGGGGGAGCAGGACCCGATGGGCCTGCTGGACTACCGGCAGATCACCTGCTTCGAGCCCGCCCGTTCCCTCAGCGGCCTGGAGGCCCGGACGGTCCAGGCCAGCCCCATCGACTACCAGAGCATGGAGGCGGCCTGCATCCCTCAGGTCCACCGGGAGTACGGCCTGACGGGGAAGGGGGTGCTGATCGGCTTCGTGGACTCCGGGCTGGACCCGGACCACCCGGAATTCCTGGGGGAGGACGGGAACAGCCGGGTGACGGCCCTGTGGGATATGGCGGCCCAGGGCGCGCCGCCGGAGGGGTTCCGCCAGGGGGCCCTTTACACCGGGGAGCAGATCTCCGCCGGGCAGGTCCCCAGGGGGGACCTGAAGGGCCACGGGACCGCCGTGGCCGCCATCGCCGCCGGGCGCAGCGGCACGGCCCCCGGGGCGTCCATCGCCATGGTGAAGCTGGCCAGCGCCCGGACCACCGACGTGATGCGGGCCATCAAGTTCCTGCTGGACCAGGCGGAGGCGCTGGGGATGCCCTGCGTCATCAACCTCAGCTACGGGACGAACTGGGGCTCCCACTGGGGGCAGACGCTGTTCGAGTCCTACATCGACCAGTCGGCCCAGCGGGGGCGGAGCGCGATCGTCTGCGCCGCGGGGAACGAGGGCTCCGGGGCCCATCATTTTTTTGGGCGGATGGAGGAGGACGGCGCCCTGGACGTGGAATTCACCATATCCACCCTGCGCCAGCAGGTGTACCTCTCCCTCTGGAAGAACTTCGCCGACGAGATGGTCTTCGACCTGACGCTGCCCAACGGGCAGTCCACCGGGCCGCTGACGGAGGGGGGGCGGCGGCTGCGCTTCGGCCCGGTCCGGGTGTCGGTGTTCTACGGCGTGCCCACCCATTACAGCGTTTTCCAGGAGGTATTGTTCCTGCTGGACGCGCCGCCGGGGGATCTGGACGGCCTTTGGCGGCTGCACTGCCAGGCGAAGGAGGTCGCCGACGGGCAGTTCAACGCGTGGCTCCCCACGGTGGAGGAGGTGACGGACCGCACGGCCTTCCTCCAGCCCGCGCCGGACCTGACCATCACCCTCCCGGCCACGGCCCTGTACCCCATCTCCGTGGGGGGCTTCCGGCCGGAGACGGGGACCGCCAGCCCCTTCTCCGGCCGGGGGATCTCAGGCTGCGCGGGGAAGACGATGCTGGATCTGACCGCTCCGGCGGAAGGGATCCGCTCCGCCAAAGCCGGAGGGGGGTACGACACCTTCAGCGGCACCAGCATGGCCGCGCCCTTCGTCTCCGGCTCGGCGGCGCTGATGATGGAGTGGGGCGTGGTGCAGGGGAACGACCCGTTCCTCTACAGCCAGCGGGTGAAGGCGATCCTCTGCAAGGGGGCTATGCGCAGCCCCTACCTGACCTATCCGAACGCCCAGTGGGGCTATGGGCGGCTGAACCTCTGTGCCTCTATGGACACTCTGGTGAGCCAGCTGGAAAGGGGGCTTTGAACATGAACCTGACTCCTGAGACCCTGGAGTTCATCCACGCGCCGGACACGGTGGACTTCGTCACCCGGGCCACCGACGCCTTTTTCGACTACGCCCACGGCTCCAACGACATCGTGGTGGGGCAGATGCTCTCCGGCCGCTATGTCCTGGGCTATGTCAAGGCGGAGGATTTCCACAAGCTGGAGGAGGCCCTGGGGGCGGCCTTCGTCAGCTCCGTCTCCGTGGTGCTGGGCCTGATGGACCGCCCCGCCCTGGAGGCGGCGGGGGTCTCCCAGGTCCACCGCCAGCCCTATCTGAACCTGAAGGGCCGCGGCGTGCTGCTGGGCTTTTTGGACACCGGCATCGACTACACCCAGGACGTGTTCCGCTATGGGGACGGCACCAGCAAGATCCAATACATCTACGACCAGACCGCCGAGGGGACCCCGCCCTCCGGCTTCCTCCTGGGCCGGGAGTACAGCAAGGCGGACATCGACGCGGCCCTGGCCTCCGAGGACCCCTATGCCCTGGTGCCGGAGCGGGACGAGAACGGCCACGGGACCTTCCTGGCCTCCGTGGCCGCCGGGCGGGAGACGGAGGACTTCTCCGGCGCGGCCCCCGACGCGGAGATCATCGCCGTGAAGCTGAAGAAGGCCCGGCCCTTCTACCGGGAGAGGTACTGCGTCCCGGAGGAACAGGAGGAAGCCTATGAGTCCAGCGCCGTGATGCTGGGCGTGGAATACATCCTCCGCAAGGCCCGGGAGCTGGACCGCCCCGTGGCCATCTGCATCGGACTGGGTACCAGCGCCGGGAGCCATGACGGCGTCAGCGTTTTCGAAGAATACCTGGGGAACGTGTCCATCCAGAAGGGCGTCTGCCTCTGCGCCGCGGCCGGGAACGAGGCGGAGGCCCGGCACCACGCCGGAGGCGTCCTGGAGCCGGGGGAGAAGCCGGGGCAGATCGACCTGAAGGTGGGGGACAACGCCGGGGACGTATACCTGGCCATCTGGAACACGGTGGCGGACCGGCTGTCCGTCTCGGTACGCTCGCCCACCGGGGAGCTGGTGGGCCGGGTGCCCGCCCGGCCCGGGTCGGTCCTGGCGGCGGACGTGAAGCTGGTCATGGAGACGGCCCGGGTGCAGGTCGAGTACCATTTCCCCGTGGAGGGCAGCGGGGGCCAGCTGTCGGTCATCCGCATCCTGGGCGCCACGCCGGGGGTGTGGGTCATCCAGCTCCATGGGGACGTGCTGCTGAACGGGCAGTACCAGGCGTGGCTCCCCATCACGGGCTTCGTCTCGCCCACGGTGGAGTTCCTGTCCGCCACGCCGGACTATACGGTGACCAGCCCCGCCTCCGCCGTGGGGGTCATCTGCTGCGGGGCTTATGACAGCGCGGGGAAAAGCCTCTACGCCAAAAGCTCCCGGGGCCCCGCCTGGGACGGGCGGATCCTGCCGGACCTGGCGTCTCCCGGCGTGGGGATCCGGGGCATCTATCCTTACGGCCCCGGCCTGATGAGCGGCACCAGCGCGGCGGCGGCGGTACTGGCGGGCATCTGCGCCCTGCTGCTCCAGTGGGGCATCCGGGAGGGGAACGACCCCGCCATGGGGACCTATCAGATCCGGGCCTACCTCATCCGGGGCTGCCTGCGCCGCTCCGACATGACGTATCCCAACGATCAGTGGGGCTATGGCGCGGTGCAGCTGATGCAGAGCTTCCACCTGATGCGGGAGCTGTGAGCGGAGCGGGCCATGCCGCCCGCCAAGATCGGGAGCCGTCACGGCCCGCCCCCTCCGCGCCCCGGCCGCACCGCCGGCGCAGTCCAAAAGAGCATCCGCTCCCTTTCGCCCGGGCGGACCGGCGGTCCGCCCGGGCGAAAAACGCCGCACAGCCGGGGAGGACCCTTTGGGTCCTCCCCGGCTGTGCGGACTGCCGATCTAACGTCCCGAAACAGCGGACACCGATATCCATCCGGACGCCGCCGTTGACAGGCGCAGTCCGATCTGGTATCCTCTTATCAGGTCCGACAGGAGGTCTTTCTATGGATATACGGGTCCTGCGCTACTTCCTTGCCGTAGCCAAGGAGGGGAGCATCTCCGGTGCGGCGGAACGCCTGCACCTCTCCCAGCCCACGCTCTCCCGCCAGCTGATGGACCTGGAGGCGGAGCTCGGGAAAACGCTTTTCATCCGGGGACGCCGGAGGATCGTCCTGACGGAGCACGGCGTCCTGCTCCGCAGGCGGGCCGGGGAGATCCTGGACCTGTTCGACAAGACGGTGGGTGAACTGACCGCCGCGGAAGACACGGTCATGGGGGACGTCTACATCGGCGCGGGAGAGACGGAGGGCGTCCATTTCCTGACGCGGGCCGCCCGGCGGCTCCAGGAGCGGTATCCGCTCATCCATTTCCATATCGCCAGCGGCGACGCCGTGGATGTGGCGGAGCAGCTGGACAAGGGCCTGATCGATTTCGGCCTGATGTTCGGCCCCATCGATGACAAGAAATACGGCCGGATCCCTCTGCCCGCCGATGATACCTGGGGGATCATGATGCGCCGGGACGACCCCTTGGCCGAAAAGGGATACGTGACGGCGGCGGACATGGAGGGCCGGCCCCTGATCGCCAGCCGGAGCGCCGCCGAACCCGGCACGCTGTCCGGCCAGGTCATATCCAAGAACGTGGTGGCGACCTACAGCCTGATCTACAACGGTTCCCTGATGGTGGCGGACGGATTGGGGTACATGCTCTGCCTGGACAAGATCTTGAACGTGACCGGAGACAGCCCCCTCTGCTTCCGGCCCATCAGGCCCCCGATCAAGGCCCGCATGAGCGTGGTCTGGAAACGGTATCAGGTGTTTTCCAAAGCCTCCGAGAAATTCCTGGAGATCTTGCGGGAGGAGCCGCCGGGAGCGGGCGGCGGCCCCTGACCATCCGGCCGGACGGGCCGGAGCCCCGGCCGGTCCCCCGCCCCGGGCCGTCCGTTCGGCCCGGTCCCCCGCTCTCCCGGACATTTTCCCGCTTGCCCCCGGGTATCGGACGTGCTATACTCCTTTCTAACAAGGAACGTGCAAAGGAGCATCCCTCATGAAATTAGATTTTGTCCGTGTGGCCCGCATCGTCGGCGTCCATGGCATCCGGGGCGAGCTCCGGGCCCTCCCCCTGGACGGCGGCCCGGACTTCCTCGCCGGCTTCAAGACCTTTTACCTGGACGGCCGGCCCGTCGTCCCCGCCGCCTGCCGCCCCCACAAGGGCATGGCCCTGCTCAAGCTGGACGGCGTGGACGACCGCACCGCCGCCGAGGCCCTCCGGGGCAAAGAGCTCTCCATCCGCCGCTCCGACGCCCGCCTCCCCGACGGGGAGTACTTCGACGACGAGCTCATCGGCCTGGACGTCTATGACGGCGAGACCGGGGAATGCGTCGGCGTGCTGTCCAAGGTGGAGCGCTATCCCGCCAGCAAGGTCTACACCGTCCGGGGGGTGAAGGAGTTCCTGGTCCCCGCGGTGAAGGACGCCTTCATCCTGGGCGTGGACCTGGAGAACGGCCGGATGGACATCCGGGTCTGGGAGGGGTTGACGGAGTGAACATCGACATCCTGACCCTGTTCCCCGCCTCCGTGGACGCCATGCTGAACGTCAGCATCCTGGGCCGGGCCCAGGAGCGGGGCCATATCGCCATCCGTTCCCACCAGATCCGGGAATACACCACCAACAAGCAGATGCAGGTGGACGACTACCCTTACGGCGGGGGCCGGGGGGCCGTCATGCAGGCGGACCCGCTGTACCGCTGCTGGGCCCACGTGACGGAGGTCCACGGGCCTGGGCGGACCATCTTCCTCTCCCCCTGCGGGCGGACCTTCACCCAGGAGGTCGCCAAGGAGCTGAAGGCACGCTACGACCACCTGATCTTGGTCTGCGGACACTACGAGGGCGTGGACCAGCGCTTCCTGGACGAGTGCGTGGACGAGGAGATCTCCATGGGGGACTTCGTCCTCACCGGAGGGGAGATCCCCGCCATGGCCTTGGCGGACGCGGTGTGCCGTATGGTCCCCGGCGTCCTGCCGGACGAGACGTGCTTCCAGGAGGAGTCCCACTGGGACGGGCTCCTGGAGTATCCCCAGTATTCCCGCCCCGCCGTGTGGCATGACCGGGCCGTGCCGGAGGTCCTGCTGTCCGGGGACCACGGGAAGGTGGCGGACTGGCGGCGGAAGGAGAGCTATAAGCGGACCATGCGCCGCCGCCCGGACCTCTTCGCCAGGTTCGACGAGGGCCGGCTCACCACCAAGGCGGAAAAAAAGGTCCTCCAGCAGGCCAGGGACGAGCTGGCCGCGGAGGAGGCGGAGGTATGAAAAGGCCGGCGGAACGATCGTTCCGCCGGCCTGAGCAAGTTTCCAGGACTTTTCACAGTCCTGGAAACTTGCCAATCCAAATGGCGCAGGGGGCCCTTCCCGGGTCTCCCGCGCACACTCTTCCTTCCCGCCGATGGGGTCCCCGCTGCATTTTCGGCGCTTTGAGACCGTCTGGCGGAAGTCCGCCAGACGGTCTCGTCCCCTCAGGCAATGAGCGTCCCGTAGATGCCGGTGGGGCCGTCCGCGCCTCCGAGGATCTCCTTGAAATCGGAGAAGTCGGGGAAGGCGATCTTCACATCCTTGCCGGACGCCTTGATATCCATGTCCATCTCCATGTCCACGGCGTAGCGGAGCGTCATGCTCCCCTCGGTCCCGGCGCCGGCCTCCATGCCGGCCTTGAAGGCCATGTCGACGGAGGCGCTTTTCAGTTCCCCGCCCTTGTCCACGGTGTAGGTGATGGCGGTGCCGTCCAGCGTGGTCTCCAGGTCCATGTCCGCCATCCCGATGGGGGCCTCCTGGAGGGCCGTCCGGAGGACGCCCTCCAGCAGCCCGGCGAAGGCGTCGTTCAGCGTCAGGGTATAGACGGTATCGCTCCCGGAGGGCTTGGCGCTGATGCCGGCGATGAAGGGGAGCATGGCCGCGCCGGTCTTCCCGGACGGCTGGTCCAGCAGGGCCTGGAGGGACTCCATGCCCTCCACCGGCGTCCGATACGCCTCCCCGCCGGAGCGGACGTAGGACACGCCGTCCTTCATCCACATCTCCATCCTCCGGCTCTCCCCATCCATCGTGACGGTCAGATCGACCGCCATCCGGATGTCCTCGTCCACGACGGAGCGGATGCTGCCGCGGACGGAAGCATCCCGGGCCTCGCTCAGGTCCATCCCCCTGCCGCCGATCGTTTCGCTGACGGAGACGCTCATCTCCATCGCGGCGTCGATGTCCGCGTCGACGCCGGACGCCATGGCCGCGCCGGACGCCTGGAGGGCGCGGTACGCCTCGATCTTATCGGTGATGGGCTTGGCGGCGGAGGCGTCGACGGCCCCGCTCTCGATCAGGCTCTCCAAGAGGTAGGCGCTGCCATCCTTCAAGTCCGTGCCCAGGGCCTGATACGTCATGGACACCAGATCGTCCCGGAGGAACTCCCCGGTGAGCAGGGAGGTGTCCAGCAGGCCGATGCCCATGGCGAACTCCTGGGCGCCGGCGGCGGTGAGATCCGCATCGTCCCGATAGCCCAGGGCGCGCAGCAAAAAGATGGTATACGCCTTGGCGGTGCAGGGGCTGGACGCGCCGAAGGTGTCGGCGGAGGTGCCGCCGGCCAGGCCCTTCGCCGCCAGCCACGCGACGCTGGGGGCCGCGGCCTCTCCCACGTCGGTGAAGGGGCACTCCAGTTCCCCGGCGGCGTAGGCGGCTTTGGCCTCGTCCTCCGCGCCGAAGAGCCGGACCAGCATGATGGCGGCCTGGGCCCGAGTGGGGACCTGGTCCAGCTGGAAGCCCTCGGCGGAGCCCTTCAGCACACCGATGGAGGCCAGCTCCGCCGCCGCGCCGTCGAAGCTGGAGGCGGACACGCCGACGCACAGCAGCCCGGCCACGGCCAGGGAGGCAAGCAGGATCGTCAAGAAGCGTTTCATAAAAAGTCTCCTCTCATCCGGCGGCGTCCCGCCGTCCTATCTGCTCTCATTCTATACCCGCGGAGCCCCCGCGTCAAGGGCCGTCCTCCCGGGGCCCCTTTTCGAAAACGCACAGCGCCGTGAAGCACGGGCCATGGGGCCCCTCGCCCTCCACGAAGTAGTCCCCGCCGCTCCGGCGGCCCTCCAGCCGCAGGACGTCCCCCAGGACGGCCTCCCGGCTGTAGTTGATGTAGAACTCCCTGGGGGCCTGGGGCTGCAGGTCCTCCGGCAGGGCGTCCCAGATGATGTCGCCGTAGTTGCCGCTGTAGAGGTGTCCGTTGCCGTCCAGGTCGGACCAGCGGATCGTCCGGGTCCCCAGGTCCTCCCGTCCCTCCTTGGGGACGAGGATCTTCCGCGGATCCGGGCAGTCCAGGGGCCGGTCCGAGGTCATCAGCGGCTTGGCCGTGAAGGAGGCGGGGCGCAGGATCTTCCAGGTGACGGGGTCCACCAAGATCCAGTCCGTCTTGGCGGAGACCCGGACGCGGCCCGCCCGGTCCTTCATCTCGTAATACCGCCGCATATGGGCCGCCTTGGCGCCGTTCTCCCAGGTGGTGATGTCCAGCAGGTCCTGGGCCCTGGGGCAGTCGTGGATCTTGACCGCCGCCCTGGAGAGGAGGAAGACCTCCCGGCCGGCCCAAAGCACCTCATGGGTCAGCCCCCTGGCGTCGTAGTCATACCCGGCGAAGGTCGCCATCTTGCTCAAAAGGGCGGCGACCCGGACCCGCTGTCCCCGGTCGCAGTCCCAGAACCCCAGCTCTTCCTGGCGGGAATAGCCGTTGTCGTACAAGCGTTGTTTCAAATCCTCCATATCGATCTTGGATCCTCTCGTTCACTTTTTCGGCGGCAGGGCCTTCAGCCGGGGGAAGACCGCCCGGAACACCGACGAGGCCAGCATCGCCCCCACCGCCAGCGCCGCCGCCATGCCCAGGGTATGGAGCAGCGTGTTCAAAAACGCCTCCGTCTCCCCCGCCACGCAGTGCCGCATCGCGTAGTAGATGCCGCCCCCGGGGACCAGCGGCAGCAGGGCCACCAGCACATAGCCCGTCACCGGACAGTGCCGGACCCGGCTCATGACCTCGGCGAAGACGCCGATGGCCGCCGCCGCCAGGAAGGCGGCGAAGATCGTGCTCCCCGCCAGCAGGTACACCAGCCAGCCCAGCGCGCCGCCCAGGCCCGCGATCAGCTTCCCCAGGCCGTGGATGTTGAACATCAGCGTGAAGCCCACGCAGGCCCAGAACGCGCAGAAGCAGGGCAGGATATATCCGAAAAACACCGTCTCCACAGCATCCTCCTCAAAACAGTCCGCCCAGGGCCTGGCCCGCCGCCGCGCCCAGGGCGATGGCGGAGGCCGCCAAGATCGCGTCCGCCGCCCGGCTCAGGGCGGAGAAGGTGTCCCCCGCCATGATCTCCCGCATCGCGTTGGTCAGGGCCATGCCGGGGACCAGGACCATCAGCGCCGCGATGGTCACCACGTCCACGCTCTCCCCCAGGCCCGCGCGCACCAGCGCCATCGCCAGCAGGGACGCCGCGGCGCTGCAGACCGCCGTCCGGAAAAAGCTGTTGGCCCCGAGGAACCGTCCTCCGTAGAGGAGGCATCCCCCGACGGCCAGGCCGCAGAGGAACGCGCCCAGCAGGTCCATGGGCCCCCCGCCGAACAGCGGGGCGAAAAAGGCCGGCGCGACGCCATAGCCCAGCAGGACCCACCGGGGGGAATGCCGGGGCATGTCCGCGCACAGCGTGTCGATCGCCGCCCTGGCCTCGTCCAGGGGCGGTATCTCGGCGCAGAGGCGGCGGCACAGGGCGTTGCACCGCTCCAGCAGCTCGATGTCCGTCCCGTGGGACGGGACCCGGCGCATCCGGGTGATGGGGTGTCCCTGGGGCGTCGCCACGCTGACGATGACGCAGTTGGGGATGGCGAAGACCTCCGGGGCCGCGAGCCCGTAGGCGTTCAGCAGCCGCCGGGCGGACTCCTCCACCCGGTAGATCTCCGCGCCGCTGTACATCAGCTGATAGCCCAGCTCCGCCGCCATGTCCAAGAGCTTGTCGTAGTCCATGGATCAGTGCCGGACCTCCCCGGGCCCCGCGCTGAGGGCAGGACGGCGGAGGCCCGGCGCCTCCCCCCGGTGCGGGGCCCCGCCTCCCTTTTTGGACCGGTCTAAAAAAATCATCACTGAGACCTCCTTGCAGATCCGTTCCCTTCTATCCTACTCCATTTCTGTCCCGCTGGCAATTGTTTTTTCCGCCGGGACGTGCTACAATACAGGGCAGCGGATGCTCCCTATCCAAATGCCCGATCTGGCTGCGTGTCCCTGCCGGCCTCGAATGGATGGATCTGCGGTCAGGCTCACGATCATGCGCGCACCTCGGGAAAATGCCGGGACGGAGCGTCACGACACATATGGAGGTGGGATCATGCGCAGATGCATCCGATGTGATACGGAGATGCTGGAGGGATTGGATATCAAGGAACCCATGCACAGCAGTGTGCTGAGGGTGACCCGGCCGGAGACATCCGGGATCATGCCTAAGAATTACTTTGGAGACATGAAAGCCGCGGTCTGCCCCGGATGCGGCTATATAGAAACGTATCTGTCCCGGCTGGACAAGATCCGGCAGTATAAGAAGGACGGATGAATGCCGGTAGGATCCCGGATCTGCAAGATCGCGGGTCCCGGCTGCTTGTTCGAAGGCCGGACCGAGATCGTCGGGGACATGAAAGCAAATGGGAAGTATCCCAAAAGAGGTGTTTTATGAGACTGGTATCCTGGAACGTCAACGGCCTCCGGGCCTGCCTGAAAAAGGGCTTCCTGGACTTCTGCGCCTTCGCCGACGCGGATGTGATCTGCCTGCAGGAGACGAAGATGCGCCCGGAGCAGGCGGAGTTCGACCTCCCCGGCTACACCCGCTTCTGGAACAGCGCCGACAAGGCGGGCTACTCCGGCACCGCCGTCTTCACCCGGCGGGAGCCTTTGAACGTCACCTACGACTTCGGCATCGACGAGCACCGCCATGAGGGGCGGATCATCACGGCGGAGTTCGAGGAGTTCTACCTGGTCTGCTGCTATACCCCCAACTCCAAGGACCAGCTCCTCCGCCTGGATTACCGCATGGCCTGGGAGGACGACCTCCGGGAGTACCTCTGTGAGCTGGACGCCGTGAAGCCCGTGGTCTACTGCGGGGACCTGAACGTGGCCCACCAGGAGATCGACCTGAAGAACCCCGGCCCCAACCGCCGAAACCCCGGCTTCACCGACGAGGAGCGGGAGAAGATGACCCGGCTCCTGGCCTCGGGTTTCGTGGACAGCTTCCGGGCGCTGTACCCGGACAAGACCGGGGCCTATTCCTGGTGGAGCTACCGGGGCCGGGCCCGGGAGAACAACACGGGGTGGAGGATCGACTACTTCATCGTCTCGGAGCGCCTGCGCTCCCGCATCCGCAGCGCGGACATCTGGAGCGAGGTCCACGGCAGCGACCACTGCCCGGTGGTCCTGGAATTGGAAGATTGAACGGCGGAGGAGGGGCTTTGCCCCTCCTCCGTTCCACGTGTCCTGCTCATCCCACCGCTTCCTCCAGGGCCAGGACCACCTCCAGGGTCTCCTCCTGGCGGCGGAGGGTCATGGCCACCTCGTCGCCCACATAGAGCCGCCGCCGGATCCGGAACAGGTCCTGGGTGGTCCGGATGGCCTCGCCCTGCGCAGAGACGATATAGTCCCCCGCCTGGATCCCCGCCGCCTCCGCGGCGGTGCCGGGCTCCACGGAGTGGACCAGCAGCCCCCATTCGTCCGTGACCACCATGATCCCCAGCCGGGGCTCCGGCTGGACCTTGCCCCACCGCAGCAGGTCGTTGACGATCCGCTCCAGATAGGCCGTGGGGATGGAGAAGCCCAGGCCCTCCACGGCGTTGTCCGGGCCGGACATATATTTGGCCACGTTGATGCCCACCACCTGGCCCTGCTCATTGATGAGGGGGCCGCCGGAGTTGCCGGAGTTCAGGGCGGCGTTGGTCTGGAGGAGGGTCATGGTCCGGCCCTCCACCTGGATGTCCCGGTCGATGGCGGAGACGATGCCGTTGGTCAGCGTCCCCCGGAGCTGCCGGGGCGCGCCGATGGCGTACACCGGATCGCCCACCACCAGCCGCTCCGAGTCCCCGAAGGGGGCGGCGGGCAGGCCGCCGATCTGCAGCACCTCCCCCTGGGGGACCTTCAGGACGGCAAGGTCGCTGTCCTTGTCCCCGGCCACATAGCACACCGTCAGCGTATAGCCGCTGTCCAGGACCACCGAGCATTCCCGGCCCCCCCGGACCACATGATGGTTCGTGAGGACATAGCCGTCCTCCGTGAAGATGACGCCGGTGCCGATGGACATGCCCTCTTCCGTCCAGCACCGCACCGTCACCACCGACGGGTTCAGCCGCCGGTAGATCTCCTGGGCGGTCAGCGTCTCCCCCGGCTCCCGGGAGACGGTCAGGGACGCCCCCTGATCCACCGGCCAGCCGGGGATGGCGATCTCCTCCGACACGCCGGAGGCGGGAGGGACGCCGGCCCCTCCGCCGTCCCGGGCGGACAGCCGGTCCGCGGCCCGGGCCGCGGCGGCCAGGCCCACCAGGACGGCCACGCAGACCAGGAACTTGACGAGCCCTCCCCGCCGTCCGCGGAGGGGGCCCCTCCGCCGTCCCCGCGCCTCCCCTCCCGGAGCGGGGGCGGCGGGCCGTGCCGCCCGCCCCCTGGGGACGGGGCGGCTGTAGACCTCCACCACCTCCCGGACGTCCGGCGGGCGGTAAACGGACACGACCTCCCGCGGGTCCCGCTCCTCCGTCCGCCGCAGGGACGGCGGCAGGGCCCGCCGGTATACCTCGATCACTTCGCCGGGGATCCGCCCGGCTCCCTCACGCTCTCCCATGGCGCCTCATCCCATTCACTCCGTAGTCAAAGAGAAGGAGAACGTCGTCACTCCATTCTCACTGGTCACGTTGATCTTTTCCTTGTGCTGTTCCAGGATCGTCTTGACGATGTAAAGCCCCAGGCCCACGCCGTCCTTATCCTCGCTGCGGGACTTGTCGCTCTTGTGGAAGCGCTCGAACAGCAGCGGCAGCTCCCCGGCGGGGATGGTGTCCCCGCAGTTGCGCACCATCACCCGGGCCCTGCCGTCCCGGAGGGTCAGCCCCAGGTACAGGGTGGAGCCCTTATAGGCGAACTTGGCGGCGTTCTCCAGCAGGTTGTAGATCACCTGGGTGATCAAGTCGTTGTCCCCCAGGACCAGGATGGGCCCCTCGGGGATGTCGGCCTCCACGTCCAGATCCCGGTCCGTGATCTTCTTCTCCATGGAGATCAGCACCCGGCGCATGCTCTCGCACAGGTCGAAATGGCTCCCGCCCCGGAGGGGGTCGATGGCCTGGAGCTGGCTGACGTCCAGCATCCGCCGCACCAGGCGGCTGAGGCGGCGGCTCTCCCCGGCGATGATCTGGAGGTACTGCTTCTCCTTCTCCGGGGGGATGGTGCCGTCCAGCAGGCCGTCGGTATACCCGGCGATGGTGGTCATCGGGGTCTTGAGCTCATGGGAGATGTTGGCGATGAACTCCCGCCGCTGGCGCTCCGTCTGCTGGAGGGATTCCGCCATGGCGTTGAAGGAGGCGGCCAGCTCCCCCATCTCGTCCCCCCGGCCATAGTCGTTCATGCGGACGTCGAAGTCCCCCTCGGCATACCGCCGGGTGGCCTCCACCATCTCCCGTATGGGCTTCACCTGCCGCATGGCGGTGACGGAGGACGCCATGAAGGCGATCATCAGCACCACGAACGCGGTCATGAAGAACAGCCCGATGAACCCCTGCCACATGGAGTCCAGGGAGGCCATGGTGGACACCGCCACCACCTCCCCCGCCTTCTCCTGGGTGATGGGGTTCACGGCGGCCACGCCCACGGAGAACCGCTTCTGGGGGTACAGTCCCCCGAAGTCGTCCCGCCAGGAGGCGCTGCCCCGCTCCATGATCCGGCGGGTCTGCTCCTCGGGGACGGTCACCGTCAGGCCGTCCAGGGCCTGGTCGGTGGAGAGGAGGACATGGCCCTCCGGGTCGCAGATCATGAAATGCACGTCGGACACGATGGCGGCGAAGCTAGCCAGGCGCTGGAAGTCCAGATCGTCCTGGAGGTCCTCCATGTCCAGATACCGCCCGTTCTCCAGATAGCTCAGGGAGAGCTGGCTCATGACGCGGGCCTTGGCGGCGATCTCCTGGCCCTGCTGGCTCCGGGCGTAGTTATAGCTCAGGGAGAAGAAGGACACGCCCAGCAGGCACAGCGTCAGCAGCACCATGCCGGCGGTGACGCAGAGCTGCCGCCAGTAGAGGCCCTGGGTCCGTTCCCGGAAGCGCCTCATCCCTCCGCCTTCTCCGTCGTCAGTTCGAATTTATAGCCCACGCCCCAGACGGTCTTCAGCGCCCACTTGCCGCTGACGCCCTCCACTTTCTCCCGCAGGCGCTTGATGTGTACGTCCACCGTCCGGCTGTCGCCGAAGTAGTCGAAGCCCCAGACCTCGTCCAGGAGCTGGTTGCGGGTATAGACCCGGTTGGGGGTGGAGGCCAGGTGGTACAGCAGCTCCAGCTCCTTGGGCGGGGTGTCGATCTTCTTCCCGTCCACGATCAGCTCGTAGGAATCCAGGTTGATCACCAGCTTGTCGAAGGTCAGCTTCTTGCTGGTGTCGTTGGGGATCTCCGTCCGGCGGAGGACGGCGTTGATCCGGGCGATGAGCTCCTTCATCTCGAAGGGCTTGACGATGTAGTCGTCCGCTCCCATCTCCAGGCCCTGGATGCGGTCGAAGACCTCGCTCTTGGCGGTGAGCATGATGATGGGGACCTGGGAGGTCTCCCGGATCTTGGCGCAGACGGCCCAGCCGTCCATGACCGGCAGCATGATGTCCAGCAAGATCAGATCCGGCACGGCCTTTTGGAACTCCTCGATGGCCCTGCCGCCGTCCCCGGCGATGCGGACGTCGAAGCCCTCCTTCACCAGGTACATATGGATGAGATCGGAGATGTTGCGGTCGTCCTCGACCACCAGAATGTTGCGCCCCATGGCGGACCCTCCCCTGTCTGCCCCAAGCAGATCCCAGACCGGCCGGGCGGGCCCCCGCGGCGGGGGGCCGCAGCGGGGGGCCGGGAGAGCCCCCTCCCGGTCCGCTCCCGGGCGCTCTCCCTCCCCGCCGGCCTCGTCTGGATCCAAGGCAGATCTTTCTAAACTTTATTATACCCGCTCTTTCGCGGGGTTGTTGAATTTTCTGTAAAGATTCCGGGCGCTCCCCCTCACCCGATCCCCACCTCGGTATAGGCCGTGCACTCGCCTCCGGCCTCCCGCGCGGCGGAGAGGAAGGAGCGCACCCCCGCCGGGGAAGCGCCGTCCCCCAGCCACACGGCGGCGTCCCCCCGCCGTCCGGCCAGACGCTGGACCAGTCCCTGCGCGTCCGGCAGGTCCCGCAGGGACTGCCCGCTCCGGTCCACCTCCGGCTGGAGGCACCGGAAGCCCAGGTCGCGGGCGGTCTGGAGGCTCTGCGGCCCGCCGTTTTGGACATAGGCCAGGCGGGTCTTGCCGCAGGTGGCCCGGAAGAGGGCGGCGTTGCCCGCCTCCAGCTGCTCCGCCACGGTCCGGTCCGGGTCCGCGGCGTCCGCCAGGACGCCCACGCTCTGCCCCGCGGCGCTCAGGCGGCGGAGGACCTCCCCCTGCCGCTCCATCTCCTCCGGCGTGAAGAAGAAGGCGGCCCCGGCGCCGGAGGCCGTCAGCGCGTCCGCGATGGCGGCGGCGCCGTCCCCGCCCTCCAGGCACAGGGCGATCCGCTTCCCCTCCAGCGATCCGGCGGAGGGATCCTGCGCCCCGCCGGGGGCCCCGGGCCTGGAGGAGCCCCCGGAGGACCCGCTCCCCGGCTGCGCCGCCTCCTTGGCCCGGATATAGTCGCTGTAGACGGAGTCCATGGAATACTGGGCCGCGTCGGCGTAGAGCTTGTCCGACACGTTATAGCCCGGCTGGCGGATCCAGACCATGCTGCCCCGCTCCACCTCGATCACGGAATAGACCAGGTCGAAGTACCGGGAGACGGTGTTGGCGGGGACGAAGACCGTCCCGCCGCGCTGGATGGCGCCGGGGTAGTAGGCGGCGCCGTCGTTGTCCAGCGCGCGGTCCTCGGAGAGGAGGAAGGTCAGGGAGCGCCCGCCCCTGTAGAGGACCAGGCGGCCCTGGTCGCTGTTGAACACCTGGGAGACCCCCAGGTGGTCCCGGGCCGTGCCGGTGAAGATGGAGCTGGCGATATAGACATAGCCGCCGCTCCAAAAGGGCATCGTATTATCCGACAGGGGCAGGACATAGCTGCCCACCGCGGTGAACGAGACCCGGTCCGCCGCCCGCGCCGGAGGGAGGGACAGCTGGAACACCAGCAAGGCGCATAAGACCAGCGCCGCGGCCCGCCGTTTCATCACGCCGTCCCTCCTTTGTAAAGTCCTGTAGAAAACGGATATATTTTATCACAGATCGGCCGGTCTTGTAAAGTCCGCCGTGGGCCCGGGCCGGGAGGACGGCGGGGCGGCCCTTCATCCGCCGTAGGGCTCGACGGTCACGCCGGTATAATAGTGGGTCAAGATCTCCCGGTGATCCGCCCCCTCCGCGGCCATCCGCTCGGCCCCGTACTGGCTCAGGCCCACGCCGTGGCCGTAGCCGGTGACGAAGAAGACCATCTTCCCGTCCTGGATCTCCCAGGTGAAGCAGGCGGACCGCAGCCCCAGGGCCGAACGGACCTGGGCCCCCTTCACCGTCACGCCGCCCACGCGGACCGTGGCCACGCTCCCGGCGCTGTCGGCGGCGGCGTCCCCCAGCCATCCGCTCATGTCCCCGGAGAGGTCCGCCTCCGGGAAGGCGGAGCCCAGCGCCTCCTTCAGCTCCTCCGCCGTGAACTCCACGCGGCTGTAGTAGTTGGGGATCTTGTCCCCCGCCTCGGGGGAGCTCACCGCCTGGAGGTAGGGCAGGTCGTCCTGCCAGACCTCCCCCGCCGCGCGGGTCAGCCCCGCCGAGGAGGAGTGGAACACCGCCAGGATGGGCACGCCGCCGTAGAGGACCGTCTCGCCGTCGGTCTCCTTGACCGCCGTCTCCACCTTCGACTCGTTGGCGTCCGCGTCCTCCCCCCAGTTGGCGCGGGCCCGTCCCTCGCTGATGTATGCCTGACAGCAGGTGTGGTCCGTGCAGATGTCGGCGGCGTCGCCGTGGTTCCCGCCGGTCCGGAGCTTGTACAGCGTATAGGTCCTGGCGGCCACCGCCTGGGCCTTCAGCGCCTCCAGCTGGAAGGAGGCGGGCATCTCCGCCCGGACCACGCCCACCAGATAGGTCCCCAGGTCCATCTCCAGGACCTCCTCCCCGTCCAGCACCTTAAGGGGCCTGGCGGCGTCCAGGCTGCCGCTGACGAACGGCGGGAGGGGCTGCTTTTGCTCCGTCTCGTCCACCGGCTCCTCCCGGCCGAAGAGCGCGGAGCGGAAGGGCGCCACCACCACCAGCGGCAGCAGGAACAGCGCCAGCAGCAGCAGGGCCGACACGGCGATGGTCTGATCGATCGGGCTCTTTCGTCTCCCGGCGTTTCTCCTTCGGCTCATGGGCATCCTCCTTCGTGACCGGCGGGCGGGACCGTTATCTCTCAAGCCTATGCGCCGGCGGGCGGGAACATGCCCGTACCGGCCCGGCCGCCGGGGATCTCCCGCGCCGCCCGGCCATAGTATGCGCCGAAAGACCGGGCGTTATCGACAAGATCCCCGCAGTCTCCCCATCATAGCACAGCGGTGGGGAAAAAGGAAGCGCGGGTCTTGAGACCGCCGCTCCTCTTACGCGCCGGCGATCCTGACCGCCAGCGGCTCCATGGATGGATCCTTGAAGTGGAGGATCGTTTGTGGTATGATCGGTCCGACAGGATGAGGATGTGTCCTCCAACATGCCGCGCAGGTGGTCTGGAAACGCGGCCCGATCAAAAACGTATAGGAGAATTACCATGCAGTATGAGGAAACGGACTTTTTAGAGACAGCCGGCCAAGATACCTTAAACCAAATAGCCCGTGCAAGAGAACTCACACGGGAATACCTCTTTACGGACTACACCGATACCGAGAAAAGGAGCGCCATCCTCAGGGAGCTATTAGGCGGGATAGGCGAAAACGTGGCGATCGACACGCCGTTCCATTGTGACCATGGGAAAAACATTTTTATAGGCAGTGATGTGATCATCAATATGAACTGCACGTTTGTGGACAATATGCCGATCAAGATCGGGGACAGGGTATTGATCGCGTCGAATGTACAGATCTATACATCTTCTCACCCGGTATCGCCCCAGGAACGTCTCGTACCGGACTGGAAAGAACGCGGAACGACGTGGTTCAAGACCTACGCCCGTCCGGTGGAGATAAAGGACAACGCATGGATCGGCGCCGGAAGCATCCTATTGCCGGGAGTGACCATCGGGGAGAACAGCGTCATTGGAGCAGGGAGCGTGGTCAACCGAACGATCCCGGCAAATTGTATCGCCGTAGGGGCCCCGTGCAAGATCATACGTTATTTCTCCACGGACCAGACCTATTAGGACAGCGGCATACGTGTCAGCGCTATGTTTGAACTCCCAGTTCACTGGGCAGCGATCCGGGATGGCCCGCTGCTCGTCCCGTCATTTCGACGATGAAAAGATCCTGTAAGCATTTCCCGGGACAAAAGGGGGACGGGGCTCTTGAAACCGCCGCCCAGATCCGTTATACTAGGCACTGTCAAAGCTTCTGACAGAAAGGATGGATCATGATGAAGCCTTACGCCAGCCTCACCCCCGCGGAGCGGGAAGGAGAGCACGCCCGCCTGCGGGCCGAATTCGACGCCCTGAAGGCCCGGGGCCTCAGCCTGAACATGGCCCGGGGCAAGCCCGGGAAGGCCCAGCTGGACCTGGTCAGCGACATCTTCGGCCTCATGCAGGAGCCCGGGGACTACGTCTCCGACGGCATCGACGTGCGCAACTACGGCGAGCTCTCCGGCCTGCCCGCCGCCAAGCGGCTCTTCGCCGAGATCCTCGGCTGCAAGCCCCAGCAGGTCTTCGTGGGCGGCAGCTCCAGCCTCCAGCTGATGTACGACACCGTCTGCAAAGCCTATACCCACGGACTGCTCCACAGTCCTCGGCCCTGGTGCCGGGAGGAACGGGTCAAATGGCTCTGCCCCGCCCCCGGCTACGACCGGCATTTCAAGGTCACGGAGTCCTTCGGCTTCGAGCTGACCGCGGTCCCCATGACCGATGAAGGCCCCGACATGGACGCCGTGGAGGCCGCCGTCAAGGATCCCGCCGTCAAGGGCATCTGGTGCGTGCCCAAATACTCCAACCCCGACGGCATCATCTACTCTCACGAGACCATCCGCCGCATGGCGGCGCTGGAGCCCGCCGCCCCGGACTTCCTCATCATGTGGGACAACGCCTACTGCATCCACGAGTTCGAGGGGGACTACGTGGACTTCCCCGACATCCTCTCCCTCTGCGCGCAGGCGGGGCATCCCGACATGGTCTTCGAGTTCGCCTCCACCTCCAAGGTGACCCTCCCCGGCGCGGGCGTCAGCTGCTTCGCCTGTTCCGAGGCCAATATGGCCCATATGGAGAAGCTCCTCGCCCCCCAGGTCATCAGCTTCGACAAGGTGAACCAGCAACGCCACGTCCTCTACCTCAAGGACAAGGCCCACACCCTGGAGCTGATGAAGCGCCACGCCGCCATCATGGGCCCCAAGTTCCGGGCCGTGACGGACGCGCTGGACAAGGAGATCGCCCCGCTGGAGATCGCCTCGTGGCGGCATCCCAAGGGCGGGTACTTCGTCTCCCTCAACGCCATGCCCGGCACCGCCAAGCGGACCCTGGCCCTGTGCCGGGAGGCAGGCGTCACCATGACCGCCGCCGGGGCCACCTTCCCCTATGGGCAGGACCCCCAAGACAGCAACATCCGCATCGCGCCCTCCCTGCCCCCGGTGGAGGAGCTGGAGCAGGCCATCGCCGTGTTCTGCGTATGCCTGAAGATGGCTGCGCTGGAGAAGCTGGGCCTATGAGATATCACGGCAGCGTTTACCGCCCCCCCTCCGAGGCTCGGAGCCTCATCGTCCAGGTGACCTACGGGTGCAGCCACAATACCTGCGCCTTTTGCAGCATGTATAAGGAGAAGCGGTTCTCCGTCCGCCCCCTGGAGGAGGTGCTGGAGGACTTCCGCATCGCCCGGGAGGTCTATCACCACGTCGAAAAGGTCTTCCTGGCCGACGGCGACGCCCTGGTGCGCAAGGCGCCGGAGCTGTACGTCATCCTGGACACCGTCCGGGAGCTGTTCCCCGAGTGCCGCCAGGTGACCAGCTACGCCTCCCCGGCCTCCATCCATATCCGGACGGAGGAGGAGCTGAGGACCCTCCGGGAGAAGGGGCTGACCATGGTCTATATGGGCCTGGAGTCCGGCAGCGACGAGGTGCTCACCCTGATGCGCAAGGGCCACCCGGCGGCGCAGATCGTCGAGATGGGGCAGAAGGTCCGCCGGTGCGGCATCGCCCTCTCCGTCACGGCGATCACCGGCCTGGGCGGGCCGGAGCTTTTGCGGAGCCACGCCATCGACACCGCCAAGGCGTTCAACGCCATGGACCCGGAGTATATCGGGATGCTGACGCTGATGGTGGAGCCGGAGACGCCCCTCTGGGACTGGGTCCACGAGGGGGAGTTCCAGCTCCTGACCCGGCCCCAGGTGCTGGAGGAGACCCGGCTCCTGGTGGAGCACCTGGACAGCCCCGGCAGCGTGTTCCGGATGAACCACGCCAGCAACTACCTGGCCCTCCGGGGGACGCTGAACCGGGACAAAGCCGCCATGCTGGCAGAGATCGACCGGGCGGAGCACGACCTCAGCCGCCTCCGGCCGGAGTCCTGGCGGGGACTGTGATGCTGGGATTCGACGCGCTGCAGAGCGGGCTCGTCTTCCTCCTTCTGCTGGCGGCGGGGGAGCTCCTCTCCCGCTTCGCCCGGGGCGCCGCCCCCGCCGTCCTCTTCGCCGGCGTGGGCTATGCCCTTCTCTGCTGGGCGGGGATCCTGCCGGAGGGCCTTGCGGACCTGGCGGGCTTCTCCGGCCTGACCTCCACCGTCATGATGCTGGTGGTGGTCCACATGGGGGCCTCCATGGACCTCTCCGCCTTCCTGTCCAACTGGCGGGTGGCCGCCCTGGCTGCTGTCACCTTCGCGGGGCAGCTGGCCTCCCTGCTGCTGGTGGTGGGCGGAGCGTACGGGCTGAACACGGCCATCGGCGGGCTCCCCGGCGGCATGGCCACGGCCCTCATCGTCCAGGAGCGGGCCCGGTCCCTGGGCTATGACCAGCTCATCGTCCTCTCCGTGCTGCTGCTGAGCACCCAGGCCCTGGTGAGCTGTCCTCTGGTCACCCTGTTCATCCGGCAGGAGGCCCGGCGGCTCCAGGGCCTGCCTCAGGCCCCGGCGGAGGAGGCCCGGGGGGAGGAGGTCAGGCCCCGCCCCTCTCCTCCCGGGGCGAAGCTCCAGTACGGCGCGCTGCTCCGGCTGTACGCCGCCGCCTGGACGGCCTCCCGGCTGGAGATGGTCACCGGGCTCTCCCGTTACATCCTCTGCCTGCTGCTGGGGGTGCTGCTGTCCTGCCTGGGCCTGCTGGGCCGGAACGAGCTGGACGCCTCCAAGAGCGGTGGCTTCCTGTTCTTCCTGATGATGTGCACCGTCATCTCCGGCTTCTCGGCGGCCACGCCCCGGATGTTCGCCCAAATGCTGCCGCCCCTGCTCCTGGTCCTGGCGGTGCAGACGGCGTGCGTGCTCCTGGTCTCCACGGCGGCGGGGCGCCTCCTGGGCCTGTCCCCATCCATGAGCCGGGCCCTGTCCCTGAACACCATGGTGGGCTTCCCCATGAACATGCTCATCTCTCAGGAGGTCATCGAAGCCCTGACGGAGGACCCCGGCCGGAGGGAGTTCCTCATGGGGCAGATCGCCTCCCGGATGGTCATCGGGGGCATGGTCAGCACCACCGTGCTCTCCACCGCCGCCGCCGGGCTGCTGGCGGGGCTGATGCGGTGACGGGGGCGGCAGGATGGGCCGTTCGCCGGCTTCGCGGCAAAGTCGCTGGGCCGCGGCTTTATCCTTGACGAGGGCTTTTGGGGGGCTCATCTGAATCGTCTTTACGCCGCGGCCGGAGTGTTTCGCGCCTGCGGGCGCGCCCGAGGGGCCCTGCCCCCTGGACCCCCGCCGTCTTTGAAAAGGCTGGCGAAACTTTTTCCCGCGCTTCGCGCCCGCCTCTGCAGGCTCTGTCCTTACATGGAAAGACCGGCTCCTCAGGGAGCCGGTCCTCTTCGTATTCGGGAAACCGCTTACAGGGTGTTCGCCTCGTCGACGACCTTCTTGATGGCCGCGGCGGCGTCCTCGGGGAGCTTGTTGAAGCCGCCCTCCTCGGTGTCCAGCTTGGTGACATAGTTCAGCCGGTCCTGCATCCGGGCCTTCAGCTGGGCGACGTACTCCTTGTCGCTCAGGTCGGGCACGAAGCCCTCCCACTCGAAGATCTCGATGTCCTCGAAGGGGCCCCAGGTCTTGAACTGGGCCCTGCCCTCGACCACGGCCTCCAGGACGCCCAGGGTGTCCTCCTTCTGGACCTTCTTGCCCATGAAGTCGCCGGTGTTGATG
>NZ_CAJUBK010000006.1 GCF_910584465.1 uncultured Oscillibacter sp.
GCCACGCTTGACACTCGTATCCACAAAGTTCACACTCCGCCGAAAGAAGTACCCGCCATCGGGAAGGGGATCTGTCCCTTCTCGGTGAGGCCACTTTCATTCTCCCACGCAGTTTCGGAATTTATACGCCTCTTCCCGCAAACGATCTTCATCCGCGGAGAGGGTCAGATCCCGGCGTCCTCGCCCCACGTCATCTTATGCGGGGCCCGGCGGGGCCGTGTCAAGCGTCAAGCGCCGTCCTCGGACATTGTATCATAAAACTCGAAGCTCGTAAAGTCCGCTGTCAAAATGGTCTCCCCGTCCACGGCGATCTCCCCCCGGAGCGGGGTCCCGTCGTCCCGGCGGAGCCAGATGGTGGAGAGGATCTTCCCGTCCTTCACCCCGGTCTGGTCCACCGTGATGCGCAGGCAGGGGACCTCGTCCCACGTCTCCTCCCCCTCTTCCAGGAGCCAGCCGTCCCGCAGGGCGCTCATGAGCCGGGGCAGGCAGGCGGCGGGGCTGATCTCCTCGTCGCTGAGGGTCCCGGCGTTCAGGCTGTCCCCCTGGTACTCCAGCCGCCACTCCGGCTCGCTGAGCACGGCCCGGACCCCCGCTATCATCTCCGGGGACAGCACCTCCACGACGCTCTCCCCGCCGGGGACATACTCGCACCGGAGCTCCGCCTCCCAGGCCAGGCCCTCCTGGCCGCAGGAGACGCCGGCCTCCATGACGCAGCCCGTCATGTCGTGGTAGCGGTCCCGCAGGTCCGCGGTCCCCGCCTCCTCCTCTCCCCCGCCGCCGCAGGCCGCCAGCAGCAACAGCAGCAGGGTCATCATTGGTACGCACTTCCAATGGCGCACCGGAAAACCTCCTCTATTTCAATTCTCCTTCCGCTTCAAAAGCTCCGCGAACACCCTGGGGAAGGCCCCGACGACGTCCTCCGGCGTGACGCAGTACTCCGTCAGTGCCTCCGCCGCCAGATCCCCGGCCCGGCCATGGATCCACACGGCCCCCGCCGCCGCCAGCATGGGCGCGGCCCCCTGGGCCAGCAGGGAGGCGGTGAGCCCCGTCAGCACATCGCCGCTGCCGCCCTTGGCAAGGCCGGAGTTCCCGGTGGTGTTCACCAGCACGTTGCCCGCCGGCCCGGCGGTGACGGTCCGGTGGCCCTTCAGCACCAGGATGCAGCCATGGGCCTGGGCGAAGGCCCGGGCCGTGCCCACCCGGTCCCCCGTCAGATCCCCCAGCCGGGCGAACTCCCCGTCGTGGGGCGTGAGGATGGTGGTCCGTCCCCGGCGCTGGTCCAAGATATCTATATGTCCCTCCAGCGCGTTTATGCCGTCCGCGTCCAGCACCACGGGCTTCTCCGTCTTCGCCAGGACCTCCCGCACCAGCTTCGCCGTGTCCTCGTCCCGGCCCAGGCCGGGGCCGATGGCCAGGACGTCACAGCCCTCCAGCTTCCCCAGCAGCGCTGTGAGGGCCTTCCGCCCCAGCTTCCCGCTCCACTCGCCGGCCAGGGGGAAGGGCATGGCGCTGACGCAGCGGACCGTCTCGATCTCCCAGATGCTGTCCGGGACGCCCAGGTACACCAGCCCGCAGCCGGACCGCACCGCCGCCGAGGCCGTCAGGTACGGCGCGCCGGTATAGCCCACGGCCCCGCCGACCACCAGCACCCTGCCGAAGTCCCCCTTGTGCCCGCCGGGCTCCCGGGGCGGCAGGGCCGCGGCGGCGAAGTCCGCCTCCACCGTCTGGACGGGGCAGACCGTCTCCCGGACCAGCCCGCCGGGGACGCCGATGTCCCGGACGGCCACGTCCCCGGAGAGCAGGGCCCCCTCTCCCACGGCCTGGCCGATCTTTTTCAGGGTGAAGGTGACGGTCCGGTCCGCCCGCACCGCCCGGCCCAGCACCCGGCCCGTGTCCGCCTCCACGCCGCTGGCGATATCCGCGGCGACGACCGCTCCCCTGCACCCGTTCATCAGATCGATGGCCGCGGCGAATTTGGACGCCGGGTCGATCTCCCGGGAGAGGCCCACGCCGAAGAGGGCGTCGATGATGACGTGACTGCCCCTGGCCCAGGCGGCCTGGGCCTTGTCCCCGGGGTCGAACGCCTCTAGCTCCACGCCGCACTCGCTGAGGCGGCCCGTCTCCTCCATGGCGTCGGGGGTGAGGCGGTCGTACTCCCCCACCAGGAAGGCCCGGACCTTCACCCCCATCAGGAACAGCAGGCGCGCCGCGCCGATGCCGTCCCCGCCGTTGTTCCCCGCGCCGCAGAAGACCGCCGCCCGGCATCTGCCCGGCTTGTCCGGCAGGAGATCCAGCGCCGCCTGGGCGGTCTCCGCCGCCGCCCGCTCCATCAGGTCGATGGAGGGGACATGACGCTCCTCGATGGCTTTCCGGTCCAGCTCCCGCATCTGGGCGGACGTCGCAAGTTTCATAGGTAGTACCTCCCGCATGTCGATCTCCCTTCGATCATAGCATTTTTTTGCCGGGAGCGCAATCGGGAAAGACGGCCGGCGGATAAAAAAAGAGACGGCGGGAGAGGCCCTCCCAGCCTGTCGAAAAAGTCTTTTTCGACAGGCTGGGCAAGTTTTCAGGACTTTCTTGAAAGTCCTGAAAACTTATTTATCAAAAACGAAAGGGACCCCTCCTGGGTCCCTCTCGTAACTCTCCTCCTTCCCGTCGAGGAAGTCTTCCCTACTTTTTCGACACTCCGGGAGGGACCCTCCCGGGTCCCTCCCGCTGCGTTCCTCCTTCCCGCCGATGGAGCCTCCACTCCTTTTTCGGCACTCTTGAGGAGCGCCGGCTCAATCGTGCCTCCGCTCCTTTATCTTCCGTGCCGCCCACCGTTTCAGCTCCGCTTCTTTTTCCCGCTTCGCTTCCTTCCTCCGCTCCTCCTCTTCTCCTCTCCGGTCCGTCAGGTCCCGCAGCACACGGGCGCCTTCGATCTCGGCGTCCGGCACCGCCATGTCCAGATAGGCCCGGCGGCGGTGGAGCTCCGTCTGCGACCAGAACATCATGGCATAGATCCCCTCGCGGGTCTCCCTCTCGTCCTGGAGCTCTTCTTTCACCGCCTCGGTCCAGATGAGCAGACGTTCCTTGGCGTCCAGGTATTCGTCCCGCATCATCTTTTCGAGTTCCTCCTGGGTGATCCTCATACTATGCACCTCCTGTCCTTGACTGTACCATACATCTTGAGGATATAACAGATACCAGAATTTTCTCATTTGTTTTTCTCATTTATCATTCTCATAAATGATATGGTAAATTAGGATATGGTGAATTAGGAACATAATGAAGACCGGGGTGGACATATGGACTTTGGACTCAAATCCACTAAAAATAAGGAGCCGACCGTTTATAAGACCTTATACTTGAAATGTGCGGTCGCCGAGCGATTGGAGAAGATCGCCACGGAGAACAAGACCAGCTTCAATAACGTGGTCGTCTCCATGATCGAGAGCTGTTTGAAAGAGGACCGGACAGATCCCGCACTTGGCGAAGGCACGGACGGCCCTTATCCTGAGGCCGAGGACGTGTGACCCCCAAAATATGGAACAGGAGGAGGGCTTTCGCCCTCCTCCTTTCGATATCCGGGGCCCTCAGCCCTCCTCCTTTCGATATCCGGGGCCCTCAGCCCTCCTCCGCCAGCTTCCGCCCCATGAGCACGCCCATGGCCGAGGACATCATCAGCCCTCTCGTCCACCCGGAGGAGTCCCCCAGGCAGTGCAGCCCCTGCAGGCTGGTGTTGAAGTCCGTGTCCATCTTCACCCGGTTGGAGTAGAACTTCAGCTCCGGGGAGTACAGCAGCGTCTCATAGGAGGCGAAGCCGGGGACCACGTGGTCCATGGCCTGGATGAAGTTGATGATGTTCACCATGGCCCGGTAGGGCATGGCGGCGGTGATGTCCCCCGCCACCGCGTCCGGCAGGGTGGGCCGGAGGTTGGACTGGGCCAGCTCCTTCTGCCACGTCCGCTTGCCGTCTAAGATGTCGCCGAACCGCTGGACCAGGATCTGGCCGTTGGCCAGCATGTTCGTCAGCTCGCCCACCTTCTGGGCGTAGGCGATGGGCTGGTTGAAGGGGACGCTGAAATTGTGGGAGCAGAGGATGGAGAGGTTCGTATTGTCGCTCTTGTGCTCTTTATAGGAATGCCCGTTGACCACGGCCAGGTCGTTGTCATAGTTCTCCTGGCTGACGAAGCCGCCGGGGTTCTGGCAGAAGGTCCGCACCTTGTTCTTGAAGGGCCGGGGCCAGCCCACCAGCTTGGACTCGTAGAGCACCCGGTTCACCATCTCCATGACCTCGTTGCGCACCTCCACCCGGACGCCGATGTCCACGGTGCCGGGCGCGTGGGCGATGCTGTGCTCCGCGCAGAGCTTCTCCAGCCAGTCCGCCCCCCGGCGGCCCGTGGCGACCACCGTGTGCCTGGCGGAGATCTCGAAGTCCTGCCGCCCGTCGGAGACGGTCACGCCCCTGCACACGTCGCTCTCCAAGATCAGGTTCCGGCACTCGTGGCCGAAGAGGATCTCCACGCCGTTTTCCTGGAGGTGGCGCTCGATGCCCAGGTAGATGTCATGGGCCTTCTCCGTGCCCATGTGGCGGATGGGGCAGTCCACCAGCTTCAGCCCCGCCTGGATGGCCCGCTTGCGGATCTCCTTGCGCTCCTCCTCGTGCTCCAGGCCCTCGATGTGGGTGTCCGCGCCGAAATCCAGGTAGATCCGGTCGGCGTAGCGGATCGTCTCCTGGGCCAGGTCCGGGCCGATCAGGGTGGGCAGGTCGCCCCCCACCTCACAGCTCAAAGACAGCTTCCCGTCGGAGAAGGCCCCCGCGCCGGAGAAGCCGGTGGTGATGTGGCAATAGGGCTTGCAGCTCACGCACTTGTTCGTCCGGCTCTTGGGGCAGCGGCGCTCCTCGATGCTCCGGCCCTTCTCCACCATGACGATCTTCTGCCGGCTGCCCCGTCTCAGCAGCTCCAGGGCGGTGAAGATCCCGGCGGGGCCCGCGCCCACGATCACGACGTCCGCGTTCATAACGGCTCCTCCTTTTCGTCGTCCCCCACGCCGGGGGCTCATCTCCCGGACAGGCTCACCGCCCGGCGGACGATGGTCCAGGGCGGCACCTGCCGGGGCAGTCTCATATGGAAGACGCTCTGCGGCGTCCTCGGCTCGAACAGCGGCAGGCCGTCCGCGTCCGTCATCTCGGGGACCGTCATGGCGAAGGGCCGGACCCCCGGCCCCACCAGCTCCACCTCGTCCCCGGTGCAAAACTTGTTCCGCAGGGACAGCACCGCGTCCCCATCGCCGCCGCAGTCCGTCACCACGGCGGCCACCTGCCACTCCCGGACATAGCGGGCGTCGTCGTGATACTGGCCCGGCTGGCCGTAGAAGAACCCGGTGGAATAGGGCCGGTGGCTGACGCGCTCCACCTCGTCCCGCCAGACGGGGTCCAGGGCCTCCCCCGCCGCCGCGGCGTCCAGTCCGTGGCGGTAGGCGGCGGTGACGACGGCGGCGTAATAGGCCGACTTGGCCCGCCCCTCGATCTTCAGGCTGTCCAGGAAGAGCAGGTCCTCCAGATGGTCGATCATGCACATGTCCCTGGAGTTCAGGATGTAGGCCCCCCGGCCGTCCTCCTCGATGGGGAAGAACTCGCCGGGGCGCTTCTCCTCCATCAGGGCGTAGCGGTAGCGGCAGGGCTGGGCGCAGGCCCCCCGGCTGGAGTCCCGGCCCGTCATGTAATTGCTCAGCAGGCACCGCCCCGAGTAGCTGACGCACATGGCCCCGTGGACGAACGCCTCCAGCTCCAAAGACGGCGGCGTCTTGTCCCGGATGGTCCGGATCTCCTCCAGGCTCAGCTCCCGGGCCAGGATGACCCGGCCGGCCCCCGCCTCGTGCCAGGCCCGGGCGGTCTCGTAGTTCGTGACCCCGGCCTGGGTGGAGACGTGGCGCCGGACGTGGGGGGCGTACCGCTCCGCCAGGCGGAAGGCCCCCAGGTCCGCCAGGATTGCCGCGTCCACCCCGGCGTCCTCCAGCAGCTCCAGATGGGCGGGGAGGCGGTCCATCTCGTCGTTGCGGGGCATGGTGTTGACGGTGCAGTGGACCCGGACGCCATGGCTGTGGGCGAACTCCACGGCCTGGCGCAGGCCCTCGGGGGAGAAATTCCCCGCGAAGGCCCGCATCCCGAAGTCCGTCCCCGCCAGGTACACGGCGTCCGCCCCGTAGAGCACCGCCATGCGCAGGCGCTCCGGATCCCCCGCCGGGGCCAGCAGCTCCGGCCGCTCACCCGCCATATCCGCTCCCGGCCACGAAGGCCGCGTGCTCCTGATAGGTCTCGAAGAAGTGGTGGCTCCCGTCCGTGCCCAGGGCGTAATAATAGTAGTTCGTCTCCTCCGGCTCCAGGGCCGCCTCGATGGCGTCCAGGCCGGGGTTGGCGATGGGCGTGGGGGGCAGTCCGGCGTGGAGGTAGAGGTTATACGGCGTATCCGTCTGGAGGTCCTCCTGGGTGATGGCCCCCTCATGGCCCGGCAGGCCGTAGAGCAGGGAGGCGTCCACCTGGAGCAGGCCGTTGGTGCCCGCCTTGTCGCCGGGGCCGTCCAGGCGGTTGTAGATGACGGAGGCGATCCGGCTGTGGTCGCTGCCGTCGGTCTCCCGCTCGATCAGGGAGGCCACGGTGATCACCGCCCGCAGGTCGTGGCCCTTGGCCTCCTGGGCCTCCAGCAGCTCGTCGTCGATCTTGCTGTTGAAGTTCCGGAGGAGCCGGCCCAGGGCGTTCTCGGGCTTCTCGCCCACATAGAAGTCATAGGTGTCCGGGAAGAGGTAGCCCTCCAGGCGGCTGATGTCCTCGGACTCGTTGTCGATGAAGCTGTAGTCGAAATCGGCGGTCTGCGCGGCCGCGGTCAGCGCCGCCTCGGTGTTGACGCCGTTCTTGGCCAGCAGGGCGATGGTCTGGGCCACGGTGTAACCCTCCGGGATGGTGACCCGGACGGTGTCCTCGGTCATGCTCCCGGCGGCGCTCCGCATCCCCAGCACCAGGGCATGGTAATCCATGTCGGTGTTCAGGGCGTGGGAGCCCATGCCGATCTTCTCCTCCGCGCCGGTGACGTTGGCGTAGAGCTTGAAGAACCAGGTGTACTCGATGAGCCCCGCCTGCTTCAGCTTGTCGGCGACGGTATCCACGGTGTCCTCCGCCGACACCTCCACGATCGTCTCCACCGTGGGAGAGCTGGAGCGGTTGAAGGAGCAGAAGTCGCTGAACAGCAGCCACCCCGCACAGCCCAGCAGCGCCGAGGCCAGCGCCACGAAGATCAGGTGCAGCAGGATGAACAGGAAGGGGTTCATCCGCCGCCGCCTCCGGCGGCGTCTGCGCTGGGGGGGACGGGAGGGCTGCTCCCGGCGGACCTGCCCGGCGTCCCAGCTGGCGGTGTCGCTCTTGTTGAAATCGGCCATGTCGAAAACCTCCTCGCGCGTCGGCGCTCCCCATGGAAAGGGCCCCCGAAAAAAGGACGGGGCGTTTTTCAAGGGGTCAGGCTCCCGGCGGCGGCCGGGAGCATAGGATATCTCAAATCCAAGGACCTGACGCCGTCCCCGGCGGACCAAGGTCCAAAGAAAGGTGACTGAATATGTGCTTCAACAACGGAAATGACAATGGCTGCCTGTGGATCGTCCTCATCATCATCCTGTTCTGCTGCTGCGGCTGCGGCGGCAGCAGCTGGGGCGGCGGCAACTGGGGCTGCGGGAACAACTGCGGCTGTGGCTGCGGCTGCGGCTGTGGGAACAACTGCGGCTGCGGCTGCAACTGCGGGTGCAGCTGCGGGTGCAACAACAACTGCGGCTGCAGCGACGCCTGCTGCTGAGAGCTCCGCAGGACTCCATAGGACGGGACGCTCCGCGTCCCGTCTCTGCCTGTCGGGAAACAGGGGATCTTCTCCAACGGGAAGGACGGGTGTGTGCGGGAGACCCAGGAAGGGTCTCCCGCGCCATTCGGATCGGGGAGGTCTCGGGACTTCGAAGGGTCCTGAGACCTCCCCCAGGCTGTCAAAAAGACTTTTTGACAGCCTGGGGCAGGACGCTCCGCGTCCCGTCTCTGCCGCCGTTCAGCGGGACAGGCACTCCCGCACGGCGGCGGCGGCCTCCCGGTGGATGTCCTCCGGCGGACGGGGAGAGCCGTCCGCCGCGGCGCAGTCCACGATGACCCAGCCCAGGTCCTCCGCGATCTGCCGGGCGCTCTCCCGGCAGCGGCGGAGATACGCCCCGTCCCGCTCATGGATGTCGGCCCGGGTATCGGTCTCCTGCTCCCGCTGGCGCATCAGCCGGCCCGCCGCCTCGGAGGGCATATCCAGATAGAGCACCAGATCCGGCTCCGGCAGGCCCAGGCGCCCGTACTCCAGATCGAAGAGCCAGTCCAGATAGGCCCGCCGCTCCCCCTCGGGGAGCTTCGACGCCTGATGGACGGCGTTGGACGTCGTATAGCGGTCCGCCACCACCACGCCGCCGGACTCGTAAAACCCGCCCCAGTCCTCTTTATAGGAGGCATAGCGGTCCACGGCGAACATGGTGGACGCGGCGTAGGCGTTCACGTCGCCCGGCTGGTCCCCCAGGGCCCCCCGGAGATACCGGGCCGCCGGCTCGGCGAAGGGACTGCCGTACCGGGGGAAGTCGATCTCCCGGCAGGGGACGCCCCGATCCTCCAGGCTCCGCAGCAGCAGCTTGGCCTGGGTGGCCTTGCCGGAGCCGTCGGTGCCCTCCAGCACGATCAGCCTGCCTCTCATCTTCGTCTCTTCTCCTTCCGCACGTGGACCAGGAACAGCGGGAGCTTCATCATCCGTCCCAGCCGGCGGGGATCCCTGCACAGCCGGTAGAACCACTCCAGATCATGGTCGCACCAAAACTTCGGGGCGCGCTCCACCACGCCGGCGAACACGTCCAGGCTCCCGCCCAGGCCGCAGAGGAGGTGCGCTCCGGTCCGCGCGCCGTGCTTCGCCATCCAGCGCTCCTGCTTCGGGGCCCCCAGGCAGACGAAGACGCAGTCCGCGCCGCTGTCCCGGATCGCCTCGACGACCGGGGCGTCCTCCCGGAAATAGCCGTCGCGGGTCCCCGCGATCCTCAGCCCGGGGTATCTCTCCGCCAGGGCCACCCCCGCGGCCTCCGCCACGCCGGGCTTGGCCCCCAGGAGGTAGAGGGACAGGCCCTCCGCCGCCATCCGCTCCATCAGCCCGGCGGCGAACTCGATGCCGGGCACCCGGCCCTTCAGCGGCGTGCCCATCATCTGGGCGCCCTTCACCACGCCGATGCCGTCGGCCAGCACCAGGTCCGCGGCGTTCACCGCCTGCCGGGCCGCCAGATCCTCCCGGCAGACCTCCACGATCTCCGGGTTCGGCGTCACCACATAGTGGGCGCCGGGGCTGTGGAGGAGCTCCATGCCCCGCTCCACGGCCTCTTCCATCGTCAAATCGTCAAAGCCGACGCCCAGCACATCCACACGCACGCGGCCACCTCATTTCCAACAGATCCACAGGCAGGGGCCTGCTCCCAGGGCCCGCGGATGCGGGCCCTGAGCATATCCCTGCCATTTTACGGTCATTATAGCATAGGATACCATGCTTGTCCATCAAAAATCCCCGTCTCAGGGCCGGGCCGCCCCGGCCTCCCGGCGCAGCGGGATGGGCAGCTGGGCCAGGATCACCGCCGCCAGCATCAGCGCGCAGCCCAGGTACTCCCGCCCCGTCATCCGGTCCCCCAGGATCAGCGCCCCGGCGATGGTGGCGAAGACGGACTCCATGCTCATCAGCAGGGACACCACCGTGGGATCCGACCCCTTCTGGGCCAGGATCTGGAGGGTGTAGGCAACACCGCTGGAGAACACGCCCACATACAGCACCGGCCCCAGCCACCGGCCCAGCAGGGCCAGGCTCGGCGGCGTCTCCGTCAGCGCCCCCAGGGTGCAGATGGCCGTCATGACCAGGAACTGGGCGCAGGACAGGGCCACGCCGTCCACCCGGTCGGTGAAATGGTCCACCGCCATGATCTGCACGGCGAAGCAGAAGGCGCAGGCCAGGACATACAGGTCCCCGCCGGTGACGGAGAACTCCTCGTTGACGCACAGGCAGTACAGCCCCGCCACCGCCAGGACGACGCCCAGCCACACGGCCCGGGGGGCCTTCTTCCCCAGCAGCAGCCCGGCCAGGGGCACCAGGACGATGTACAGCGCCGTGATGAACCCGGCCTTGCCGGAGGTGGTGGTCTCCAGGCCCTTTTGCTGGAAGCAGCTGGCCACCGCCAGCGCCGTGCCGCAGGCCAGGCCCCCCACTGCCAGATCCCGCCGGGAGGCGGCGGGGGCCGCCGCCTCCCCGCTCCGCCTCCGGCAGGCCCGGCGCGCTCCGCACAGGCCCAGCAAAAAGACGAAGGCGATGGCCGCCCGGGCGGCGTTGAAGGTGAAGGGGCCCATATACTCCGCCCCCACGCTCTGGGCGACGAAGGCGGTGCCCCAGATCATGGCCGTGATCAGCGGCAGGACGTTTTGACGGATCTTGTTCGTTTTCATTCCTCTTGCTCCATGTTCCCATTCGTGATATACTGGACACCGGCCTGGCATCCCAGGCCGCACAAATCCGTATTTTAACACCGAGGTGAGGAAATGGCAAGGCTTTCCCGGGATTTCTATGCCCAGGACACGCTGGACGCCGCCCGGGCCCTGCTGGGCAAGTATCTGATCCGCCGCCTGGACGGCGAGACGCTGGCGGGGCGCATCGTGGAGACCGAGGGCTACATCGGCCGCTGTGACAAGGCCTGTCACGCCTACGGCTACCGCCGCACTGCCCGGACGCGGACCCTCTTCGCCCCGCCGGGCACGGCCTATATCTACCTCATCTACGGCATGTACCACTGCCTGAACTTCGTCACGGAACCGGAGGGCGAGCCCGCCGCCGTGCTCCTCCGGGGGCTGGAGCCCGCGGCGGGCATAGAGACCATGGCCCGCCTCCGCTACGGGGACGAGCCCATGACGCCCTACCGGCGGAAAAACTTCCTCAACGGCCCCGGCAAGGTCTGCCGGGCCCTGGCCCTGACCCGGGAGCAGGACGGGCTGGACCTGACCGGGGACACCCTGTTCATCTGCGGCTCGCTGGAGGACGCGGGGCTCCCGCCCTCCCCCGTCCCGGCGGGAGAGAGGATCGCCGCCGGTCCCCGGATCGGCGTGGACTACGCGGAGGAGGCCAGGGACTTCCCCTGGCGCTTCCGCCTGGTGAAGGAGGAGTGAACGATGTTCCTGTTCGATATGGACGGCGTGCTCACCGATTCCAACGGCGTTTGGAAGAAGGTGGACCGGGAGTTCCTGACCCGCCGGGGCCTGCGCTATACCCACGCCTATTATGAGGGCGTGGCCCACGTCCCCCTGCCCCAGGCGGCGGTGTTCACCAAAGCGTTCTGCCAGCTCACCGAGTCCTGCGAGTCCATCGTCGCCGAGTGGATGGAGCTGGCCCAGGGGGCCTATGCCCACGTGCCGGTGAAGCCCGGCGTCCGGGCCTATCTGCGGCAGTGCCGGTCCGAGGGGCGGCGGATGGCCGTGGTGACCTCCAGCGTGCCGGAGCACTGCCACATGGCCCTGGAGGCGCTGGACCTGGAGAAGTATTTCGAGCGGATCACCTTCGCCCAGGAGCTGGGGCTGGAGAAGCGCAGGCCGGACGTCTGGCTGGCCGCCGCCAAGGCCGCCGGGGTACGGCCCGAGGACTGCACCGTCTTCGACGACAGCCTCGCCGCCTGCCAGGGGGCCAGGGCCGCGAGGATGCGGGTGGTGGGCGTCTATGACGCGCTGTTCGCCCACGACGAGGCCGAGATGCGGGACTACTGCGACGTATATATCAAGAGCTTCGAGGAGCTGCTCCTCTCGAAAGGGAAGTAGGCGGAGCGCGCCCGCCCGCGCTCCGGCGGGCCGGGGCGGCGGAGGGGAGGACCGGGGATGGAGGAGAGGATGGGCGCGGGCCCTTTGACCGCCGCCGTCATGACCGCCCGCGGGGAGGACGGCACGCTTTCCCGGCAAAGCTTCCGCCGGGAGACGGCGGAGGGGATGGACGCCTCGGACCTCACCTTCCGGCAGGTGCGGTTCCTGGGCTGCCGGTTCCTGACGTGCGACTTCCGCGCCGCCGCCTTTTACGACTGCGTCTTCCAGGACTGCGCCTTCCTCTCCTGCCGCCTGGCCCGGAGCTTCTGGAAGGGCTCCGCCCTCACGGGCTGCAAGGCCGAGGGCGCCGATCTCCGGAAGGGCCGCTTCAAGGACTGCAGGCTGGACCGCCTCCGCCTGCGGTACGCCAACCTCAACGGCGCGCTCTGGGAGCGCTGCGCCCTGTCGGACTGCGACCTGGCGGAGAGCGCCTGCCAGGAGCTGAAGGTGGTGAAGACCACCCTGCATAAGACCGACTTCACCGGCGCGGACCTCTTCCGGGCCGTGCTCAAGGGGGCGGACCTCTCCGGCTGCACCCTGGACGGGATCTCCCTCTCCGCCTCCTGCCAGGAGCTCAAGGGCGCGAAGATCCACGCCTCCCAGGCGGCGGTGGTGGCCCGGATCTTGGGGATCGAGGTGGAGGGGTGAGCGGACACGACGCGGGAGGGCCAGGACACTGGCCCTCCCGCAGTTTGCGTCTATCATGGCATTTTGCCATTCCGGCGGGTCTCCCCGCCCTGTTCCATCTATATACACCTCTCGCCGCCCGCCGCATCGGCGGTTTTTTGCCCTGCCGCAGCGTTCGCCGCGAGACCGCCGCCGGGAAACGAGAGGGCGTGCCACTCAAGATCGGTATCCGCGGACGCCGGGCGCCGTCCGGCGGGGGATCCCCCGTCCATCCGGCATCCCCCGGCCGTGGATACAGAATCTCAGCCGAAGAAGTACCGGAACATATCGAACGGATCGTAGCCGCCGTTCCCGCCGCCGCTGTAATAGTTCCCGTTGTTCTGATCCCCCTGGCCCTGCTGGACCTGCTGCTGGCCCTGCTCCTCCTTGGGCGCCGCGCCCCAGGTCAGATCCAGGGTGACGGTGCCGTCGGGACGGTAGACCTCCAGCTTGGCGGCGTCCCCGGCGGAGTACTTCTTTTTCGCCAGGTTCAGATCCTCCACGGTCCGGATCTGCGCGTCGTCCACCTTGGTGATGACATCGCCCATCTTCAGCCCCGCCTCCTCGGCGGCGCTGCCGGGCTCCACGGAGCAGACGAACACGCCGGCCTTGACGTCATAGCGGTACATGGCCGCGCCGTTCTCCGTCAGGGTCTGGGGGGTGATGCCCAGCCAGGCCCGGTCGGTCACATAGCCGTTGGTCATGATGTCCTTCACCATGGAGAACACGTCGTTCATGGGGATGGCGAAGCCCAGGCCCTCCACCGCGGTGCCGTTGGAGGACTGCGAGTACTTGGCGGAGACGATGCCCACCACCTCGCCGAACTGGTTGAAGAGGGGGCCGCCGGAGTTGCCGGGATTGATGGAGGTATCCGTCTGGATCATGTTGAAGGGCGTGCCGTCCACATTGATGGGCCGGTCCACGCAGGAGACCATGCCGCCGGTCATGGAGAAGGTCAGCTCGCCCAGGGGGTTGCCGATGGCCAGGACGTGGTCGCCCACGTTCAGGGTCGTGCTGTCGCCCAGGGTGACGGACTGGAGGTCCGCGGCCTCCACCTTGATGACGGCGATGTCATAGTCCTCCTCCCCGCCGATGTAGGTCGCGTTGTACTCGTCCCCGTTGTACATGGTGACCGTCACGGTCTCCGCGCCCTTCACCACATGGTAGTTGGTGAGGATATACCCATCCTTGCTCAGCACGAAGCCGGATCCCGCAGAGGCCGACTGCACCGGCTGGCCGAAGAAGTTGTATCCGGCGGTGGCCGACGTGCGGATGGACACCACGCTGTTGACGTTGGCGGCGTAGACCTCGGCGTCGCTCATGACCGTCTGGCCGTCCACGCTGTGGAGGGCCACCTGGGTGACGGGGCGGCTGGAGACATCGATCTGGCTCTCGTTCCCCCCGCCGTAACGGGAGGCGGCCCACACGGCCCCTCCCCCCGCCGCGCCGCCAAGCAGCGCGCAGCTCAGGGCCAGGGCGGCGAACTTCAGGCCGAGGCGGTCTTTCTTCACTCTCTTCATCTCCTGGACAGGCCCCTGGGGGCCGGACTGCGGTCCGCCGGAGGGGTGGAGCGTCTCGCCGAACGTGGGCTCCGCGCCGTCCTTGCGGTAGGTGTAGTGGTACAGGTTCCTCTCGTCGTTATACATAATGACTTCCTCCTTATTATGTATCCCGTTCTTCCTTTTCTTAGAAGCTAAGATAACAGGGATCTGTGTCGAATGTATGAACTGGGATCGTCCGATCTTTAAATTCCGCATCGCCCCGGCTCTATCGTCATAGTATAGACGGGAGAACTTAAAAATCGCTGAAAGAAGTTTGAAGGATCTTTGAACGATGAGGGTCTTGCTTCCCCGGGCCCTTTGTGCTATGATGATCACAACACTATGGATGTAGGAGGTCTCTCACCATGTCGATCAAGAGGAACCTTTTCTGTCTCCTGGCCCTGGCCATACTCCTGGCCCTGCCGGTCTCCGCCCATGGGCACGGGCACCACGGCGGCTGCCATGGGCGGCCCACCACCCCCCAGCCCTCCGTGCCCAAGCCCATCGCCGTCTGCACGGTGGAGGGCTGCACCACCGCCGGGCGGCACACCCACGGGGGCGTCACCTACTGCGGCTATCCCCACCGGAGCGGCTTCTGCGACAACAACTGCCGGGCCCTGTGCGCCGTGGAGGGCTGCGAGGCCCTGGGACGGCACACGCACAGCGGCGTCACCTACTGCGGCTATGCCCACGCGGACGGCTTCTGCGACGGCAGCTGCCGGGCCCTGTGCACCATCGTCACCTGTGAGGCCGAGGGACGGCATGTCCACGGCGGCGTCACCTACTGCAACTATCCCCATCTGGAGGGCTTCTGCGACGGGAACTGCCGCCCCCTCTGCACCGCCGATAACTGCGCCATCCCCGGACAGCATGAC
This sequence comes from uncultured Oscillibacter sp., assembly GCF_910584465.1. Classification (GTDB taxonomy): domain Bacteria; phylum Bacillota; class Clostridia; order Oscillospirales; family Oscillospiraceae; genus Oscillibacter. Next base: position 14,988 of record NZ_CAJUBK010000006.1, read on the forward strand.
CACGGCGGCAATGCCTGCTGCGGCTATCATCACGTGGACGGGTTCTGCGACGGGAGCTGCCGCCCCCTGTGCACCGTGGAGGGCTGTACGCTCACCGGGCCCCACACCCACGGCGGGAAGCGCTGCTGCGGCGACCACCATTCGGACGGCTTCTGCGAAGCCATCTACCACGCCGCCTAAGGGATCTCGTCCCTCCATCCCCCGCGGGGGCCGGGGGACTCGCGGAGGACCGATGCGCACCGAAGGGACCCCTCCCGGGTCCCTCCCGTGACGCTCCTCCTCCCCGCCGATGAGATCTCCACTGCTTTTTCGGCACTTCGGGGACCGCCGCATGGCGGTCCCTTTTTCCATGCCAAAATTTTCAGCCGCACCGGACCGCGCATACTCTCTCCCTCCCGGAGCAAACTAGGAGGGCGCTGATGGAGCGGACGGCTCTCATCAGGACGTGGAGAACGGCGCCGGGGCGTCCTCTTCACACTGGGGAAGCGCTGGACGCGCCTCGGCGCCGGAAAAATCTTCACGCGGGAGGTCTCGTCATGACCAGAGATTGCACCAACGGCGGCTGCGCCTGCAAGCCCAACCAGAGCATCAAGTGTACCGTCAACAACTGTGCCAACCACTGCCAGGACAACGAGTACTGCGGCCTGAACACCATCCAGGTGGGCACCCACGAGAGCAACCCCACTATGGTGGAGTGCGTGGACTGCCAGAGCTTCAAGCTGAAATAAGCGGACGGCTCCTGCCCCGGCCCCGCCGGGGCATACATAACGAGAGGAGGCGGCGCAGTGGAAGGAGCGTGGACGGCCCGGATCGCCGGAGGCGCGGCGGGCCTGGCCAACGGCCTGTTCGGCGGCGGCGGGGGCATGGTGTTCCTGCCCATACAGTCCCGGTGGGGGGACCTGGACCAGCGCAAACTATACGCCACCTGCGTGGGGGTCATCTTCCCGGTGTGCCTGGTGTCGGCGGCGGTGTATGTCTGGCGGGGCGGCGTGTCCCTCATGACGGCCCTGCCCTACCTGGCCGGGGGGCTCATCGGCGGGTGGCTCGGCGGGAAGCTGTACGGCAAGATCTCCACGAAGTCCTTGAAGTGGCTCTTCGCCGCCTTCCTCTTCTACGCGGGGGTGAGATATCTGCTGTGACGGACTGGCTGATCCCATTTTTGTGCGGCCTGGGGGCCAGCGTGATCTCCGCCTGGGGCGTGGGCGGCGGGACGCTGCTTCTGCTGGTGATGACGCTGTTCCTGGGCGTGGACCAGCGGACGGCCCAGGGCGTGAACCTGCTGTTCTTCCTCCCCACCGCCGCCAGCGCCCTGGTCTGCCACGCCAAGGCCGGGTATCTGGACAAGCCCACGCTGAAAGCCGCCGTGCCCGCCGCCGTCGCCGCCGCGCTGATCGGGGCCTGGGTGTCCAACGCGGTGGATGTGGAGGTCCTCCGCAAGCCCTTCGGGGCCTATCTGCTCTTGTCGGGGGCCAGCCTGATCTGGCCCCGGAAGGACACCAAGGGAGCGTGAGCCGGCGCAGGCGCCCACCGGCCGGGGGGGATGTCCCCATTCGGCGCAAACCTCCAGGGCGTCCGGGTCGCTTCGAAAACGCGTCGATCCAAATGGTGCGGGAGGCCCTCCGGGGCCTCCCGCACATGCGCTCCCCCGCCATATGGGCCGCCGCCCTCAGCAAGCCGCCCCGTCCCCCGGAGAGCCGCGCCGCCCTCCCCCGAAAGCCCTGGACAGCGGATGCGGATGCTGGTATAATGGCCCGGAGATCGGATCGAACTTTGGAGGGATACTTATGACTGGGACAACGTTCATCTGGGACCTGGACGGCACCCTGCTGGACTCCTACGGGGTCATCGTCTCCAGCCTCCGCCAGACCTTGGCGGAGCTCTCCCTCGGCGAAGGCCCCGAGGAGATCCTCCGCCAGGTCAAAGACGGCTCCGTCAGCGCCTTCCTCCGCCAGACGGCGGAGCGGGCCGGCCTGCCCTACCGGCAGCTCAAGGACCGCTACTCGGCCATCAGCGGCGGGCGGATCGGGGAGATCCCCGCTATGCCCCACGCGGAGGAGGTCCTGCGGGAGACCGCCGCCCTGGGGGCCGCCCACTTCGTCTACACCCACCGGGGCAGGACGACCGCCGCCGTCCTGGAAAACCTGGGCCTCCGGCCTTATTTCCGGGAGGTCGTCACCAGCCTGGACGGCTTCCCCCGCAAGCCCGCCCCCGACGCCCTGCTCTACCTGATGGAGGGATACCGCCTGGACCGGGACCGGGTCTTCTACGTGGGGGACCGGACCTTGGACATGGACTGCGCCAAGAATGCCGGGGTCCGCGGCATCCTCTACTCCCCCTCCGGGGCCGGGTCGGCGGACTATGTGGTCCGGGACCTGCTGGAGATCCGGGCCATCGCCGGACGGTGAACGGCGGGCGGTCCCCCATCGTGCGGACCGCCCGCCGTTCTCTATCGATATCATCTATATGGATCTCGGAAAGGGGAGACGATCTTATGGAGCAGCGGGAAGCCATCCTCCGCCTGTGGTTTGGGATGTGGCTGAAAAAGGCGGACCTGGGCATCTCGGACATCTTCGCTCCCGACGCCGTCTACATCGAGAGCTGGGGCCCGGAATACCACGGCGTCGGGAAGATCCGGCACTGGTTCTGCGAGTGGAACGCCCGGGGGACCGTCCTCCGGTGGGACATCGGGCAGTTCTTCCACCGGGACGACCGGACGGCCGCGGCGTGGCGGTTCCAGGACCGGATGGACGACGGCCGGACGGAAGCCTTCGACGGCATGTCCCTGGTCCGGTGGGACACCCAGGGCCGCATCGCCTGTCTCCAGGAATTCGGCTGCAACGTGGACCGGTACGATCCCTACCGGGACGGCCCGGAACCGAAGTTCCGGGAAGGCCCCGCCGCCTGGTTTTGAGCCTCACAGCCCCAGGATCGCCGAGGCGAAACGGAAGTAGATCAGCAGGGACAGCGCGTCCACGATCGTGGTGATGAACGGCGAGGCCATCACCGCCGGATCGAAGCCCACCTTTTTTGCCAGCAGGGGCAGGGAGCACCCCACCAGCTTGGCGCAGAGCACCGTCCCCACCAGCGTGGCGCAGACCACCAGCGCCACCTGGGGCGTCACCGTGGGGTTCCGCAGCAGCCAGCGGTCCACCAGCATCATCTTCACGAAGTTGGCGGCGGCAAGGCACAGGCCGCAGCAGACCGAGACCCAGAACTCCTTCCACAGCACCTGGAACAGGTCGGAAAAGCGCACCTCGCCCAGGGACAGGGCCCGGATCACGGCGGTGGACGCCTGGGTGCCGCTGTTGCCGCCGGTGCCGGAGAGCATGGGGATGAACGAGGTCAAGATCGCGCAGGCCATCAGGGACTCCTCGAAGTGCGTCAGGATGATCCCGGTGAACGTGGCGGAGAGCATCAGCAGCATCAGCCAAGGGGTCCGGGCCTTCCAGGTCTCGAAGACGCCGGTCTTCAGATAGGGCTTGTCGCCCGGCAGCATGGCGGCCATCTTCTCGATGTCCTCCGTGACCTCTTCCTGGAGGACGTCGATGGCATCGTCGACGGTGACGATGCCCACCAGGCGGTCCTCCTTGTCCACCACAGGCAGGGCCAGGAAGTCGTACTTCCCCAGGGCCCGGGCCACGAACTCCTGGTCGTCCAGGGTCTGGACGGCGATGAGGTTTCGTTCCATGATGTCGCCGATGATGTCGTCCTCCTCCGCCAGGAGGATGGTGCGGATGGTCAGGAGGCCCAGCAGGTGCCGCCCCTCGTCGATGACGTAGCAGATGTTGATGGTCTCCTTGTCCGGGCCGGTGCGGCGGATGCGCTTCAGGGCGGCCTCCACCGTCATGTTGGCCTTCAGGTCCACGAACTCCGTGGTCATGATGCTCCCGGCGGAATCCTCCGGGTACTTCAGGACCTCGTTGATGCTCTTGCGCATCTCCGGGTCGCAGTGGCGGAGGATGCGCTTGACCACGTTGGCCGGCATCTCCTCCACGATGTCCACGGTGTCGTCCAGGTAGAGCTCATCCAGGACCTCTTTGAGCTCCGTATTGGAAAAGCTGTCGATGAGCAGCTCCTGCTCGTCGCTGTCCAGCTCCACGAAGACCTCCGCCGCCAGCTCCTTGGGCAGCAGGCGGAAGACCAGGGGGACCTTCGTGTCCAGGTCCGTACAGAGGGAGGCGATGTCCGCCGCCTCCATGGGCAGCAGGAGGTCCCTCAGGTCGGCGTAGCGTTTTCGTTCGATCCGTTCCTCGATCTTCTCCAGCAGCTCCGTCCGTCCGTTTTGTAAATCGAACATGCCGGGACCTCCTCTCCTCATCGAAATGCAAAGATCCTCCAATCGTCCCGCGCCGGTACGACTGGAGGTCAACCCCTCTCTGACAGGCGGACGCCGCGCGCCCTGCCCCTACCGTTCAAGCTTTAGCCTCACAAGGCGGTGAAATCGCGTTAGATGATACCTTGGTGTTCGATATCGCCTGTTCAAACCAGCTGATGATGTCTCCATCATTTCGCGGCAGCGACCCATATCCTTGTGGCAGCCTTACCTACCGGACCCTATGAAGTTTTTCCGTATACACCTATATTATGCTACTTTCCCGCCCCTGTCAAGGGGCGGGGGATCCTTCCTGGATCTCCCGCCCGTGTGATTTTTGCGTTTTCAACGGCCTGGGACAGCTGATAGCCGCCTCTATGATCGAATCAGGGGACGCTCCTCCGTCAACCCCTCAGATCCTTAGCGGCGCAGAGGGGACGGCTTTCGCCATCCAAAAGGAACAGCTTCCCGGAGCCCTCAAGGGTCCCGGACAGGGCATCCAGCTCCCCCAGGGACCGAAACCGATCCCCCTCGTATCGGGCTAAGTACAGCCGGGCACCCTCCGGAGCCCGGACTACTTGGTATCGCCCGTCCTGGCCAAGCAGGATGACGGGCCCATCCCCCTCGTCCAGACGCTCTGTCAGCGCGAAATCGCTGAAGCTGGTGAGGACGAAAGAAACATACCACTGACCATCTTGCCGGTAGATATTGCACTGTGTTATTTCCTCGAAGCTGCCATCTGCTTTGTAATGCAGGATCGCCAGGAAATAGGGGTCGATCGTCTCCGGGATGGGCAGCCTTACTTTTACCGGGACCGCCAGGTCATGCGTACCCTCCACACCGGAGAGCTCCATGGAGAAGTCTACCGTCAGGATGCTGCTGTACATTTCTTCACGGATATCGTGAGGCTCCCTGACTCTGCCAATGTTCAAGACCGGGGGTTCCGTCCCCGTGATATTATTCAGGGACGCGCCGGAAACGGAGACTTTTTTCGTATCAAATATTTTCTCCAATCCCGGGTCCGTCACCTTGGGCAGGGCCGGACCGCCCAGAGCCTCCTCCAGCGATAAAAGGACTTCTTCCGCTCTATTTTCCGCCTCCAGAGCACTCTCCAGTTCCATCCTGTCCAGCGCCTGGACCCTCTGGCGGATCTCTTCCGGCTGCGCGGTCCTGCGAATATCATCCAAGCTGTCAAGGACCTTCCGGGACGCGTCCGAAAGGTGATATCCCTCAGACCACGCTGACCACTCGCTGTTGCGCTGCTGACTGATGTTTTCGCTTAATGCACGGACCCGGAAATAATACCATCCCACGCCGTGTTCGTCGCTCAGCATATCGATATAAGAAGGATCGGAATGACCGCTTTCTACGCCGCGTCCTCCGACCTCGCCGCCAATGACTTCGATATCCTCGCCATTCTGGGTATGCTCAGGTGAGTAACCGTAGTCGATATAGTAGCCATAGATCCTCTCGTCTTTGCTGCGCAGGTCATCCCAGAGGACAGCCGGCCAGCTCCAGCGCACTTGGCTCGGAGGAGCCAACTGAACTCCAGGCGCAGTATAATGGAAGATACCGCCGGGCATATCTTTGGAGGAGACCAAATCACTGTCCCCGTATCTTATTCCGTCCCCCTTATTTTGGACGGTGAAATAATAGTCCCCACTGGGGAGGTTCATCAAGCATTCCCCCGTGTATGGGTCGTACAGCTCATAGCGAAAACTCTTTTCAGAGAAGCTTGTGAGGATGCTTTCGGCTTTATAAGATCTTTCGATACGATATAAAGCGTCCGGCTGGCCTACCTGATAATAATCGATCTGAACTTTCTGCTGGAAAGCGCCCGTGGTCTCCCACAGGGCCGCTCCCGGGTCGTCCGGATCCCATCGCAGGTCCGAGGGATCTCCCAGAGGGATAAGCCCGTCCGGATCCTCCGTCCGGGCCGAAGACGCCGGGGCGGTGGAGACCGTCTTATGGCAGATGGCCCCGTCCTCGCCGCATTCGGTCCTCTCCCCATCTGTATACTGGGCAGCCAGGGCCGTGCCCGTCAGGGCCGTTAGGACCAGTCCCAGCACCAGAGGCCACAGCCAAGATCTTTTCCTCATATCTATCGTCTCCTTCTTTCATCTCACCGGAAACCAAGGGACTCCCTCTTCATGTATATGGAAGAAGGAAGTAGGCCCACAGTGATTTTTCCTATTATAACACGCTCCTTGCCCTCCTGCAAGGCGGATCTCCCACTGAGGAGCGTCCTCGCGTACTCTAAAAGCATTCCCCCAAAATGGTGAGATAAGTTTGGCAATCCAGGAAGTGTTTCGCTGCGCTGCCGCCCTTGATGGACAGGCGGCCGACAGCCTCCCCTGCAATAAGATTTGTAAATGGGACACCTCCAGGGCCATCCTCCCCTCGACGGCGGCAGGGTCCTGTGGTATACTGTACCCATCTCCAGAAAGGAAGTATCTCATCATGTGGGCTGAAAAAAGCGTATTCTACCAGATCTATCCCCTGGGCTTCTGCGGCGCGCCGAAGGAGAACGACGGCGTCTGCGTGAGCCGCATCGCGAAGATCGCCGACTGGGCCCCCCATATCCAAAAGCTGGGGGCCGACGCCCTCTACCTCTCTCCCATCTTCGAAAGCGACACCCACGGCTACGACACCCGCGACTACCGCAAGATCGACTGCCGCCTCGGCACCGGCCGGGACTTCGCCGCCGTCGTGGAGGCCCTCCACGCCCACGGCATCAAGGTCGTCCTGGACGGCGTGTTCCATCACGTGGGCCGGGGCTTCTGGGCCTTCCGGGACGTGCGGGAGAAAAAGTGGGACTCCCCCTACAAGGACTGGTTCCACATCCGCTTCGACGGCGATTCCAACTACCACGACGGTTTCTGGTACGAGGGCTGGGAGGGGCACTTCGAGCTCGTGAAGCTGAACCTGCAAAACCCCGCCGTGGTGGACCACCTCCTGGACTGCGTCAAGTCCTGGGTGGACCGGTTCGACATCGACGGCCTCCGGCTGGACGTGGCCTACTGCTTGGACCCGGACTTCCTCCGCCGCCTGCGCCGGTCCTGCGACGCCCTGAAGCCCGAGTTCTTCCTGGTGGGCGAGACCCTCCACGGGGACTACAACCGCTGGACCGGCGACGGCCTCCTCCATTCCTGCACCAACTACGAGTGCTATAAGGGCCTCTGGTCCAGCCTGAACTCCATGAACCTCTTCGAGATCATCCACAGCCTCAAGCGCCAGTTCGGTCCGGAGCCGTGGACCCTCTACAAAGGCAAGCACCTCCTCTGCTTCGCGGACAACCACGACGTGACCCGCGCCGCCAGCATCCTGACCGAGCCCCGTCACCTCCCCCTGCTCTACGGCCTGCTGTTCGGCATGCCCGGCATCCCCTGCCTGTACTACGGCAGCGAGTGGGGCGCGCCGGGAGAGAAGTCCCCGGGGAACGACGACGCCCTCCGTCCCGCCTTCGAGCATCCGGAGTGGACGGAGCTGACGGACCAGATCGCCGCCATGGCGAAGGCCCACAAGGAGAGCGACGCCCTGTGCTATGGCGACTTCAAGGACCTCGTCCTCACCAACCATCAGGCCATCTTCCAGCGCCGGACCGACAAAGAGCGGGTGCTGGTCGCCGTCAACGCCGCCGGCGCCCCCTACACGGCCCACTTCGACGCGGGCTGCGGCCAGGCCGTGGACCTCATCACGGGGGAGCTCCACGACTTCGGCGGGGGCAGCGAGCTGCCGCCTTACAGCGTGGCATACTGGAAGTGCGAGACTGTATAGATACTTTATAAAAGTTATTTTACCCGCCAGGGCCCCGGCTCCGGCGGGTCTCCTTTCCCCTCCAGTCCGCTCCAGATGCTCCGCTTCTCCCCCGCCGGGAGCAGGACGAACTCGTCCTTCCGGAAGCGGATCAGCCCCTCTCCCTGCATCAGGCTCAGCTCATGGGACAGGGCGCTACGGTCCACGCAGAGGAACGCCGCCATCTCCTCCCGGGAGAAGGGGATCCGAAAGGCGCTGGTCCCCCGGCGCTCCGCCTGCATGGTGAGGTAGATCAGCACCCGGTCCCGCAGGCCCCTCTGGGAGAGGATCGCCAGCCGGTAATGCTTGCGCAGGTCGTCGTCGGACAGCACCCGCAGCAGGGATCGGCAAAGGACCATCCGCTCCTCCTCCGCCAGGGCCCCCGGCTCCAGCAGGAGGTCCCCCGGGAACTGGAAGATCCGGACCGCGCTCCCCGCCACGGCATAGTAGGGCGAACGGCGGCTGCGGGTGGCGATCAGATCCGCCGCCGCCAGGGATCCCGGCCCCAGGGCCTCCATCAGGCTCCTGGTCCCGTCGGCGAAGATCTGGCAGATCTGCACCCTCCCCCGGAGGACCACGGCAAACCACTCCACCCGGTCCCCCGGCGCGATGAGGACCGCCTGCTTCTCGAACTCCCGGAGCTTCCCCCGGGGCACGATGTCCCGCTCCAGCGTCTCCGGCGGCAGATCCCGGAACAGGCGGCAGGTCTTCAAGATCGACAGCGGCGTATCCAAGATGCTCTCCCCTTTCCGGCGTTTTTGGAAATTATAACACAAAAAAGTTGTCAAGACAACATCTTTTCCGGCAGGGGCCCGTTATAATCGGGTACAGGAAGGACACCGCCAGGGAAGGGAGGGACCGCTATGCGGGACAGCCACGGCAGACACATCACCTATCTCCGCCTCTCCGTCACGGACCGCTGCTCCCTCCGGTGCCGGTACTGCATGCCCGCATCGGGCACCGCCAAACGGGACCGCGCCGGCATCTGCTCTGTGGAGGAGCTGGTGGGGATCGCCGCCGCCGCGGTGGACTGCGGGATCCGCAAGATCCGCCTCACCGGCGGGGAGCCTTTGGTCCGCCGGGACATCCTGGACATCTGCCGGGGAATCGCCGCCCTGCCCGGGGTGGAGGAGCTGTGCCTCACCACCAACGGCCTGGCCCTCCCCGGATCGGCGGAGGCCCTCAAGGCCGCGGGCGTCGCCCGCCTGAACATCAGCCTGGACACCCTCCGGCCGGACCGCTACGCCTACATGACCCGGACCGGCCGCCTGGAGGACGCCCTCCGGGGCCTGGAGGCCGCCGGGGAGGCGGGCTTCACCGGGACGAAGCTGAACGTGGTCCTGATGGAGGGCTTCAACGACGATGAGATCCCCGCCTTCGTGGACCTGGCCCGGCGGTATCCCATCGAGGTCCGCTTCATCGAGCTGATGCCCATCGGCGAGGGCAGGAACGCCCGCCCTCTCCCCGCCCAGGCGGTGCTGGATGCCTGTCCGGACCTCCGCCCTGCCTGGGACCGCGGCGTGGCCCGGCGCTACCGCCCGCCCGGCGGGCAGGGGCTGGTGGGGCTCATCGAGCCTATGAGCCGCCGCTTCTGTGCCCAGTGCGACCGCATCCGGGTGACGGCGGACGGGAAGCTGAAGCCCTGCCTCCACTCCGGCCAGGAGATCCCCCTCCGGGGCCTCCACGGGGAAGCCCTCCGGCGGGCCATCGAGGACGGCATCGCCGCCAAGCCGGAGCATCACCACATGACCGAGACCGGCCGCAGCGCCGCGGGCCGGGACATGAACCAGATCGGAGGCTGAACCTATGGAACTGACCCACATCGACGAGCAGGGCCGGGCCCGGATGGTGGACGTGACGGAGAAAGCCGCCTCCTCCCGCACGGCCCTGGCCGAGGGGCGGATCTACATGGCCCCTTCCACCGTAGCGCTGATCCGCACCGGCGGAGGGCCCAAGGGGGACGTGCTGGCCGTGGCCCAGGTGGCGGGGATCATGGCCGCCAAGCGGACCCATGAGCTGATCCCCATGTGCCATCCGCTGGCCCTGACGGGGGTGGACATCCGCTTCACCCTGGAGGAGTCCGCCGTCCATATCCGGGCCCAGGCGAGATGCAAAGGCGAGACCGGCGTGGAGATGGAGGCCCTGACGGCGGCGTCCGCCGCGGCGCTGACCATCTACGACATGTGCAAGGCCGTCCAGAAGGACATGGAGATCGGCGATATCCGTCTCCTGCGAAAGACCGGCGGGAAAAGCGGAGACTTTATAAATGAATTTATGTAAGGAGGGGGCCGCCGTGGCGCAGGTCGTATCCGTCAACATCAGCGAGGAGAAGGGCACCGTGAAGCGGGAGGTCCCGGAGATCCGATTGAAGCTCCGCCACGGCATCGTGGGCGACGCCCACGCCGGGGACTGGCACCGGCAGATCAGCCTCCTGGCGGAGGAGAGCGTGGACAAGATGCGCGCCCTCCTGCCCCAGCTGCCGCCGGGGGCCTTCGCCGAGAACATCGACACCCGCGGCATCGAGCTCAAACGCCTCCCCGTCGGGACCCGGCTCCGGCTGGGAGAGGCGGTCGTAGAGGTGACGCAGATCGGCAAGGAGTGCCACAGCGACTGCGCGGTCAAGCAGGCCACCGGGACGTGCGTCATGCCCACCGAGGGGATCTTCGCCGTCGTGGTGCGGGAGGGGGCCGTCCGCAGGGGGGACCCCATCGAGATCGTACAGGAGGCGGAAGCATGAAACGGATACGCACGGAGGAGGCCGTGGGCCACGTCCTCTGCCACGACATGACCCAGATCGTCCCCGGCAAGTACAAGGACGCCCGCTTCCGCAAGGGCCATGTGGTCCGGGAGGAGGACATCCCCGTCCTGCTCTCCATGGGCAAGGAGTCCCTCTATGTCTGGGAGATGGTCCCCGGCATGGTCCACGAGGACGACGCCGCCGAGCGCCTCTGCGCCCTCTGCCGGAACGAGCACATGGACCGCTCCGCCGTGAAGGAGGGGAAGATCGAGCTCACCGCCGCCATCGACGGGCTCTTCCGGGTGGACCGCGCCCGGCTGGACGCCGTCAACGCCCTGGAGGACATCATGATCGCCACCCGCCACGGGGACACGGCGGTCCGCCGGGGCGACAAGCTGGCGGGCACCCGCGTCATCCCCCTGATCGTGGAAGACGAGAAGCTGCGGCAGGCCGAGGCCGCCGCCGGGGACGCGCCCCTCCTGGAGCTGCTCCCCTGGAAGCTGAAGACCGCCGGGATCGTCGCCACCGGCAGCGAGGTCGCCAAGGGCCTGATCCAGGACGCCTTCACCCCGGTGGTGGAGCGGAAGCTGGCCGCCTTCGGCATCGAGACGGTGGAGCGCCGCCGCCCCGGGGACGACATGGAGGCCGTGGCCAACGCCATCCTGGAGGTCCGGGCCGCGGGAGCGGACCTGATCCTCTGCACCGGCGGCATGAGCGTGGACCCGGACGACAACACGCCGGGGGCCGTGAAGCGGAGCGGGGCGGGCATCGTCACCTATGGCGCGCCGGTGCTGCCGGGGGCCATGTTCCTGCTGGGGTACTTCGAGGACGGGACCCCCGTGATGGGCCTCCCCGGCTGCGTGATGTACGCCAAGCGCACGATCTTCGACCTGATCCTCCCCCGCGCCGCCGCCGGGGTGCGCGTCACCAGGGCGGACATCGCCGCCATGGGCGAGGGCGGGCTGTGCCTGGGCTGCGAGGTCTGCACTTACCCCAACTGCGGGTTCGGGAAGTAAGAAGATATCTTTTATAAAGTATATTTGAAAGAGAGGCCGTCATGAAGAGGCTCCTTCTCATCCTTTCGATCCTGCTCCTCACCGCCTGCGGCGGCTCCAGGGACGTGGAGCTGACGGTCTTCGCCGCCGCCTCCCTCCAGGAGACGCTGACGGAGGCCGGGGAGATCTATCAGGAGGATCACCCCGGTATCGCCCTGGTCTTCAGCTTCGACTCCTCCGGCACCCTCAAGACGCAGATCGAGGAGGGCGCGGTCTGCGACCTCTTCCTCTCCGCCGGACAAAAGCAGATGGATCAGCTGGACGCCGCCGTCGCTCCCGCTGTGGACGCCGAAGCCCCGGAGGAGGCCGGAGAGGGAGGTCTGGATCTCATCCTGTCGGACACCCGGGTGGACCTGCTGGAGAACCAGGTGGTCCTCGTGGTCCCGGAGGGCGGTCCCGCCGGGATCCGCAGCTTCGACGAGCTGTGCGGGGCCCTGGAGGCCGGGACCGTCCTCCTGGCCATCGGCAACCGCGACGTGCCTGTGGGCCAGTACACGCAATCGATCTTCGCCTACTACGGCCTGGACGAGGCGTCCCTGGCCGCCGCCGGGACGCTGACCTACGGTTCCAACGCCAAGGAGGTCACCGCCCAGGTGTCCGAGGGATCGGTGGACTGCGGCATCGTCTACGCCACCGACGCTTTTTCCGCCGGGCTGGAGATCGTGGACACCGCCACGGAGGAGATGTGCGGCCCGGTCGTCTACCCCGCCGCCGTGATGAAAGATACCGCCCATCCCGATGAGGCCCTGGACTTCCTCACCTGGCTGGGCGCAGCCGGCGGAGGCATACCCGTGTTCGAGAGCGCGGGCTTCACCGGGATCGGCCGGTAAAACGGGAGGACCGCCATGGACTGGTTTCCCCTTTACAATTCTATCCGCGTCTCCGCCATCTCCACGGTCATCGTCTTCTTCCTCGGCATCTTTTCGGCGTATCATACCGCCAAGGCCCCCCGTGTGCTGAAAGGCGTCCTGGATGTGGCCCTGACCCTGCCCTTGGTCCTGCCGCCCACGGTGGTGGGGTATCTGCTCCTGCTGGTCCTGGGGCCGAGGCGGGCCGTCGGCTCCTGGTCCCTGGAGACCTTCGGCCTGCGGCTGACCATGACCTGGTGGTCCGCGGTCTTCGCCGCGGTGGCGGTGAGCTTCCCCCTGATGTACCGCACCGCCCGGGGGGCCTTCGAGTCCTTCGACGAGACCCTGGCCCAGGCGGGGCGGACCCTGGGGCTGAGCGAGACCTTCATCTTCTGGCGCGTCCGGATGCCGAACTGCCGCCAGGGCATCCTGGCGGGGACGGTGCTGGCCTTCGCCCGGGCCTTGGGGGAATATGGGGCCACGTCCATGATCGCCGGGTACACCCCCGGGCGGACCGCCGTCATCTCCACCACCGTCTACCAGCTCTGGCGCACCGGAGAGGACGCCCTGGCCCTGCGGTGGGTGCTGGTGGACCTGGCGGTCTCCGCTGTGGTGCTGCTGGCGGTGGACCTGCTGGAGCGGAAGGAGGGACGGCCATGTCCCTGACGGTGCGGATCCAGAAACGCTACGGCGGGTTCCGGCTGGACGCGGACTTCTCCGTGGAGAGCGGCGGGGCCCTGGCGCTGCTGGGGGCCTCCGGCTGCGGGAAGAGCGTGACGCTGAAGTGCATCGCCGGGATCGACCGGCCCGACCGCGGGCGGATCGAGCTGGACGGACGGGTCCTCTTCGACCGTGACGCGGGGATCGACCTGCCGCCCCAGCGGCGGCGGATCGGGTTCCTCTTCCAAGACCACGCCCTGTTCCCCAACATGACGGTGGAGCGGAACATCGCCGTCTGCCTGCGGCATCTGGAAAAAACCAAGCGGATCGAGCGGACCCGTGAGCTCCTCTCCATGCTCCGCCTGGAGGGACTGGAGCGGCTCCACCCCCGGCAGCTCTCCGGCGGACAGCGGCAGCGGGCGGCCCTGGCCCGCATCCTGGCGTCGGATCCCCGGGCCCTCCTGCTGGACGAGCCCTTCTCCGCCTTGGACAGCTATCTGAAATGGCAGCTGGAAGAGGAGCTCCGGGACGTGCTGGACCGCTTCCCCGGCCCGGTGCTGTGGGTCAGCCACGACCGGGGGGAGGTCTTCCGGAACTGCCGCCGGGTCTGCGTGCTGGAGGGCGGACGTTCCTCCCCGGCGGTGGGGATGGAGGAGCTGATGACGGCCCCCGTCACCGTCAGCGCCGCCCGGCTCTCCGGGTGCGGGAGCTTCGTCCCCGTCCGCCCGGGGCCGGGGCCCGGACTGGTGGAGGTCCCGGATTGGGGCGTGACGCTCCGTTCCGCCGCCCCCTGGCGGGAAGACGCCGCCACCCTGGGCGTCCGGGCCGGATGCGTCCACCCGGCGGGACCGGGGGAGGAGAACGCCTTCCCCTGCCGGGTGGTCCGGGCGACGGAGGACCTATCCTCGATGCGGATCTCCCTCCGCCCGGAGGGAGCGGGGCCCGCATCCCCCGTGCTTTGGATGGAGCTCCCCAAGGACGCCTGGGCGGCCCTCCCGGACCAGGGCCGCCTCCTGGCGGCGGTCCGGCCGGAAGATCTGATGCTTTTAAGATAGGAGGGGTCCTCATGTATACAGCCGCAGTCCTGACGGTCAGCGACCGCTGCTCCCAAGGCCGGCGCTCCGACGAGGCGGGCCCCCTGGTGGCCTCCCTGCTGGCGGGAGCGGGCTATCGGGTGATCGAGACGGCCGTCGTCCCGGACGAACGGCCCAAGATCGAAGCCGCCCTGGCGGAGCTCTCCGACCAAAAAGGCGCCGCCTTGGTGGTCACCACCGGCGGCACCGGCTTCTCCCCCCGGGACGTGACCCCGGAGGCCACCGCCGCCGTCTGCGGCCGCATGGTCCCCGGCATCCCGGAGGCCATGCGGGCGGCATCCCTGGCCGTCACCCCGCGGGCCATGCTGTCCCGCGCCGCGGCGGGCATCCGGGGCGGGACGCTGATCGTCAACCTGCCCGGCAGTCCGAAAGCGGCCCGCGAGAACCTGGAAGCCGTCCTCCCCGCGCTGGAGCACGGGCTGAAGATGCTCCTGGGCGGTCCGGCGGACTGCGCCGCGCTCCCTTGAAAGACCGGGGCCCTGCAGCGCCCCCGGCGCATGGAGGCCCTCTGCGCCCTTTCGAACGAACGTGGACGGCCGGACCTCCGCGGGCCCGCCGGCCTGGCCGGAGCGGCGGCAGCGCCGCCTATACGGGATCGAAAGCGCCCTCCCGGGAGGCCGGGAGGACGCTTCGGCCTGTCGAAAACGTCTTTTCGACAGGCCGAGCAAGTTTTCAGAACTTTTTTGAAAGTTCTGAAAACTTTTTATTGAAAACGAAAGGGACCCTTCCTGGGTCCCTCTCGTGACTCTCTTCCTTCCCGTCGAGGAAGTCTCCTCTACTTTTTCGACACTCTGAAGCGCCCTCCCGGTCTCCCGGGAGGGCGCGTATCTATATATTTTATAAATGTGATGGGCACCCGTGGGACGCCGCACCCGCCGCTTCCCGCCGGAGGGCCCGCTCATAGATCAGCTCCCCCGTGATGCTGACGGCGATCTCCTCCGGCGTCACCGCCTTGATGGCCGTGCCGATGGGGGTGTGGACGCTCCGAATCGCCTCCTCCGAGATCCCCGCCTCCCGGAGGCGCCGGTCCACATAGGCCGTCTTCGCCCGGGAACCCATGACCCCCACATAGGCCAGGGGCCTCCGCAGGAGCTGCTCCTCCACCTCGAAGTCGTGGCTGTGGCCGCTGGTCATGACCACGGCGCAGTCCTCTGCCGTCAGCTCCAGTCCGCCGGCGATGTCCGTGTATGCGTGGCAGACCACCGTCTCCGCCTCCGGGAACCGGGCGGGGCCGGCGAACTCCGGCCGGTCGTCGAACACCGCCACCCGGAAGCCCACGCTCCGCAGCACCGGGACCAGGGCCAGGGCGCAGTGCCCGCCGCCGAAGATCACCACCCGCTCCCCCACCGGCAGGGGCAGGATCAGCCGCTCCCCGTCCCAGGCCGGAGCGGCCGGGCCCTCCTCCAGCAGGGCGGGCGGCCTGTCCGCCTCCAGGGCCAGCCAGCCGCTCCGATGGACCGCCAGCCGCTCCAGGGCCTCTCGGGCCAGGGCCCGCCAGGGCCCGCTGTCATGGGGGATGGATTGGAGGAGCACCGTCTGCTCCCCGCCGCAGACGGAGTCCAGCTCCCCGCCGTGGCGGAGCTCCAGGCGGCGCAGGGCGGACCGCCTCTCATGAAGCAGCTCCGCCGCGAAAGCCAGCGTCTGGGCCTCCCCCGGCCCGCCGCCGATGGTCCCGGCCTCCAGGCCGGACCTCCCCGCCAGCAGCTGGGCCCCGGCCCCTCGGGGCGTGGAGCCCTGGGCGGAGACGACGGTCGCCAGGACGGCGTCCTGCCCGTCCTCCAGCAGGGCCAGCAGTTTTTCGAAGATCGTCCGCATAGCGGCGCTCCTTTCTTATCGAGGCGAAGATCCGAACGCTACGTCCTGCTCAGCTTCCCGGAAAGCACCAGCTCCCGGGTCAGGGGCACGTCCTCCGGCAGCTCCACGGTGATGGAGTGCCACAAGGGCGCGCCATGCTTGTCCTCCTGAGCCTCGTGGTGATAGTGCACGGAGACCGTATGGACCGGGGTCCTGGGGGACAGCTCCTCGTAGAGCTCCATGGCCCGGTCCGCCATGGCCGACCGCATGGCATCCTCATCTGGCACTGGGGCGCTGTCCTTGTCCCTGAAGTCTATGCGGATGCCTACCACCGGCTCCTCCGGGTCCCCGGGCGTCCATTTGGCCCACCAGAAAGCCATGTGGCCGTTGACCTCCGGGCTCTCGGCGATGCCCAGCTCCTTCCGCAGGACCGTCTCCCGGCGCTCGTCCTCCACCAGCCCGGATCTCAGGTCGTAGCCCAGGGAGCGGCGGCCGCCTTCCTTCAAGGTGAAGTCCAGGAAATAGCCGCTGCACACGGGATCGTACTTGGCCCAGGGCCCCTCCGGCGACAGATCCGGGTAGACCTGGGCGGCATAGGTCCGCAGCTGTGCGGCAGAGACCAGGTTCCCCAGTACCGGGAACCAGCCCACGCTCCCGCTCAGCAGGGCGAAGGCCGCGAGGAGCGCCAGCAGCAGCGCCGCGCCGCCCAGGATCTTCGTTCGTTTCATGTCCATCATCCCTTCCTTCCTGCCGCCCGGTCAGCCCCCCGAAAGGAGGGGCCACGCCGCCCAGGACAGCGCGTATAAGACATAAACGTGCGCGGGATAGAACAGGTAGAAGAACGTCTTCGGCCCCCGGCCCCGCTCTCCATTGTAGCACAGCATCAGGACCGCCGCAAGGGCCCCATACCACTCATAGGCCGTGGTGAACATCATCGTCCAATGGAAATCCGGGGACTGGGAGAACACCAGCAGAGGATAAAAGAAGTAATAAAGCACCGTGAAGCCCGCGAAGACGCCGGCCTGGACCCTCCGGTCCTTTCGGAAGCCATACAGCAAGATCCCCGTGAGGATCGTGCCGATAGTGGCGTCCGGATTCGAGTTCCACATGGGCAGGAACGTATACCCCAGGACGGACAGGGGCATCTGGAGAGCGGGGACCATCCCCATGAGCATACTTGCCAGGACCGGCCACGCCAGGGGCAGGACCACCGCCGCCAGCCCCGGTCCCCAGCGCTTCTCCCTCAGCCAGTCCATGCCCTGGAAGACCACCATCAAAATGGCGAAGGAGGTCATCATGCCGTTCATGGGATAGAAGCCGTCGGGCCGGACCGGCAGGAGGCCGGCTATCATCAAAAACAGCAGACCGGACATCAGCAGATGTATGAAATATACTTTTATAAAGTACTTTCTTCTATCATGGGTGTGGGCGAAGCCCTCCGTCAAGCAGAACAGGAACAGCGGTGCGGACAGCCGCCCCAGCATACTGAACCAGTCCGGCACCCGGCCCGTGTAGGCGAACATATAGTGGATGTGATCCAGGACCATCAAGACCAGGGCGATCCATTTCAGTGCCGTGGCGCTGAGGCCCCTCGTTCTTAACCCCTCCATGCGTGCGCTCCCTTTCATTCGTATTATTGAGTTGGTACAATAGTATAATAATACGATCTTGCGGAGAAGTCAAGCGAAAAAAAGCCCCGCGCCCGGTCAAGGACCGGGCGCGGACAGAAGGAAGGTGGAGTTCCTCCCGGGGGCTGGCTCAGCTGACGCTGGGACCCTTGGAGCGGATCACGAACAGCGCACCGATCATCAGCACGATGCCGATGGGCAGGCCCAGCAGACCGGGCAGGCCCGCGCTGACCAGGATGCCGGCGATGAGGTAGGTCACGCCGGACACCACCGCGCAGGTGATGGCATAGGGCAGCTGGGTGGAAACATGGTTCACGTGGTCGCACTGGGCGCCCGCGGAGGCCATGATGGTGGTGTCGGAGATGGGGGAGCAGTGGTCGCCGCAGACGGCGCCCGCCATGCAGGCGGAGATGCAGACGATGGCCATGGGGTCGTCCATGGAGAACACGTTCTGCACGATGGGGATCAGGATGCCGAAGGTGCCCCAGGAGGTGCCGGTGGCGAAGGCCAGCAGGCAGCCGATGGCGAACACGATCAGGGGCAGGATGATCTGGAGGCCCTCGGCGGAGGTCCGGACGAAGTCACGGACGAAGAACTTCGCGCCCAGGGAGTCCGTCATGTTCTTCAGGCTCCAGGCGAAGGTCAAGATCATGATGGCGGGGACCATGGCCTTGAAGCCCTCGGGGATGCAGCCCATCATCTCCTTGAAGCTCATGGATCTGCGGATGAGGTAATACGCCAGGGTGAACACCAGCGCGAAGGCGCTGCCCAGCATCAGGCCCACGGAGGCGTCGGAGTTGGAGAAGGCGGAGATGAAGCCCTCGCCCTCGAAGAAGCCGCCGGAGTAGATCATGCCGATGACGCAGCAGACGATCAGCACCACCACGGGCAGCACCAGATCCAGCACGGTGCCCTTGCCCGCGGGGGCGTCGTCCTCAGCGCCCGCGTAGGGGTTGGAGCCGGAGAAGAGGTCCCCCTTCTCCCGGGCGTTCTTCTCGTATCTCGCCATGGAGCCGAACTCGATCTTCATGACGATCATGCCCACCATCATGACGATGGTCAGCAGGGCGTAGTAGTTGTACGGGATGGCCCGCAGGAAGAGGTTGAACCCCTGGCCGTCCTCGGCGAAGCCCGCCACGGCGGCGGCCCAGGAGCTGATGGGGGCGATGATGCACACCGGGGCGGCGGTGGCGTCGATGATGTAGGCCAGCTTCGCCCGGGAGATGTTGTGCTTGTCGGTGATGGGCCGCATGACGCTGCCCACGGTGAGGCAGTTGAAATAATCGTCGATGAAGATCAGCACGCCCAGGAGCACGGAGGCCAGCTGCGCGCCGACGCGGGACTTGATGTGGTCCTTGGCCCAGCGGCCAAAGGCGGCGGAGCCGCCCGCCTTGTTCATCAGGCACACCATGGAGCCCAGGATGATCAGGAAGATCAGGATGCCCATGTTGTAGCTGTCGGTGACGGAGGCCACGATGCCGTCGTTGAACACATGGAGGATGGTGCCCTCAAAGGCGAAGTTGGAGTACAGCAGGCCGCCCACCAGGATGCCCACGAAGAGGGAGGAATAGACCTCCTTGGTGATCAGGGCCAGGGCGATGGCGATGATGGGGGGGATCAGGGACCAGAAGGTGTTGTAGAAGGGACTGGGGGACTCCACATAGCCCACATATCCGCTGTCCGCGCAGGTCTCGCAGGGCACGGCCTCCAGATCCTCGGACAGGACGACGCCGGAGGCGCCGCAGTCGGGGCACTCGATGTACTTGGTGCCCGCCAGCTCCGTGGGGTCCTCGCCCGCCGCCAGGGCGGGGACGGTCATGACCGCGCACAGCAGGAACACGACGGCCATCAGCGGCAGGAACCGCCTTCTCAGGGTTCTCATAGCTCTCTCTCCTAAAATGAAAAATGGAGTCATGACAGCTTGTCATGACTCCATACCGTACACACGGACCGGACGGATCCACGACAGCGCTCCACCTCCGAAGAGGTGACAGTCCGCGGGATGTTCTCACCGCGGCCCGGCCCCGGATCCCTCAGGCGGGATGACCGAGACCTCGGCGGAAGCCCCTTCCCCCCTCCCCGGTTCCTGAACCTTGGGGAGGCGTACTCTTGACTTCCGCGCCTCTATCATGCTGGCCCTTATTATAGTAGCCTGTCCCCAAATGTCAACCATCTTTTCAAAATTTCCCCCAACTTTTTTGGGCCGCTCCCCCGGGGGATCGGGGCCCCCGGCGGCGGAGCGTCCCGCCTGTCCCCGGGGAGCTCCGCCGCCTTTGCGCAGTTTGCCCAGCCCCCGCCCCGGCCCTTCCCGCCGTCTAGGGCAAAACGACGATTTTCCGAAAAGCGTTTGACATGGGACGCGGAGATGCTACAATAAGACAATACGCACCCTGCGTAAAACGAACGATCGAAAGCCCCAAGGAGGCGAAAAGGATGAAGTTTTCCAGCAGATGCGAGGCTTGCAGCCTCTCCCCCATCCGGAAATTCCACCCCTATGTGGTGGCGGCGGAGGCAGCGGGCCGGCGTGTCCTCCACCTGAACATCGGACAGCCTGACGTGGAGACTCCCAAGGCATTCTTCGACGCCGTGCGGGGCTTCAGCGACTCCGTCCTGGCCTACGCTCCCGCCGCCGGCGTGGACGTGTACCTGGAGGCCGTGCGGGACTATTATCAGGGGTTCGGCGTCTCCCTGGCGCTGGAGGACATCCTGGCCACTTACGGCGGCAGCGAGGCCCTCCAGCTGGCCGCCGCCTGCATCCTGGACGACGGGGACGAGGTCCTGGTCCCGGAGCCCTTCTACCCCAACTATGACACCTTCATCGGCGTCACCGGCGGGAAGATCGTCCCCATCCCCACCTCGTCCGAGGAAGGCTACCGCTACGCCCGCCGGGAGAAGATCGAGCCCCTGATCGGCGGACACACCAAGGCCATCATGATCACCAACCCCGGCAACCCCACCGGCGCGGTCCTCACCCACGAGGAGCAGCGGGTCCTGGTGGACATCTGCAAGGAGCACGGCCTCTTCCTCATCAGCGACGAGGTCTATCGGGAGATCATCTACTCCGGGAAGAAGCTCAGCTCCCTGCTGGAGTTCGAGGACGCGGCGGAGAACATCATCGTCACCGACTCCATCTCCAAGCGGTTCTCCTCCTGCGGCGCCCGGGTGGGCGCGCTGATCTCCCGGAACAAGCGGTTCATGGAGCTCGCCATGAAGATCTGCCAGGGGCGCCTGTGCGCCGCCACGCTGGACCAGGTGGGCGCCGCCGCCATGTATAAGGCCATGACCCCGGACTACCTGTCCGCCGTCCGGGACGAGTACGCCCGGCGGAAGGACGCCCTGGTGGCCGCCCTGGCCAAGCTCCCCGGCGTCACCCACAGCTCCCCGGAGGGCGCGTTCTACATCATGGCGACCCTGCCGGTGGACGACGCGGAGAAGCTGCAGTACTTCCTCCTGGAGGAGTTCGAGGACCACGGCGAGACCGTCATGTACGCCCCCGGCGAGGGCTTCTACGCCACCCCCGGCAAGGGCCGGAACGAGATCCGCATCGCCTACGTCACCGCTCCCGCCGAGCTGGCCCGGGCCATCGAGCTGCTGGGCCTGGGCATCGAGGCGTACAAGCGGAAGACCGGCAAGTGAACAGGAGGCCGTCATGATCCGTCACATCGTCATGTGGAAGTTCCGCCCCGGCACCGAGGCGGAGCAGGAGGAGTTCCTCCGCGGCCTCCAGGCCCTGCAGGGGGTCATCCCCCAGCTCCTGCGGAGCGAGGTGGGCCGGAACGTGGCCCCGGGGAACTATGACGCCGTCCTGGTCAGCGAGTTCCGGAGCCTCGAGGACCTGGAGATCTATAAGGACGATCCCCGGCACCAGGCGGTCTCCGCCCTGTGCAAGTCCATCCGGGAGGACCGGACGGCCGTGGACTATGAGGTCTTATAAAGCCCCGACGGGATCGAAGGACGGGAGCGCTGTGTGATCACAGCGCTCCCGTTCCACCGTTCCAAGGGGGGATCCACACCTATCTCAGCAGGGCCTCCAGATCCCCGTGCTGGATGGCCCGGATGTTTTTCGACAGCTTCTCCAGGGGCCAGTCCCACCATCTCAGCTCCAAAAGCGCGTCGATGGTCTCCTGGCCGAACCGCCGCCGGATGGGCCTCGCCGGGACCCCGCCCACGATGGTATAGGGCGGCACGTCCCTCGTCACCACGGACCGGGCGCCGACGATGGCCCCGTCGCCGATGGTCACGCCGGAGAGGATGACCGCCTCATAGCCGATCCATACGTCGTTGCCGATGACGATGTCTCCCCGCTTGTCCCAGGCTTCCGTCACCTCCATCCCGTGGCCCCACTCCTCATAAAAGATGGGGAACACGTAGGTGGACAGAGAGCCCATGGCATGGTTGGCACTGGTCATCAGGAACTTCGCCCCGCAGGCGATGGAGCAGAACTTCCCGACGGTCAGCTTGTCGCCGTTGACGGGGTAATGGTAGAGGACGTTGTTCTTCTGGAAGTCCCTGGGGTCGTGGACGAAGTCATTATAGATCGTGAAGTCGCCGACCTCGACGTTCGGGCCTTGGACGGCCTCCTTCAAATAGATCGTCTGGCAGTCGTTCCCCCTGGGATAGCTCTTTGTTGGATCCGGGATCGTCATAAGATCTTCTCCTTTGTCATTTGACGTTATTTTATACGATCCCGGCCGCCGCGATACAGCGCTTCACCCGCACACCACTCCTCCCCTTCGCGCCTCCTTTTATCGTCCTTACTTTTATAAAGTATCTTTAAATCCGTTTTCCCCTTTCAGCTCCGAAGCAGCGCCGTCCGCACATCCAGCTTCCCGTTTTCCAGGGTCACGATGCCGTAAGTAGGGCGGGAATAATCCCCGATGCTGCCGGGGTTCAGGAACAGCGTCTTCCCCCGCATATCCACCAGGGGCTTGTGGGTGTGGCCGAAGAGGAAGAGATCCAGATCCTTCTCCTTCGCCGCCGAGCCCGCCGCCGTCAGGGACTGCTTGACGCCGTAGGTATGTCCGTGGCACATCAGCACCCGTTTGTCCCCCAGGGACAGCACCTGCTCCGCCGGCTGGAAGGCCCGGAAGTCACAGTTGCCGGGGACCTGCTCGAAGGGCAGGTCCGGGTAGCGGTCGTGGAGCCGTTCCCCATCCCGCCAGCAGTCCCCCAGGTGGAGGATCATCCGGGGCGTTTCCCGCTCCACCGCCTGGAGCATGTTGGAGATGTTCCCATGTGAATCTGAAAGGACCAAGACCTTCATCGTGATACTCCTTTCCCCGGCGGACATGTGTCCCGCGCCGGTCGGATCTCCCAGATCTGGATAGATCTTAGTAAAGATCAGTATAGGACACTCATTTCCATATTGCAATCATCCGGGCAAAAAATTCAAACTTTATTTAAAAATGCCAGACGATCTCATCCAAAAGGTTCCATGTTTTTCCTTTTGCCCCGCCGCGGCCCTCCCGGCGGGGCCTGAAAAAAATTTTCGACGATGGGGAAAAATCTCTTGACAACAGGAGTTAGTCGTGGTAAACTCCGGAGCTGTAGGAAGGAGTTAACTGACGCTAACTCCCATTCCATACCGATCGGAGGTCATACTATGATGCCGCTTTCCATGGCAAGGACGGGCGAGACCGTCACCATCCGCAAGATCACCGGCAGGGACGAGGTCCGCCAGCACCTGGCGGAGCTGGGCTTCGTGACAGGCGGCGATATCACGGTCGTCAGCGAGATCCGAGGGGACCTGATCCTCCAGGTGAAGGACAGCCGGGTCGCGCTGGACCGGAGCATGGCCAACCGCATCATGATCTGAGGAGGAGACAGGATGAAGACATTGAAGGACGCCAAAACAGGCCAGACCGTCACGGTGGTCCGGCTCCATGGAGGGGGCCCGGTGAAGCGCCGCATCATGGACATGGGCATCACCAAGGGCGTGGAGATCTTCGTGCGGAAGCTGGCCCCCCTGGGCGACCCCATGGAGCTGAACGTCCGGGGCTATGAATTGTCCGTGCGGAAAGCCGACGCGGAGATGATAGAGGTCGTCTGAACCGCCTCTATTTTTTCGGGCCGGGAGTTAGTCTTGGCCAACTCAAAAAGGAATGGAGGACATGAGGAGCTATGGACATCAAGATCGCGCTGGCGGGCAACCCGAACTGCGGCAAGACCACCCTGTTCAACAGCCTGACCGGCTCCAGCCAATACGTGGGCAACTGGCCCGGCGTCACCGTGGAGAAGAAGGAGGGCAGGCTCAAGGGCCATAAGGACGTGGTCATCCAGGATCTGCCCGGCATCTACTCCCTCTCCCCTTACACCCTGGAGGAGGTGGTGGCCCGGGGCTACCTGGTGAACGAGGAGCCCGACGCCATCCTCAACATCGTGGACGGGACCAACATCGAGCGGAACCTCTACCTGACCACACAGCTGATCGAGCTGGGCCTGCCCGTGGTCGTCGCCGTGAACATGATCGACCTGGTGCGCAAGGGCGGCGTCCGGATCGACCTCGAAAAGCTGGGCAAGGCCCTGGGCTGTGAAGTGGTGGAGATGAGCGCCCTGAAGGGCGAGGGCGGCATGGAGGCCGCGGAGCGGGCCGTCGCCGCGGCCCGGGCGAAGGAGGCCGGGGAGCCGCCCCGTGTCTTCACCGGCAGCGTGGAGCGCGCCCTGGCCCACATCGAGGGATCCATCCAGGGCAAGGCGGACGCGCGTTACCTCCGCTGGTACGCGGTCAAGCTCTTCGAGCGGGACGAGAAGGTCCTGGAGGAGCTGGACCTCGACCCCGGCCTGAAGGCCCATCTGGAGGGGCATATCGCCGGCTGTGAGGAGGAGCTGGACGACGACGCGGAAAGCATCATCACCGACCAGCGGTACTCCTACATCAGCTCCGTCGTGGCCAAGGCCGTGAGAAAGGGAGCGGCAAAGGGCAGCCTGTCCGCCTCCGACAAGATCGACCGGATCGTCACCCACCGGGTCCTGGCCCTGCCGATCTTCGCGGCGGTCATGTCCTGCATCTACGCCATCGCCATGGGCGGTCTCACGCTGACCGTCGGAGAGGCGGAGATCCCCATCTCCATCGGCACCGCCGGGACCGACTGGGCCAACGACGTCCTCTTCGGCGAGTGGGTCCCCGGCCTGTTCGACCGCCTCCTGGGCGCGCTGAGCGTGACCGAAGGCAGCGTGCTGTACGGCCTAATCCAGGACGGCATCGTGGCCGGCGTAGGCGCGGTGCTGGGGTTCGTGCCGCAGATGCTGGTGCTGTTCTTCCTGCTGGCCATCCTGGAGGACGTGGGCTACATGGCCCGGGTCGCCTTCATCATGGACCGCATCTTCCGCCGCTTCGGCCTCTCCGGCAAGAGCTTCATCCCCATGCTGGTGGCCACCGGCTGCGGCGTCCCCGGCATCCTGGCCTCCCGGACCATCGAGCAGGACCGGGACCGGAAGATGACCATCATGACCACCGGCTTCATCCCCTGCGGGGCCAAGATGCCCATCATCGGCCTGTTCGCGGGCGCGGTGTTCGGCGGATCCGTGCTGGTGTCCGTCTCCGCCTTCTTCATCGGCGTCGCCGCGGTCGTGATCTCCGGCATCATGCTCAAAAAGTTCAAAGCCTTCGCCGGGGAGCCCGCGCCCTTCGTCATGGAGCTGCCCGCCTATCACGCGCCCTCCATGGGCAATGTGCTCCGGGCCACCTGGGAGCGGGGATGGTCCTTCATCAAGCGGGCGGGGACCGTCATCCTCCTGAGCTCCATCGTCCTCTGGGCCCTCATGGGCTACGGCGTCGTGGACGGGGCGCTCCAGGCCGTGGAGGATAACAACGACTCCCTGCTGGCTGCCATCGGCAGCGGCGCCGCCATCCTCTTCGCCCCGCTGGGCTGGGTGGGCGATATGGCCTGGAAGGCCGCTACCGCCACCTTCACCGGCCTGATTGCCAAGGAGGAGGTGGTCAACTTCTTCGGCGTGGCCTACCACTACACCGGGGAGGCGGACCTGATGGAGGACGCCAGCGGCATCTACGCCGCCGTGAGCGCGGACTTCGGCGCCATGGCCGCGTACAGCTTCATAATCTTCAACCTCCTCTGCGCCCCCTGCTTCGCCGCCATGGGCGCCATCAAGCGGGAGATGAACAACGCCAAATGGACCGCCGCGGCGATCGGTTACATGTGCGGCTTCGCCTACGCGGTGTCCCTGATCGTGTTCCAGCTGGGCGGGCTGGTCACCGGCGAGGCCAGCTTCGGACTGGGCACCGCCGCGGCGCTGGCCCTGCTGGCGGGCATGGTGTACCTGCTGGCCCGCAAGGGCCAGCAGGGCGAGGCGGAGCACCGCCGCCTGACCTCCGTGGCCGCCATGCGGTCGTGAGGAGGCCCCGATGAACGAGCTGATCGGCAATGCCGTTGTGATCCTGGCCCTGGCCGTCATCGTGTCGCTGGCCGTCCGGTCCCTGTGGCGGAGCCATAAGCGGGGCGGGCACTGTGACGGCGACTGCGCCGCCTGCGGCGGCTGTCACGGGCACAGAGGCGCGGAGGGATGACCCTCCCGTTATAAAAACGCTCTCCAGACACACCTCTTTAGGATAGGGGGACGCCCCGGGGATCAGGCAGCCCCGGGGCGTCCTCGTTATCCGGCACGGCGGCAGTACAGCGATCCCCGGAGGGGCTTCCCGCCGATCTCGTGGCCCGTCAGATCCCCAGTGGGGGCGGACCCGACTTTTTCATAGGAGCGCCGGGCCCGGCAGTCCTCCTCCAGCACCAGGCTCCGCCGTCCTCCCTGGTCCAGGTCCGCCGCCCAGAGTCCGGCGGGGATGCCGTCCAGGTAAGATCGGGGGACGATGCCCCTGTAAGCATATCTCCAGCTCTCCTCGCAGATGCGGCTGACGGCCAGGCGGTCATCCGTCTCCCTGAGCTCCCGGATCTCCATCCGGCACCCCTCCCTCGATCAGCGCCAGCTTTTTCCGGCGGTCCAGGCGCTTGATCGCGGCCTCCCGCCGGAGGGCGGCGGACTTATCCGCCGCCGCCTCCCGGTAGACCAGCTCCACCGGAGGGCGGCTCCGGGTGTACTTGGCCCCCCGGCCGCTCTGGTGCGCGCCCAGCCGCCGGGGCAGGTCGTTGGTGCAGCCGGTGTAAAGGCTCCCGTCCCCGCAGCGGAGGATGTAGACCGTCCAGCCCATGCCGCCGCCTCCCCTCGTCGTTTGGGACAGTATACCACACTTCCCCGGCAAACGCAAAGGCCGCATAGGGACTTCCCCGGCCTTCATAGGCTGGAGGGAGAGGCCGGGCTCCCCCGCCTCCGAATCCGGTCCGCCGCCAGCCGGGAAAGCGGCGGCCGGGGCCCCGCGCCCCGGCGAGGAGGTCTCATGCTGTCTGCCGCACTGTTGATGTTCGCCAATACCCTGCTGTTCTCCCTGCGCCTCTCCGGGGGCGGGTCTTTCCCCAAGCCCCTGACCGCCGCCGAGGAGCGGGAGTGGCTGGAGAAGTACGCCCAAGGGGACCCGGAGGCCCGGCAGGTGCTCATCGAACGGAACCTGCGGCTGGTGGCGCATATCATCAAGAAATACTACACCCAGAACGGGGACCAGGAGGACCTGATCTCCATCGGCACCATCGGGCTCATCAAGGGCATCTCCAGCTTCGACCCCGCGAAGGGCGCCCGCCTTGCCACTTATGCCGCCCGGTGCATCGAAAATGAGATCCTCATGTACTTCCGGGGCCAGAAGAAGCTCCAGGGGGAGGTCTCCCTCTCCGACTCCATCGACACCGACAAGGACGGCAACGCCCTCCAGCTCATGGACATCGTCGGGGTGGACGACACGATGCTGGAGGACCTCCACGACCGGGACAATGCCCTGCGGCTCCACAAGCTGGTCCGGGAGCGCCTCACCTCACGGGAGGCCGAGATCGTCCGCCTCCGCTACGGCCTGGGCGGCACTATGCCCCTGACCCAGCGGGAGATCGCCGTCTCCTTCGGCATCTCCCGGAGCTATGTGTCCCGCATCGAGAAACGGGCGCTGGAGAAGCTCCGGGAGGGGCTCCAGGACGGCCCGGCCGCTAAAGCCAACGCCTCCGCCAAATAGACAGCGGGGCGAAGACGCCGGCCGTCCCCCGGCCGGCGTCCCCACACCCTCACAGCTCCAGTGTATCGATCGCCTCCCGCATCTGCTCCGCCGAGGCCCCCAGCGCTTTCCGCTCGTCCTCGCTCAGGGGCATCTCCAAGATCTCCTGGAGCCCCTCCCGGCTGACGATGGACGGCACGCTCAGTGCCAGGCCCTCCAGCCCGTACTCCCCCTCCAGCACCGCCGACACCGGCAGCACCGCGTGCTCGTCCTTCACGATCGCCTCCGCGATCCGGCCCACCGCCATGGCGATGCCGTAGTACGTGGCCCCTTTCCGCTGGATGATCTGATAGGCGCTGTCCCGGACCTCCTTGTACAGCCGCTCCCGGTCCTCCGCTCCGAGGCACCGGCCTCGCGCACAGCTGAAATCCTCCAGGTCCAGCCCCGACACATTGGCCTCGCTCCAGACCGCCAGCTCGCTGTCCCCGTGCTCCCCGATGATGAACGTGTGGACGTTCCGGCTGTCCACCTTCAGCTCCGCGCCCAGGAGCTGCTTCAGCCGCCCTGTGTCCAGCACCGTGCCGGAGCCGATCACCCGCTCCCGGGGATACCCCGACAGCTTCCATGCCGCATAGGTCAGCACGTCCACCGGGTTCGACACCACCAGCAGCACGCCGCCGAATTCCCGCGCCCCGATCTCCCGCATCACCGAACGCAAGATCGCCGTGTTCTTCCCGATCAGGTCCAGCCGGGTCTCCCCCGGCTTCTGGTTCGCCCCGGCGGTGATGACCACCAAGGCGCTGTCCGCGATATCGTCGTAGCCTCCGGCGGCGATCTCCATCGCCGCGCCGTAAGGCAGGCCGTCCCGCAGGTCCATGGCCTCCCCTTCCGCTTTCTCCCGCTTCGCGTCCAGCAGCACCAGACGGGAGAAAAGCCCCTGCTGCAAAAAGCGGAAGGCGATCGACGCGCCTACCTGTCCGCAGCCGATGATGGCCGCTTTCCTGGGATCTACTGTCATAGTTGCCGTCCTTCCCCTCCCCGTCCCGGCGGGGAGCTCACTGTTTTTGGGATGCGTCTTCCCAGTCCTCAAAGCCGGGCCCAGGCGGCCCCGTCCGCACAGAGGGAGGTCCCCCCCACGCGAAAGGCGTCCTGTCCGCCCCGCCCGGGCCTGTCCCTACATCCGCTTGTCATCCGTGGCCGGGCCCTCGATCAGCCTCCCGTCCTCCCCGAAGCGGGAGCCGTGGCAGGGGCAGTCCCAGCTGTGCTCCTGTGCGTCGTACTTCAGCGCGCAGCCCATGTGCGGGCACCGGGGCGCCGTGGGCGTCAGCAGTCCCAGGGTGGACTCCAGCAGGTTCACCGCCAGCTGGGGCCGGAGGACCGTCCGGGAGGGACAGAACAAGTCCTCATAGGGATCCTCCCTTCCCAAGATCAGGTCCGTCAGCAGCGACGCCGCCGCCATGGAGCCGGTCATCCCCCACTTGTTGGCCCCCGAGACGGCATAGAGGTCCGGCGTGCGCCGGGAGTACCGCCCCACGTAGGGCACGCCGTCCAGGCTCATGCAGTCCTGGGCCGCCCAGCGGGCGGCGGTCCGGGCCTGGGGCCAAAGGGCCTGGACGGTCCCCTCCAGCTCCAGCCAGCCGCCCCCCGGCTTCCCGGTCCGGTGTCCGCCGCCGCCCAAGAGGAGATACCCCCCATAGTCCCGGAGGGAAAGGCCCCGGCCGCTCTCGTCCACGTACATGCCCCCCGCCGCCGGGGCGCCCTCCAGGGCCAGGACGTAGGAACGGCTCTGGTAGAGCTTGAGGAAATAGCCGCCGTGCTTGTTCAGCAGGGGGAAATGGGTGGCGATGACGATCTTGTCCGCCGTGACCGTCCCGCCGTTGGTGACGGCCTTGCCGGGGCCCAGCTCCAGGACCTTGGTGTGCTCGAAGATGCGGAGGCCCTTGGCGATGGCGGCGGCGAACTTCAGGGGGTGGAACTGGGCCTGGTCCGGGAACTTCACCGCGCCCGCCGTGGGGAACGGCAGGGGCGGGTCCGGTACCAGCTCCGCCGGGAAGCCCAGGCGGGACAACGCCTCCAGCTCCCGGTCCAGCTTCCGGCGGTCCGTCAGCGAATAGACGTAGGCGTCCCGCTCCTCGAAATCGCAGTCGATGCCCCGGCACAGGGTCCGGTAGCGCTCCAGCGCCGCCTGGTTCGCCTCCAGGTAGAGCCGGGCCTTCTCCGCGCCGAACTCCCGCAGGAGCCTGGCATAGATCAGGCCGTGCTGGCTGGTGATCTTGGCCGTGGTGTTTTTCGTCGTGCCTCTGCAGATCCGGTCCGCCTCCACCAGGGCGTAGTCCACTCCCGCCTGGGCCAGCCAATAGGCGCAGAGCAGCCCCGCCATCCCGCCGCCCACGATGAGGACGCCGGTCCTCAGGTCCCCGGTCAGGGGCTCGAACTCCGGCAGCTGCGCTGTTTTCGTCCAAATAGAGTCCATCCCATCACCTCCTGCTTAGCTTGTCCGGGATGGGCGGGGATGATACCCTCCGCCGGGAGGGATCTCAAAAGGCCGTCCCTTATCGGGACGGCCTCTTTTCGTCAGATGATGGGGAACTCCGGGATCCCCGCCGCTCCGGCGGCGATGCTGTACCTGGGGAAGCACACCACGACCGTCCCGTCGTCCCGGACATAGAAGCCCGTGGTCTCGTCCACGGTGGTGAAGCCGCCTTCCTCCGGCGCGAAGAAGAAGGTGAAGCCCTCCTCGTCCACGCTCTCGCCGATCTTTTCCCGGATAGCGGCGTTGCACACGTCCACCCAGTCCTCTCCCAGGAGGTCCCGGAGCGTCAGGTCCCGGTCCTCCGAAAGATCCAGGTTGTAGTAGTACTGCTCCTCCATGGAGGTCACCCAGCCCTCGGCCAGGGTCACGACGAAGGACACTCGGGTCTCCGACTGGCTCTTGATCTCGTAGTCCACGAAGACGTCCATCTCCCGGCCGCCCCATTCCTCCTCGGTGCCGCCGGTGGCGAAGAACGCCTCCTGATAGTCCGCCCAATCCTGCCGGGCGCGGGCCAGGTGGGCGTCCACCTTCTCCTGGATGGCGGCGTTGACCCGCTGGGCCAGCCCGCCCTCCGCCTCCACCTGGGGGACGGAGACATCGTAGTGGATACCGCCCTCGCTCTTATCGTAGTCGGCGAAGGTCAGCACCCGGAACAGCCCGCCGAGGACGGGGACCTCGGCGGCGGCTCTCGCCAGCGTCGGGGACAGGTTCAGTCCCGCCAGCGTCAGGACGAAGCAGGCGGCGGCGGTCATCCACCGGCGGGCCGCCCGGCCCCGGCGGGCCCGATAGCGGGCCCGGCCCTCCCGGATCCCCGCCTGGACCCGCTCCGACAGTTCGGCGGGGATGGGGGTGGCGTCATAAGCCTCTTTGGCATGCTTGAAGTCGTTCATCATCGTTCTCCTTCCATGGCGACGCGGAGCTTTTTCAATCCCGCGTACAGGCGGCTCTTCACTGTGCTCAAATTCTGCCCGGTGACCTCGCCGATCTCCCTCAGGGTCAGTTCCTCATAAAACCGCAGCCGGATGACCGTCCCCACCTCCGGGGGCAGGGCGTCCACCCGCCGGGCCAGGGACTCGTCGGGCGGTTCCGGGTCCTCCCGGCCCGGCTCCTCCCCGTCCTCCGGGAAGGGGACCACCCGGCCCCGCCGGCGGAGGGCATCTCTGCAAACGTTGGTCAAAATGCGGCCGAACCAGGTCTTCACGGCCCCCGGGTCCCGGAGGCTGTCCTGCCGCTCCAGGGCGCGGCAGACGGCGGTCTGCACTGCGTCCAGGGCCTCCTCCCGATCATGCAGGATGCTATAGGCCAGACGGTAGGACCTGGCCTGGTCCTCCACCAGGTATTGGATCAAGGTCTCTTCCTTCGTCACATCGATGTCCCTTCCTTTCACGGATCGCGCCGCCCCGGTCCGGCGCCTGGGCACTGGGCAGCGTCTGTAGTATAGACGGAGGAGCGGGGCGGAAAGTTTGAGCGGCGGGGAAAATTTTCAGGGCCCGCCTTTCGGCGGGCGCTCAGCCTGTCGAAAACGTTTTTTCGACAGGCTGAGCAAGTTTTCAGAACGCTGCAACCGTTCTGAAAACTTATGATCCAAGCGGTGCAGGAGGCCCCTCCTGGGTCTCCCGCACATGGCCTTCCTTCCCATCGGATCGGCCCGCCTCTTTTTTCGGCAAGCGGAGGGCCCGCCTTTCGGCGGGCCCTTTGGCTCAGTCCGTGTAGGCCCGGATGGCGTCCCGCAGGAACGCGGCGCAGCCGGGGACCTCCCGGTCATAGTAGGCGGTGAACCGTTCATCCGCCGTGTACAGCTCTCCCAGCCCCCGGTGGGCCTGGGGCGTATACGTCTCCCAGGTATAGGACAGCCAGCGGCGGTGCAGTCCCGCGATCCGCCGGCCCTCCGGCCCCGCCGGGGCCTCCCCCGCCCGGACGGCGGCGGAGAGGGCCGTCAGGATCTCCTCCTCCAGGGCCTCCCATCGCGCGTGCTCCTCCTCCGTCAGGGAGAGGAACTTCTCATTGCTCCGGTCCGCCTCCTGACTGCCGTACCGTTCCCGGACCTCTCTGCCGTACTTCGCCTCGTTGGCCTCTACGGCCCGGCGCTTGAACGCCTCGAACTTCTCTTTATCGGACATACGCGTCCCTCCTTCTGCCTCTTCGATGGTCTTCCGCACCGTCAGGATCAGGGCGTCCAGCCGCTCCCGTCGGGACTCCAACTCCGCCAGGTGGCTCTGCAGCGCCGCCAGGCGGTCGAACCCCGGAGCGTCCATCAGCTCCCGGATGGAGGCGAGGCCCAGGCCCAGCTCCCGGTAGAACCGGATGGTCTGGAGCCGGTCCACTTCTTCGGGCCCGTAGAGGCGGTAGCCCGCCTCCGTGGTCCTCCCGGGTTTTAGGAGGCCCTGCCGGTCGTACCAGCGGAGCGTCCGGGGCGTGACCCCGGCCAGCTCCGCCAGGGCTTTCACGGTGTATTCCATAGACATCCCTCCTGACAAAAGGAAGTATAAGGGCTGACGCTGCGGCAAAGTCAAGTGGAAATTTTCGATCGGCCGGAAAATTTTCCTTGCGTCCGCCAAGATCCCACGATACGATAGGAAGTGAGATCATGAATACGGAGGATCCGCCTATGGACCGCTTTTCCATCATCGTCGGAGACATCACCCGATCCGACGCCCAGGCCATCGTCAACGCCGCCAACACCACCCTCCTGGGCGGCAGCGGCGTGGACGGGGCCATCCATGCCGCCGCCGGACCGGAGCTTTTGGCCCGGTGCCGGACGCTCCACGGCTGCGAGACCGGGCAGGCCAAGCTGACGGAGGGCTTCCGCCTCCCGGCGAAGTACGTGCTCCACACCCCCGGCCCCATCTGGCGGGGCGGAGGCCACGGGGAGGCGGCGCTGCTGGCCTCCTGCTACCGCTCCTGCCTCACGCTGGCGGAGGCGCACGGCATCGAGAGCGTGGACTTCCCCTCGATCTCCACCGGGGTCTACGGCTACCCCCTGGCCCAGGCGGCCTGCGTGGCGCTGAAGGCCATCATGGACTTCCTGGCGGAGCATGAGCTGCCCCGCCGGGTGCGGATGGTCTGCCACACCGAGGGCACCGCCAAGGTATACCGGCAGACCTACAACATGTGGTACGCCGGGGACAAGAGCGAACGGCTGTAGTCCGCGAGACCGGAAAGGAGCGAACGCCCCCTTCCCGGCCTCGTGTCCGGGCCCATGGTCCGCGCGCAGGCCCTGCCGGGCCGCGGCCGGCCTCCGCGCCGGCTGTATGAGGGGGATCCCCGTCCGCTCCCATGCCAGACGAAGGGAACGCCGGGAGGGGCCTCCCCCTCCCGGCGTTGGATCTCCTGCGCCGCCGTCCGGTCCCCGCGCCCGGTCAGAGCCTCGCGTCCTTCGAGAACAGCAGCTTCCGGGGCAGGGCCTGCGGCAGGGGCGGGAGGACCCGCTCCTCCAGATAGAT
Source organism: uncultured Oscillibacter sp. (assembly GCF_910584465.1). Classification (GTDB taxonomy): domain Bacteria; phylum Bacillota; class Clostridia; order Oscillospirales; family Oscillospiraceae; genus Oscillibacter. Next base: position 48,929 of record NZ_CAJUBK010000006.1, read on the forward strand.
CTCCTTCAGGCGCTTCCCCACCTGCTCCAGGCTCCGGGACTCCGCCACGGCCCGCCCGGCTTCCGTGAGGTCCGGCAAAGATCCGTCCAGCAGTCCCTCAACGATCCGTTGAAATCCGTCGTTATCCGACGTTTTGTATACGTTCTCCCCATCCTCCAGCCAGCCGTCGTAGACCGGGATGTCCCGCAGGACCGTGGGCACGCCGCAGGCCAGGGCCTCCAGCACCACGATGCCCTCCGTCTCCTCGCGGCTGAGGAAGGCGAACACGTCCGCTCCCTGATACGCCTCCCGCAGCTCCTCCCGGCCCACGTAGCCGGGGAAGATCACATTGGCGGGCGCGTCCCGGACCGCCTGGGCGATCTCCCGGGGGATGAGCTTCGGGTCCGTCCAGCCGAACCAGATGAACCGCGCCCCCGAGACCCGCCGGGCCAGCTCCAGGAACTCCACGATCCCCTTCCGGGCGATCATGTGTCCCACGGAGACCACCACCTTCTCCCCCTCCGCCAGTCCGTACCGGGCCCGGAGGGCGGCGCGGGCGGCGGGGTCGGGCCGGAAGAACCCGGTGTCCACGCCGTTGGAGATGCTGTACACCGGTTTTTTCAATCCATAGCTCTCGATGAGCTTCCGGGAGTACTCCGTGGGCGTCAGCACCACGTCCCCCAGGCCGTAGCAGAAGGTGATCCACCGCCGGAACAGCGGGGCCAGGGCGTCCGAGCCCTTGAAGGAGGAGCGGAAGTCCTCCATGGTGGAGTGGCCGTACCAGACCACCTTCCGCCGCCGGAGCTTGGCCCCCAGGGCGGCGAGCACGGAGTCCGGCAGGACCGTATTCACATGGACGGCGGCCGCGTCCTTCGTCCAGTGGTCCGTGGTGGACACGCCGGAGCGCCGCAGGCACTCCCTCTGGTGGCGGATGGCCTGTCCCACGCCGCTTTTGCCCACGATCTTCTCTCCGCCGCCGTAAATGTAGATGGACATGCTCCCTCCTTGCCGCAGTGGTCCCAGCCCGCTGTGACGCCGCGCTTTTCCGGCCTGCGGCCCGCCTGTTTTTTCGATCCGGCCCCCGGGGAAGGACCGGGCTCCTCTCCCGGCGCCGCGGCATGGACGCCGTGGCGGTCCCGGTCCGGATCCCATGGCCCCTCATTTTGGGCGCACGAATCGAAGCGGACGGTCTGTCCGCCTTTTTTGAAGCGATCTTCCCCGGTCTGAGGCGCACTTGACCAAGCGGACTGCCGTCCGCTTTTTTTGACGCCTTTTTCAAAAGTAGGGTCCCACGAAGACCGTCGATCTATGACGGTAAATTTTTTAATGGACGATCGTCTGCCAGACCGCCGTCAGGCCCAGGCTGTACAGGGCGATGGCAAAGGGCTTGCCCAGGAGGATGATGGTGGTGTACTGCCGCCAGCTCATGTCCGTGGTCCCCGCCAGATAGCAGAGGAAATCGTCCGGCGCCACCGGCAGGAAGATCGCCAGGGCGAAGAGCCGGGCAAAGCGGTGCCGCTCCGCGGTCCAGTGGTCGTACTTCTGGATGGTCTTCTCCGAGAAGAGCAGGTGCAGGAGGGGCCTCCCGCAGCTCCGGGACACGGCGAAGGCCAGCAGGGAGCCGACGCAGATGCCGGTGTAATTGTAGGCGAAGCCCCACAGCGGGCCGAACAAGATCACGCCCACCAGGCACCCCAGGCCGCCCGGCAGGACCGGGACCACCACCTGCACCGCCTGGAAGACGGTGAAGAGCAGGGCCCCGGCGGGGCCCCATTTGCCGACCAGCTCCTGGAGCTTCTCCTGCGAGGTCAGGACCCCTGTCTGCCAGCCCCAGACCGCCACCGCGACGCACACCACGAAGCCCGCGGCGGACACGATCTGCAGGGCCTTTTTCTCGATGGGGACGATGGTCTGGTTCATGCCGGTATCCTCCGCGATGCGTTCCGTTCGATCTGTCCTAAGTAGATGGCCTCCACCCGCTCCGCGAAGCGCTGGGCAGAGTATTCCTCCCCGGTCTCCCGGGCGGAGCGGGCCATGGCCTCCCGGTGATGGGGCTGGGCCAGGAAGGTGTCCAGCTTCTGCCGGAAGTCCGCCTCACTGCGGTACTGCCAGCCGTTCTCGCCGTCCCGGACCACGCCCAGCAGGCAGGGATCCGCCCGGCACAGCACCGGCACCCCCGCCGCCAGGGCCTCGGCATAGGTCAGGCCCTGGGTCTCGCTGGTGGAGGCGCTGACGAACAGATCGCCCAGCTGATACCAGTCCGCCACCTGCTCCGCCGGGACCATGCCCGCGAAGACCACGTCCGGGGCCGCCAGGCCCAGGCCCGCCGCGACGCCCTCCAGGCGCCCGCGGTCCGGCCCGTCGCCCACCAGCAGGAGGGTCACGCCGCCGGGGCCCATGTCCGCCCGGAAGCGGAGGAGCTCATCCACCCGCTTCTCCTCGGCCAGGCGCCCAACGAAGACCAGGACGGTCCGGTCCTGGGGGATGTCCAGGCTGGCCCGGAGCACCGCGCTCCGCAGGGGATCCGGCTCGCTCCGGAAGTGCCTGAGGTCGATGCCGGAGGGCACCACGAAGACGGGCTTCTGCACGCCGTAGCCCTGGAGGAGCATCCGCACCTTGGCCGTGGGGGCGATCAGGCAGTCCGTGTGGGAGGCCGCCCAGCGGGTGAAGACGGCGGCGGCCTTCCTGCCGAAGTGGACGCTGGGGGAGAAGTAATGGGTGTAGTCCTCATAGACCGTGTGGTACGTGTGGACCAGGGGGATCTCCAGCTCCTCGGCGATGCGCCGGGCCAGGAAGAAGGTGGAGAACTCGCACTGGGAATGGACCACGTCGGGGCCCCATCCCACCAGCTCCCGGATGAGCCCGCCCGCCAGGGCGGTCCGCAGCCGGGCGCCGGGGTAGATCAGGCCCGCCGCCACGGAGCCCACGCAGGTCACGCCGTCCTTCTCATAGGAATGGCGGTCCTGGGACAGGGTCAGCACCCGGACCTCGTGGCCCCGGGCCTCCAGCTCCCGCCGGAGGTTCTTCACGGAGGTGACCACGCCGTTCACCGCGGGGATATACCAATCAGATGTGATCAAGATCTTCATACTCGGCCTCGTTTCTCTCGTCTGCATATATTACGGGATGGGAGCGGGAGATTCTTCAGGGATCTGAAAAATTTCCCTCCTGTGTCATTGTACTATCGTATTAGCAATAATAATACAGTTGATACAGTTTGTCAAGCCCCCGGCCGCAGTTTTTCGGGCCGGGCGTCCCTTTGCCTGTCAGGATACTCCTTCGCCGGGGAAAGGGCGTTACAAAAGGGATACAGTTTTGTTGCCGTTCGTTATTTTTCCGGGGGCCATCCTGTGATAAGGATCGTACCACAAGGATATGTCCAGACCATGTCCAAAACCTTACAGGTCCGTAAGGATCCAAGGATCTGCATCCACGCCGGAGGCCGGGCGGCGGGGCCTCCCCCCGGCAGGGGATCCCCCGCGGCCATGCCGGCGCAGGAAAGACCGGCGCAGGAAGCGGGGAACGGCCGGCCGGACGGCGGCCAGCGGCCGGGGATACGGGCAGGGAAACAGGCCCCGCCGGGGCGCGCGGCTTCCGGCGGGGCCTGAAAAGAGGGGGGCTCAGTCCCGCTCCGTCCCCCCGACGATCCGGCTGTAGGCCCGGGCCGTCATCAGGAAGACCAGGGCGTAGATCAGGCAGAAGACCGCCAGGGTCCCCAAGGTGCAGAGGACGAAGAGCTTGACGTCATAGATGTTGAACAGCTCCAGCATCTTCGAGAGCATGGGGAAGGCCATGAACACATGGACCGCCGCCGCTCCCAGGGGCAGGAAGAACACCAGCAGGATCTGGCTGTGGATGGAGGCGTTGACCTCCCTGCCGCTCATGCCCACCTGGCGGAGGATGAGGTAGCGCCGCTGGTCCTCGTAGCCCTCGGAGATCTGCTTATAATAGATGATGAGCACCGTGGCCAGCAGGAACAAGATCCCCAGGAAGACCCCCAGGAAGAGGAAGCCGCCGTACATGGCGTAATACTCCTGGGCCTGTTCCTGCTTGCTGGTGAAGCCCACGCCGTCGTCCCGCCGGCTCAGGTCCAGGACCAGCTGCTCCGTCTGGGCCAGCTTTTCGCCGTAGTCCTTCCCGGCCAGGTCCATCTGCACCCGGAACTGCCGGGCGCTGCGGGAGGTATCCAGGTCCATGATCGTTTCCGCCGTCTCCTTGTCGGCCACCACCAGGAACAGCTCCGAGTCCTCCTTGCCCAGCAGGGTGTTGACGGCGTGGCGGATGGTCTCCGCGATCTCCTCCCGGACGTGGAAGGACAGCGCAGCTCTGTTGTCATCTGCCGCCAGGGCGCCTGCGGGCACATCGGAGAAAAAGGCGGAGATGGTGAAGTCGGCCGGGAACTCCCCCAGGCCCCGGGCATAGGCCAGGACCTCGTCCGGGGCCAGGATGACATCGTTCCCGGTGAGGCGGCCGTAGTCCTCCGCCGTCACCACCTGTACCTCCGTGCGCAGACAGTCCTGGTCCAGGTTCAGGGAGATCTCGCTGCCCCGGACGCCGCAGTAGCACCAATAGCGGGTGTAGTACCGGGACTGGGTGTAGCCCCCGGACGCCTCGGCGGCGGCGTGGACCTCCGCCATGTGCTCCATGGGGTCTCCCGGCTGGCGCTCCAGGTCCTGGATGAACTCGATGTCGTAGGGGAACATCTCGTTCAGGGAATCCTCCAGGCCGATGTTCATGGCGATGGTGGTGGAGATCGTCACCAGCACCATGGTGGACAGGATGCAGATGCTGGCAAGGCCCACGGCGTTCTGCTTCATGCGGTACAGCAGGCCGGAGACGGCGGTGAAGTGCCGGGTCCGGTAGTAGAACTTGGGATCGGCGCGCAGGCGCTTCAGCACGGCGATGGACCCGGCGGTGAACAGGCAGTAGGTGCCGATGATGACCAGGATCACCGCGCAGAAAAACAGCATCATGGCATCGACGGGGTTTTTCGTGGTGATGGCGAGGACGTACCCGCCCCCCAGGGTCAGCACCCCCAGCACCACCAGCAGCCACTTGGTCCGGGGCTCCCGCTCCCCGGCGGAGGCGCTGTGGAGCAGCTCCACCGGCTTGGCCCGGCCGATTTGCCAGAGGTTGCGGGCCAGGGTCAGCAGGAACAGCACGCCGAACAGCTCCGCTGTCTCCGCGATGCCCCGCCAGGAGATCTCCATGCCGAACTGGGCGGGGATGCGGGCGGTCTTCAGCAGCAGGAGCAGGATGGCCTTGGACAGCAGCACGCCCAGGAGCACGCCGCCCGCCAGGGTCACGGCGGCACAGAGCAGCGTCTCCCAGGCGCACATCCGGGCGACGTGCCGCTTCTCCAGGCCCAGGATGTTGTACAGCCCCAGCTCCCGCCGCCGGCGCTTCATGACGAAGCTGTTGGCGTAGAGCAGCATCACCGCCGATAAAAGCGCCGCCACGAGGCAGCCCACCCCGGCGAAGGATCTGAGGTACATGGCCCCCCGGACGTCCTCCAGGCCCCTGTTATAGGAGAGGTAGAGCAGGATGTAATACATCGCCGCCGTGACGATGCACGAGAGGAGATAGGGGCCGTAGAACCGTCCGTTCCGGGCCAGGTTGACCAGGGCCAGGCGGGGGAAGAAACCAGATCTACGCACGGGGCTCACCGCCTTGCGTCAGCACCGTCAGGGTGTCGGAGATCTTGGCGAACTGGGCCTCGGCGGTCTGAGCGCCCCGGTAGAGCTGGTGATAGACCTGGCCGTCCCGGAGGAAGAGGACCCGCCCGGCGTGGCTGGCGGCCTTGACGGAGTGGGTGACCATGACGATGGTCTGGCCGCTCTCGTTGATCTCGCCGAAGAGTTCCAGCAGGTTGTCGGAGGCCCGGGAGTCCAAAGCGCCGGTGGGCTCGTCGGCCAGGACCAGCTGGGGGTCCGTGATGAGGGCGCGGGCCACGGCGGCCCTTTGCTTCTGCCCGCCGGAGACCTCGTAGGGGTACTTGGTCAGGAGCTGTTCGATGCCCAGCTGCCGGGCGATGGGCGCCAGCTTCCGGTGCATCTCGCGGTAGTCCCTCCCCGCCAGGACCAGGGGCAGGAAGATGTTGTCCTGGAGGGAGAAGGTGTCCAGGAGGTTGAAGTCCTGGAACACGAAGCCCAGGTGGGAGCGGCGGAACGCCGCCAGATCCCGCTCCCGGATGTCAGAGAGGGCCTTGCCGTCCAGGAAGACCTCCCCGGCGGTGGGGCGGTCCAGAGCGGCCAGGATGTTCAGCAAGGTGGTCTTGCCGGAGCCGGACTCGCCCATGATGGCGACGTACTCGCCGGGCTCCACGGAGAAATTCACGTCGGCCAGGGCGGTGACCTGGGCCCCGCCGAAGCGGGTGGTGTAGATCTTTTGCAGATGCTGTACTTCCAATAGTGACATGATCGGTGTCCTCCTCTTGTGTCATGCGCTTATTGTAGCAGGCCCGGGCGCGGGATTCCATGGCTTTGTCTTACAGTTCGGGGGCGGTGTCTTACACTTTTGTAAGACAGCCGAAAGGATCCCAAAGGGATCTTACCGGGGACGGGCAAACTTTTCCTTGACATTTCCCCAAATTCCGATATAATGAAAAGGCTTGCAGCCGCAGGCATATCCTTGCTCTCACCGCAGGGTGAGGGCCATTTGTCCAAAAGGAGGTGCAAACATGGCAAAGGTTTCTGCCAATTATGAGGTCGTGTATATCATCGACCCTGCACAGGGGGAGGAAAACATCGCCGCCCTGGTGGCGAAGTTCAAGACCCTGGCCGAGCAGAATGGTTCCGCCGTCGAGGTGGAGGAGTGGGGCGCCCGCCGTCTCGCCTATCCCATCGACTATAAGAACGATGGCTATTACGTGCTGATGAGCTTCACCAGCGAGCCGTCCTTCCCCAAGGAGCTGGACCGCGTTTTCGGTATCACCGACGGCATCATGCGTTCCCTGATCGTCTGCAAGGGCGAGTAAGGAGGTCCCCGGGATGCTGAACAAGATCATCATCATGGGCCGTTTGACCCGTGACCCCGAGCTGCGCCGCACCCAGAGCGGCACCGCCGTCACATCCTTCTCCATCGCCTGCGACCGGGACTTCAAGTCCCAGGGCGGCGAGAAGGAGACGGACTTCATCGACGTGGTGGCCTGGCGGAACACGGCGGAATTCGTCAGCAAGTACTTCGCCAAGGGCCGCATGGCCGTGGTGGAGGGCCGGCTGCAGATCCGCGACTGGACCGACCGGGAGGGCGGCAAGCGCCGCAGCGCCGAAGTCGTGGCGGACAACGTCTACTTCGGGGACTCCAAGCGGGACAGCGGCGGAGAGTATGGCGGCTCTTCTTACGGGGCGCCTCCCGCCTATGGCGCTCCCTCCGGCGGAGCTCCCGCTGCCGGGAGGCCGTCCGCCTCCGGTTTTGGAGGAGGGTCTGATTTCGCCGAGATCGGCGAGGAAGACGGCGAGCTGCCGTTTTGAGTTCGACTCGAGGCGTCCGGAGCCCTCCGGACGCCGGACACGCGCCGCCCGGTCCGGGAGGACCGGCCTGACGCCATTCTGAAAAGGAGGAACCATCCATGGCTTTCGATCGTGAATCCAGGCCCGCCCGTCCGACGCGGGGCAAGCGCCGCAAGGTCTGCCAGTTCTGCGCCGAGAAGTGCGAGCAAATCGATTATAAGGATGCGGCCAAGCTGCGCCGCTTCATCTCTGAGCGGGCCAAGATCCTGCCCCGCAGGACCACCGGCACCTGCGCCATGCATCAGCGCCAGCTGACTGAGGCCATCAAGCGGGCCCGTCAGATCGCCCTGCTGCCCTACGTCACCGACTGACGCAGGCCCGCGAGGAGGAAGGTCCGGCCTGTCCCCGAAGGGGGCGGGCCGGAGGTCCCTTCCCAGGGGCCGGCGCGCAGGCGGAGATAAAAATTTCAGGCCGCGGCGGAAAAAGACTTGATTTTTCCCCGGGATCCGTTTATAATGACAGCGTTGTGACGATCGAGCAGCGTCTATGCAGGGTTAGTACATCGGTAGTACATCGGCTTCCCAAGCCGTGGAGGCGGGTTCGACTCCCGTACCCTGCTCCAGCTCAGAGGTCCCCGCCACCGTTCCGTTTCCGGCTTTGCCGAAAACTGCACTCTGGCGGGGATCTCTTCGCCTTCCGCCCCGCTTCGCTCCGCCGGACGCGGGGCCGGGGGATGCAGGGCGGTATGCCGCAGGGACCGTCCGCCGGCCGGAGGAACGGGCGGCGGCGGCGCAAACGCTATCGAACGGAGGATCTGACATGAACGAACTGCGCAGGATATCCTTGGCCTCCCTGGCCCTGTCGCTGGTCCTGCTGTGCGGCTGCGCCGGGGACCGCGGCGCAGCGCCGGCCGAGCCCGCTCTCGAGGTAGACGCGGCCGGAGAGCCCTCCGCCCCGGAGGGGGAGCCCGCGGAGGCGGAGCCTTCGGGAGAGGAGGAGCCCGCTCCCATCTTCATCACCTTCGAGGGCACCGACCTGGAGGGGAACACCGTCTCGCAGGACGTCTTCTCCCAGTCCAAGCTCACCATGGTCAACGTATGGGCCACCTTCTGCGGCCCCTGCCTCAACGAGATGCCGGGGCTCGGCGAGCTGGCGGCGGACTTTGACCGGTCGGAGTTCCAGATCATCGGCATCGTCAGCGATGTGCGGGAGGGCGAGGACCAGTCGCTCGTGGAGAGCCTGGTCCAGGAGACCGGGGCGGCGTATCCGCATCTGCTTGCCAACGACTCCATCGACCGGGCGATCTTGTCCAGCGTGAGTGGCGTCCCCACCACCTTCTTTTTTGACGGGGAGGGGATGTACCTGGGCGGCGTCGTCGGTTCCGCAGAAAGATCGGCTTGGGAGGAGATCGTACATGGGCTCCTGGAAGGATCGTAAGCCATACGCCTGGATGCTGGGCGTCGCGGCCGGGGCGGTCTTCCTCGGCATCGGGGCGGCGCAGGGCCAATTTTCCGTGGTCTGGAAAAAGGCCGTGACGATCTGCCTGGAGTGCATCGGGATCGGGTGAGCTATGATGAAAAAACTTCGGCTGGCCGTACAGCTGCTCTTCACCGCCGTGACGAACGGGTATATGTACGGTTTCCTGAACGGGAAGATCTACCGGGGCGGCCTGAAATACGCCTGTGTGCCGGGGCTGAACTGCTATTCCTGCCCCGGGGCCATCGCCGCATGTCCCATCGGGGCCCTGCAGGCCCTGCTGAACCAAAGGGGCTTCCAGATCCCCTTCGCCGCCCTGGGCGTCCTCTTCCTTTTCGGGAGCCTGCTCGGCCGCTTCGTCTGCGGCTGGCTGTGCCCCTTCGGCCTGGCGCAGGACCTGCTGCACAAGATCCCCGTCTTCAAAAAGGTGAAGCGCCTGCCCTGCCACCGTATCCTGAAATACGGGAAATACGCGGTGCTGATCCTCTTGGTGGGCGCCGGCTCCATGTTCCTGTTCGGGGGATACGTGAAAGTCCCGGCATTCTGCAAATACCTGTGCCCCTCCGGCACCTTGCTCGGCGCGCTCCCCCTGCTCGGCGCGAACGAAGCCCTGCGGGGCCAGGCCGGGGGCCTGTTCCTCTGGAAGCTGGGGATCTTGCTTGGCATCGTGCTGCTCTCTTTGAAAGCCTACCGGCCCTTTTGCCAGTACCTGTGTCCCCTGGGAGCGGTCTACGGCTGGTTCAACCGGATCAGCCTCGTGCAGATCCATTGGGAGGAGGACTCGTGCATCTCCTGTATGGCCTGTGAGCGGGCATGTCCGCTGGCCCTCTCCCGGCAGGAGATCTCCCGCTCCGCGGAGTGCATCCGCTGCGGGGCCTGTGTGGACGCCTGTCCCCAGGGGTGCTTGCATGTCCGCGGCAAAAAGGCGGGGCCCGCAAAAGGCTGACCGGACGGCCCGCCGGCCGTCCCCGCGAACATCCGGAGGGCCGCTCCCTTAATAAGGGAGCGGCCCTCCGCCCGCCTATCCGGGAGGGTCGTCCAGATCCAAGACATACCGCTCGTAGGCATTGATGATCGTGGTCCCGTCCCGGTGCAGCACCCGCGGGATGTTGAACCCATAGTTGACATGTACATGCCCATGGACGAGGTACTGCGGATGGTACTTGTCCACCAGCTCCCGAAGGCTCGCGAAGCCTTGGTGCGCGAAGTCCTCGGCGTCGCCGTACCCCTCCATGGGCGAATGGGTGACCACGATGTCCACGCCCCCCGCCCGCCAAAGGCGCAGGCGCAGCCGGCGGATCCGCCAGGCCATCTGGGCCTCCGTATACTGGTGCGGCCCGCCGCTGTACAGGATGCTCCCCCCCAGCCCCAGGATGCGGAGCCCCCGCACGTTCACCAGCCGGTCCTCGATGCACTCGCAGCCCTCCGGCGGATGCAGGTCATAGGTCTTGTCGTGGTTGCCATGGACGTAAAACAGGGGCTTCCCCGTCATGGTCACCAAAAAGCTCAGATACTTGGAGCTCAGGTCGCCGCAGGACAAGATGACATCGATGTCCTTCAGGCGGCCCGGCTGGTAGTAGTCCCAAAGATACTCGCACTCTTTGTCGGACAGCAGCAGGAGCTTCACAAGATCGGATCCTCCTTCTCCGGCGGGATGGCGTCCCGATACACCCCCTGGAGCCGGACCAGGGGGCGGGCCATGGGCAGCAGCTCCTCATAGCGGGGGATGCTGCCCCGGACGCAGTCCAGGAGGCTGTCCATGTGCAGGATGTCCTCCGGCGTGGCGTCCGGGAAGGGCCGGATGCTCCCGTCGACGATGCCCCGGCGGAGGATATCCGCCAACCGCCGGATGCCGGCGGGGAGGTCCTCCCCCAGCAAAATGTCGGTGGCCCGGCTGTCCATGCCCCACCAGTAGTTCACCGCCTGGCCCTCCGGCGCGGCCAGGGCCTCCCAGCCGCCGTTGAAGATGCCCCGGATCAGGTTCGTATAGACGCTGCCCCAGTGCCAGTACGGCGCGGCCAGGGAGTGGAACCGCCCGCCCTCCACCCGGCACAGGCCCCAGGGCTCCCGGATGCGGTCCGGGGTGGGGATGTCCCGGTTGGAGATCAGGCTCACGCCCTCCCGCGCCAGGGCTCCCATGGCGTCCTCCTCCACGCAGGACCAGCGGACGTGGATCTCCACGTCCGGCTCGGTGAGCTGGGCCCCCAGGGCGAAGGCGTTGATGCTGGCGGGGACGCCGAAGATGGGGCTGCTGGCGACATAGCCGATGCGGCCGTCCCGGCTCAGGGCCCCGGCGATGGCCCCGGCGATATACTTGGCCTCGTAGATGCGGCCGTAATAGGTGCGGACCCCGGCGTAAGGCATGGAGACGGAGCAGTTCAGGATGCGGACCTCCGGATGCTTCGCCGCCGTCTTCCGGCACGCGCCGATCAGCGGCGGCGTGACGGCCAGGATCAGCTGCGCGCCGCCCTCGATGGCGGCCTCCATGGCCGCTTCCGCCTCCCGGCCCGGGTGGACGCCGTAAAAGGTCTGGGTGGTCACCCGGTCCTCCATGACGGTCTCCAGGTACTCCCGGCCCAGGTCGTGGGCCCGGGCCCAGTCGCTCTGCTCCGGCAGCTGGTCGCTGATGAAGGCCACGTTCAAATGGCTGGGCTGTTTCGGCTTGAAGATGCGGCCCAGGAGGCTGCTCTCCTTGGCCTCCGGCGCGTCCGTGCAGACGGAGATGGGCTCGGACAGGGCCTTCACATCCGCCCACACGGCCTTGACGCTCTTCGCCAGCTCGGCGGAGGACATGGAGAACAGGCCGTCGAACCCATAGACCTTCAGCCACACCAGCATGGCGTCCGCCGTGGTGATGGGCAGGTCCCCGCCCCCCAGCTTCCGGAAGGGCTCCTGGAAGTAGGTATACCCGGCGACGAAGCGCCGCCGCTCGTCCTCGGTCCAGACATGGTCCGGCTCATAGCCCAGGGCCTTCTGGAGCTTATTGAAGCTGCCCACCCGGCTGAAGCGGGCCCGGTACAGCCCCGTCTTGGGGAAGGACTGCATGAAGTCGTAATAGGCCAGCACCGCCGGGGCCTCCGACCAGGCGGGGATCACGCGGATGACATAGGCGGGGATGGTGGCCGCGTCGTAGCTCCGCAGGACGCTGACCCGCTTGTTGCCCTCCTGGACGTAGAAGCGGCCCAGGTATTCATAGCACCGGATGGGATCCCGGATGCCCTCGTCCCCCAGATGGGCCTCGCAGAGGGACATCCACTTCCCGGCGAACTCCGTATCCGCGTCCAGCAGCGGCAGGAAGTCCGCCGAGAACGCCGACTGACGGCCCGCCGTCTTGGTGCCGGCGATCTGGTCGATGGGGATCTCCATGACGCCCAGCTCCGTCTGCCCCGCCACCATGTAATCGCTGACGATCTCGTCCAGGACCTGGGGATAGGGGTAGTGCCCCTGGACCAGGGCCTCTTTATAGGCTTTCCGGCCCCGCTTCAACGCGCCCGCATACTGCGCCGCCGCTTCCTGATGGTTCTGGCTCATATGGATATCCTCCTCCTGCGATGTCGCCGGCACGGCCCGAACGGACATTGGTCCCTTCCCCCCCGGCGGTCCGTTGGCCCGCCGGTGCGCGAAGCGCCGCAGCGGGCCCGGCGGGGGCCCGGCACGAAGGACCGCTCCTGCGCTCACGGCGCTTTGAGACCGCGCCGCGCGGCAAGGGGCGCTCCGGATCCTCCCCCGCTGTGCGGACGGCGCCGCCGGCGGCCCTCCGATCTTCGTCAGGGTATCATTGTACCCTGACATCCCCCGGATTACAATGGCATTTCCGCCAAAAGAACATGGACCGCGCCGGAGCGGACGGGCCGTTTCGCAAAAAGCGCCGGACGCGTCACGCGTCCGGCGCTCTGTACGGCAGATCCTGCCGCCTTTTTCACGCGTCCTGTTCCTTGCTCAGATCCAGGCTGCGGATGATCTTCCGCAGGGGCAGGACCGAGGCGGGAGAGACGCTCAGCTCATCCACGCCGTAACGGAGGAAGGTCTCCGTCAGCGTCTGGTCCGCGCCCAGCTCGCCGCAGATGCCCACCCAGCAGCCATGGCGGTGGCCCGCCTCGATGGTGTGGCGGATCATGCGCAGGACCGCGGGATGGTGCGCGTCATAGAAGTTGTCCAGCTTGGGGTTCTGCCGGTCGATGGCCAGGGTGTACTGGGTCAGGTCGTTGGTGCCCAGGGAGAAGAACTCCACCTCCTCGGCCAGCTCGTCGGCCATCATGACGGCGGCGGGGGTCTCCACCATGATGCCGATCTCGACGTCCCCGAAGGCCACGCCCCGCTCCTGGAGCTCGGCCTTGCACTCCTCCAGGATCTCCTTGGCGTCCCGGACCTCCCGGACGGAGATGATCATGGGGAACATGATGGACACGGTCCCGAAGGCGCTGGCCCGGAGGATGGCCCGGAGCTGGGTCTTGAAGATCTCCTTCCGGGTCAGGCAGATGCGGATGGCCCGGTAGCCCAGGGCGGGGTTCTCCTCCTTGTCCAGCTCGAAGTAGTCCGCCTGCTTGTCCGCGCCGATATCCAGGGTCCGGATGATGACCTTCTTCCCGGCCATGGTCTCCACGACGCGCTTATACAGCATGAACTGCTGGTCCTCGCTGGGGTAGTCCTGGGAGTCCAGGTAGATGAACTCGCTGCGGAACAGGCCGATGCCCTGGGCGTCGTTCTGGAGGACCAGCCCCACGTCCCCGGCGTTCCCGATGTTGGCATAGACCTTGATCTCCCTGCCGTCCAGAGTGACGTTGGGCTTCTTCTTCAGGCTCTGGAGCAGGGCCTGCTGCTTGAGGTCGCCGCTCCGCTTCTCCTCCATGGTGGCCAGGAGCTCCTGAGCGGGCTCGATGTAGACGCAGTGGTTATAACCGTCGATGATCGCCAGCTTGCCGTCCCAGTCGTCCTGGAAGTCCACGCCCACCAGGGCGGGGATGTTCATGGTGCGGGCCAGGATGGCGGTGTGGCTGTTGGAGGAGCCGTGCCGGGTGATGAAGCCCAGGAGCCGGCTCTTGTCCAGCTGCACGGTCTCACTGGGGGTCAGGTCGTCCGCCACGAGGATGGCGGGCTGGTCGGCCATCATGTCCTCGTCGTCCGCGCCCAGCAGGACGTTGACCACCCGGCGGGAGATGTCCTTCACGTCGGCGGCGCGGGCCCGCATGTACTCATCCTCCATGGCGGCGAAGGCAGCGGAGAAGTTCTCGCCGGTGGTGGAGACGGCATACTCGGCGGTAGCGCCCTGGGTGTCCAGGATGCCCTTGACGGCGTCCAGGTAGTCGTCGTCGTCCAGCATCATCTGGTGGATCTCGAAGATGGCGGCGTTGTCCACGCCCACCTCGTCCAGGGCCTTGTCATAGAGGACGCCCAGCTGCTCCTGGGCCTTGATCCGGGCGGCGTCGAAGCGGGAGTACTCCTCCTCCGGGGTCAGGCTGGAGGTGACGGAGGTCACCGTCTCCTTCTTTTTGTAGATGCGCAGGGGACCGATGGCGATGCCGTTCAGGATGGATCTACCGGTTGCGACTTGCATAGCTGTACCCTCCCAGCGGCCTTACATGTTATCCTTGCAGAACTGCTCCACAGCGGCGGCACTGGCCTCCTCGTCGCCGCCCTCGATGGTGAAGGTGATGGTCTCGCCGGTCTTGACGCCCAGGCCCATGACGGCCATCAGCTTGGTGGCGGCGGCGGATCTGCCGTCGGCCTTGGTGATGGTGACCGTGCTGTCCAGCGCCTTGACGGCCTTGGCCAGCATGCCCGCGGGACGAGCGTGGATGCCAACAGGATCGGTGATGGTATAGTTGAACTGTTTCATATGGGACTACTTCCTTTCTGATCGTGGTGGTATCGCCGGAGCATCCGGCACCATGTTTATAGGATATCACTTTTTCGGCACTATTGCAAATATTATTTAATCGATTACCTAAATTTTTATAAAAAAAGCCCATCCCCTTTCGGGGAAGGCCCAGGCGGAGGGTGCCGGGGACCCCTCCCGGGCCTCCGGCACATGGCCTCCTCTCCCGTCAGCTCGGTCTCCCCGCTCTTTCGGCAGACCGAGGGCCCGCCCCCTTCCGGGAGCGGGCCCTCTCAGCCTGTCGAAAGCGTCTTTTCGACAGGCTGAACAAGTTTTCAGGGCTTTCCTGAACGTTCTGAGACCTTATCCGTCGAAAACGAGAGGGGCCCTTCCCGGGTCCCTCTCGTGACGCTCTTCCTCCCCGTCGAAGAAGTCCTTCCTTGCTTTCTTGACGCTCCGCGAGGGCCTCACGCTCCCTCAGTCCCGCAGCAGCCAGGCGAAGCCGTTCGGCCACAGCTCCACGTCCCGGAGGCCGTCGTATCTCGTGCCGTACATCAGCTCGGTATAGGCGCCGTCCCGCTCCACGCGGGCGCGGACGAACCGGGAGCTGAAATTGAACAGGCAGACCAGCTCCCGCTCCCCCATCCGGCGGCACAGGGCCAGCACGTGGACGCTCCCGCTCTCCTCCACCCAAACGTCGGCCTTGGCGTCGAAGCAGGGCTCGGCCGCCCGGATGGACTCCAGCCGCCGCAGGCCCTGGAACAGCTTCCCCTGGCGGGTCCCGGGGTCGGCGCGGCGCTCCGCCAGATCCCATTGGAAGGCCCCCCGGTGGATGTAGCGGCTGTCCTCCCGCTTGTCGGGGTCGTCCTGGTAGGTCCAGTCGTTCAGCTGGCCCACCTCGTCGCCGCTGTAGACGACGGGGATGCCGCTTTGAGAGAGCATCCAGGCGTGGAGGGTCAGGTCGCAGGCGACAGACCGCTCCAGCTTGAAGGCGTCGCCCTCGGCCTCCGCCGCCTCCATGCCGCAGAGGGACGCGGTGGTGCCGCAGAGGCGGGCGTCGCCCAGGCGGGGATCGTCGTTGTACAGCTCTCCCCGGCTGTCGCTGCCGTAGCCCCTGCCGGTGAAATAGTCGTTGAGGTATCTCTTGTGCGCCACCTCGTCCGTGCCGGAGTTCTGCCTCAGCCAGGGGTAATCCAGGCCCCAGCCGATGTCGTCGTGGCAGCGGAGGTAATTCAGGAACAAAAACTCCTTGGGCAGGCCGCAGACGATCTCCATCTGCCGCCGGAGCAGGGACACGTCCCCCGTGGCCAGGGTGTGCCACGTGGTGGCCATGGTCGTGACATTATAGAGCATATGACACTCCGGCTTCTCCGGCGTGCCGAAGTACGGGGCGACCTTGGCGGGCTCCATCACCACCTCCCCCAGCAGCAGCACGCCGGGGCAGACCACCTCCACCGCCATGCGCAGCATCCGGACCAGCGTATGTACCTGGGGCAGGTTCCGGCAGGGGGTCCCCAGCTGCTTCCAGATATAGGGGACCGCGTCCAGCCGGATCACGTCCAGACCGCGGTCGGCCAGGTACAGGAGGTTCTCCGTCATGTCGTTGAACACCGCGGGGTTCGCGTAGTTCAGATCCCACTGGTAGGGATAGAAGTTCGTCATGACGACCTGGCCGTCCTCCAGCTGGGTGAAGCTCCCCGGCGCGGTGGTGGGGAACACCTGGGGGACCGTCTTCTCGAACTCCCGGGGGATGGTCCAGTCGTCGTAGAAGAAATAGCGGTCCCGGTAGCCCGGCTCATTGGCCCGGGCCTTCTTCGCCCACGCGTGGTCCTCGCTGGTGTGGTTCATCACGAAGTCCAGGCACAGGCAGATCCCCCGCCGGCGGCAGGAATCCGCCAGCTCCTCCAGGTCCTCCATGGTCCCCAGGCCCGGCTGGACCTTCCGGAAGTCAGAGACCGCGTAGCCGCCGTCGCTCCGGCCCTTCGGGCTCTCCAGCAGGGGCATCAGGTGCAGGTAATCCACCCCGCACTCCTGGAGGTAGTCCAGCTTGCCCTCCACGCCCTTCAGGTCCCCGGCGAAGGCGTCGGCATAGAGCATCATGCCCAAGAGGTCCCGGCGGCGGTACCAGTCCGGGTCGGCCTCCCGGAGAGCATCCTGGTCCCGGAGGGGCTTTTTCCGGGCCCTCCAGGCGGCGCGGAGCATCTCGACGAAGCGGCGGAACGCCTCCTCGCCGTCGTGGTAAAGCTCACAGTAGAGCCACTTCAGCTCGTCATAATGGCGGGCGAGGCGCCGGTCGAAAACGGAAGTCCTCATGGCAGCCGGGGCGCTCCTTCCTTGTCAAACAATTCCTCCAGGGCAGGCATGGCGGGGATGGCCCCGCTCCGGGAGCAGGTGAAGGCCGCCGCCCGGTTGGCGAAGGCCAGGATGTCCTTCAGCTCCGCCCGGGCCAGGCCCTCCAGGGGCTTTTCTCCCCGGGCGCACAGGCGGCTGAGGACGGCCCCCAGGAAGGTGTCCCCCGCGCCGTTGGTGTCCGCCACCTTGACGGGGAAGCCGGGCTGGTGCCAGCCCTCCCCCCGCCAGCGGCAGAAGGCGCCCCGGCTCCCCAGGGTGATCATGATGAGGCGGATCCCCCGCGCCTCCAGGGCGCGGCTGCCCTCCTCCAGGTCCGTGGTGCCGGTGAGCAGGGGCAGCTCCTCCTCGGACAGCTTGATGATGTCCACCAGCGGCAGGGGGATGGTCATCCACTCCGCCGCCTCGGCCGGGTCGGCCCAGAGAGCGGGGCGGTAATTGGGGTCGTAGCTCACCAGCCCGCCATTGCGGTGGGCCGTGCGGGCGGCGAAGATCGTGGCGTTCCGGGAGAGGCCCGCCGTCAGGCTGACGGAGCCGAAGTGCAGGATCTTGCTCTTCAGCACCTCGTCCTCATCCACCCCCTCCGGCGGCAGCTCCCGGTCCGCGCCCCGGATGAAGCGGAAGCTCCGCTCCCCGGCCTCGTCCACCGAGACGATGGCCATGGAGGTGTGCCGCTCCCCCGTGCGCAGGCCCTTGACGTCCACGTGGTCGGCCTCCAGCACCTGGCGGAGGTACGCGCCGAAGCCGTCGCTGCCCACCTTGCCCAGGAAGGCGGTCCGCGCCCCCAGGCGGGAGGCCGCCACCGCCACGTTGGCGGGGGCCCCTCCCGGGTTCGCGGAGAATTGAGGCACGCCGGCCTCATTGACCCCGGTCTGGGTCAGGTCGATCAAGATCTCACCGATCGCTGTCACGTCCATGGAAACGGCCTCCTGTCAAAATCGATCCCATGTATCCCGCCGGGGCCCAAACGCCCGGCCCCCACGGGCCGGCGGCGGGGCTTCCTGGTTTTTCTTGCCAGATACATGCTCACGTAATCGTTTTTCCCGGATTATATCAAACTATTATCCCCTTGTCTAGTCTTTTTTTCATGTGCGAAGCCTGAAATTTTTCCGCCCGCCGCCGCGAAAAAAGCGAGGCCCTTTCGGGCCTCGCTTGTAGGGTCGCTCATCCGTTCCTGCCGAGATACGCCTCCCGGACCTTCTCGTTGGCCAGCAGCTCCGCGCCGGTGCCGGACATGG